>JAHEKJ010000143.1 GCA_024638385.1 Gammaproteobacteria bacterium | reverse complement strand
CCTCGACCCGTTTGAGGTTTTCCCGCATACCACGCATGCCGTCTTTCGGGCCGTAGCCGAATCGGGTTTTGTATCCGGTGTAGTCATCCCGCATCGCGGTTTCCGCCTCGCGTTGCATTGCGTCGACGCTGTCGGCGTAGAGCTTCGAATAATACACCGGAATCCGCTCCTTGGTGCGGCCGCCGAGCAGCTTGAACACCGGCTTGCCGACCAGCTTGCCCATCAGGTCCCAGAGCGCGATGTCGATCGCCGAGATCGCCGTCATGCCGATGCCCTTGCGGCCCCAGGCGAGCGTGCGGCGGTACATCTTCTCCCACAGGTAAGCGTAGTCGAACGGGTCGGCGCCGATCACCAGCGGCGCGTAGTACTGGTCGATCGCGAGCTTGACCAGCTCGGGCGCGAGCGCGGCGTTGCCGACGCCGATGGTGCCGTCGTCGGCCTCGACCTCGCAGGTCAGCCAGCCGTGAAAGCGAAACGACTGCATCGCGTCGCCCGACTCCCACAGCAGGTCCGAGGCGTTGGTACAGAAATTTGCCTGCGGCGGCACCGTCGGGCCGGTCCATTTCCAGACCCGGGTTTTTATCGATTTGATCTTGCTCAAGTCACTCTCCCATCGACTCGATCGGCGAGCGCTGCTTGAACAGGCGGCCCCACAGCGGGGGCCCGAACAGCGCGAGCGCCGTGAGAATAAAAAAGAACAGCGCCAGCGGGCGCGTGAACAACAGCCACCATTTTTCGTCGAGCATCACCATCGACTGGCCGAGGCGGGTTTCGAGCATGCCGCCGAGGATCAGCCCGATCGCCATCGGCACGACCGAGTAGCCGTGGCGGCGCATGAAGAAGCCGATCACGCCGAAGCCGATCGCGATCCAGACGTCGGTCATCGATTGCTCGAGCGCGTAGGCGCCGACCACCGAGAAGGTGAACACGATCGGCCACAGGATGCGCGGCGGCACCAGGGTCACGCGCGCGAACAGCGTCGCGCCGTAGAGCCCGATGAAAAAGAACAGCACGTTGACGAACAGCATCGACCAGAAGATCGCGAACGCGAACTCGGCCTGTTCGGTGAACATGGTCGGGCCGGGGCGCAGGCCGTGCACCATCAGGCCGGCGAGGATGACCGCCGCGGTCGGGCTGCCCGGGATGCCGAGCGCCAGCGTCGGCACCATCGCGCCGCCGGTGGCGGAATTGTTGGCCGCCTCCGAACCGGCGATGCCCTCGATCGCGCCGTGGCCGAATTCCTCCGGGGTCTTCGACCAGCGCCTGGCCTCGTTGTAGCCGATCATCGACGCGACCGTGGCGCCCTCGGCCGGCAGGATGCCGATGAAGGTGCCGATGCCCGACGAGCGCAGGATCGTCTTCCAGACCTTGCGGTAATCCTCGCGCGTCGGCAGCTTGATCGCCTTCATCGTCACCGACTTGCGCACCAGGCCGAGCCGGCCGGCCTGGATCAAGAGCTCGGAGATGCCGAACACGCCGATCATGACCGGCACGAAACCGATGCCCTCGGACAGCTCGTTCATGCCGAAGGTGAACCGTTCGACCGACGTCAGCAGGTCGATGCCGACGGTTGCCAGCAGTACGCCGAAGGCGCCCGAGATCACGTTCTTGAGCGCCGAGCCGTCGCCGATCGTCGCCAGCATCGACAGGCCGAACAGGGTCAGCGCGAAGTACTCGGGCGGCGCGAAATTGTACGCCGCGCGCGCCATCAGCGGCGCCGCCGCCATCAGGCAGATTACCGAGAAGATGCCGCCCAGCGTCGACGACACCGCCGCCATGCCGAGCGCCCGGCCGGCCTCGCCGCGCTGCGCCAGCGGGTAGCCGTCGAGACAGGTCGTCGCGCTGGCCGAGGTGCCCGGGGTATTGATCAATATCGCGGTGATCGCGCCGGCGAAGGTCGCGGCGCAGTAAATCGTCGTCAGGATCGCGATCGCGTGAATCGGCTCCATCGTGATCGTGAACGGCAGCAGCAGCGCCGCGCCGGTGGTCGCGTTGAGGCCCGGCAGGCCGCCGACCACGATTCCGCCGAGGGTTGCCGCGACGATCAGCGCGATCAGCTGCAGGTCGGCGAGCGCGGCGAGACCGCCGAAAAAAGCGTCCATCGGCCTAGCCGTACCACAGCGAGGTCAGCAGGCCCCGCGGAAAGCGGACCTCGAAGACCCGGTCGAACAGGAAGAACACCGCGATCGGCAGCGCGATGCCGATGCCGAGCAGTGCCGGCTTGCGGCGCTCGCCCCAGAGCCAGGCCAGGAACGCGGCGAACGCGCCCAGCCCGATGAACAGGTCGATCTGCGCGAGCAGCGCGAAACCGGCCAGCGCGGCGATGGTCAGCCACGTGATCCAGCCGAGGCGTTCGGGCGGATCTGCCCTGTCGACGAAGAGGTCGACGATCGCGAGGAAGGCGATCAGCGCTATGACGAGTTGCGGAAAATCCGACGGCTGGATGCCGCGTTTCAATATCGGCGGCACGCGATCGAAGCCGGTCGACAACCAGAATGCAACCGCGCAGAATCCGAGGATGCACAGCGGGATCAGGTACCGCTCGAGCAGGATCCCGAACTTGCGTTGATCTGGCGACGAATCGTTAGCCACGGCGCGACCTCGCTGCCGGGCACGGCAACCCGCAAACCGTGCCCGGCAGTCACGTCCCTACTGGATGAAGCCGAGTTCCCTGAGCGCGGCTTCCATGTCGACGACCATGGTCGAGAGCTGCTTGCCCCATTCCTTCGAGCCCGCCACCGACGTGCTGTCGAGGCCGACCGAGGTCAGGAAGCCCTGGTAGACCTTGTGGTTCATCGATTTCAACAGCGCCTGCTCGATTTTTTCGGCGATTGCATCGGGCACGTCCTTGTGCACGACGAAACCGCGCACCGTCGAGAAGCTGACGTCGATACCCATTTCCTTCGCGGTCTTGACCTTCGGGATGCCGCTCATGCGCTGGTCGGCAAGCACGACGATCGGGCAGATGTCGCCGGCGTCGATTTGCGACCCGGCCTCGGCCAGGTTCAGCACCGCGGCATCGACCGCGCCGGCCACCAGTTGCGTCGCCAGTTCGCCGCCGCCGTCGAAGGGCACGATTTTCGGCGTCTTGAGACCGCCCTTCTTGGCGAACATAAACGCCGAGACGTCGTCGATGTTGCCGAGGTGGGTCGTGCCGTAGGTGATCGGCGCCTTCTTTTGCGCGGCGACGAAGGCCTCGGCCGATTTGTAGGCGCCGCAACGGACCATCAGGATTTGCGGATCGTCGGTGCCGCGCGCGATCGGACGGATATCGCTGAGCTTCATCTTGGTCTTGCCTTTCGCAAGCGTCGCCGCGTGGCCGATGGTAAAGGTCAGGATGCTGTGGCCGTCGGCCGGGACCGTCAGGTAGTAATCCATCGCGACCGCGCCGCCGCCGCCTTTCTTGTTGACGACGACCATGTCGGCCTTCAGCTCGCGGCGCGCGCGCAGCATCATCATCCGGGTCGTGACGTCGGTGCCGCCGCCGGCGCCGGCGTGCGTGACGACCTCGATCGTTTTGGACGGAAACTCGTTGGCCATTGCGCTGCCGAACAGCAGGCCGCTCAATGCGATTGCGCTCCCCATCAGTACTGCCCTGGATAGCACCGGTTTAATGGGCTTCATAATACGATTCCTCAATTAGCGTTGGGTAAGTTGTATTTTTGTATAATGGTATTTTGGTATACCATTTCGCCCATTAAACCCGTTGAGTCGAGCGGCGTCAAGTTTTAGCGCAATTGCATCGACTCGGGATTAAGATAACGCGGTCGCGATCCTAATCCGATCGTCGACTTCACGGCGCAAACAACGGAGCAAGTCATGACAAAACCCGCAATCGCGCTGGTCCAGGGGGACGCCGCCGGCATCGGCGCCGAACTGATGGCCAAGTTACTCAGCATCGACGAGGTCGTGCAGGCCGCGAATATCGTCATCTTCGGCGACCGGCGCGTATTCGAGCAGGGCTGCGAAGTTGCCGATCTAAGCCCCGTGGTCAGGCTGTGCTCGGGCCTCGACGATACCGATTTCGACGCCGGCCTGCCGAACCTGCTCGACGTCGAATGCATCGACCCGGCGACGGTTAAGCCTGCGACCGTTTCGGCGGCAAACGGCGCGGCGGTGCTGCGGGTTTTCGGCCTGGCGCTCGACGCCTGCAAGGCCGGTGCGCTAGACGGCCTGTGCTTCATGCCGTTCAACAAGGCCGCGTTGCACGCCGGCGGCATGGACGTCGAAGACGAGTCGCGCTGGGCCCGGCGGCATATCGATCACCCGTCGCGGACGAGCGAATTCAACGTCATCGACGGCATGTGGAATGCGCGCGTGACCTCGCACATCCCGCTGCGCGAGGTCGCCGACGCGCTCAGCGTCGACGAGATCGTCGCGTCGATCGAGCTCGCGCAGCGAACCCTGCGCGACGCCGGCTTCGAACCGCCGCGGATCGCGGTCGCCGCGCTCAATCCGCATGCCGGCGACAACGGCAACATCGGCCGCGAGGAAATCGAGATCATCGCGCCGGCGGTCGAAGAGGCGCGGCGACAAGGCTTCGCCTGCGACGGCCCGTTCCCGTCCGACACGCTCTACATCAAGGTCCGCGACGGCGAGTACGATTGCGCGGTCAGCATGTACCACGACCAGGGCCAGATCGCGATCAAGCTGCTCGGCTTCCACATGGGCGTGTCGGTCCACGGTGGCTTTCCGTTCCCGATGACGACGCCCGCGCACGGCACCGCGTTCGACATCGTCGGCCAGAACAGGGCCAACGTCGAACCGTCGCGGCGCGCCTTCATGATGGCGGCGCAGATGGCAAAATCGAGGATGCGCGCCTGAACCGAATCGTCCGCCAGACAAACGAGGGCAAGGCGCTGCGAAGCGCCAGCGTCGCCGGCTCGACGTAGCGACCGGAAATCCGGCCGCGAGACGGCCTACTCGTTCGCCGGGAAATCGATATGCAGGTGGTTGCCGTCCGGATCCCAGACGTTGATCTGGATGATGCCGAACGACGCAATCTCGACGCGCCGGAATTGCTCACCCCTGTCCTGCAACCTGGCTTCGAATTCGGCGCGGCCCGTCGCCGCGAGCGCGAAATGCTCGAGCTTGAGTTCGGTCTCCGAGCCGGTGGCGGGGTCGCGGTCGATGGCGACCAGGTGCACGATCGCCGCGTCGCCGGCGTAGAGCCAGGCGCCGGGGAACGGGAAATCCGGGCGCTCGCCGGCGCGCAGGCCGAGCACGTCGGTGTACCAGTCGACCAGGGTATCGAGCTGCGTGGTGCGTAGATTGACGTGGTCGAGTTTATCGATTTGCATCGCGCGGCTGGCCGGGTCGTTCAGATTCGCGTCATTTCGTTTAAGGTAAACGCCGCGACGGCGCCCTCCGTCGCCTTCCTGTAGGCGGCGATATGCGCCGCGTTACTATGCGCCTGCCACAGCTCGCGGCTCTCCCAGTTCTCGTAGAACAGGAACACGGCCGGGTCGTCGTTGTCCTGGTGCAGGTCGTACTGGATGCAGCCGGCCTCGCGCAAGCTCGGCTCGACCAGATTCAGCAGCTCCGCCTTGACGAGCTCGATTTTATCGGGCCTGGCCTCGATTCGTGCGACGATCGTAAGCGGTGTGCTCATGTCGGATTACCTTGCCGGTTTCGAGCGGTAGCGAGAAGATTGCATAGTTTACCGCAGGCCGGCGGATTTTTTCGGATGAGGCAATAAATTGCGGAAAAGTCGAGATCGCCGGCGTCGGCATGGGCGAATTCGCGCAAGCGAGGCGCGAACGCGGCGCCGGCCCGGCGGAACGCCGTTGTGCCGGCAATCCGCGGCCAGTAACATGGTCCGACCCGATCAGGCATGGCAAGCACCCATGGATTTTCTCGTCGCCCGAACCGCCCACTTCGTCGTCGAGCACTGCTACTCCTGCGCCGTGCCCGGCTACCTGATCGTTTCGCCGGGCGAGAACGTCGAAGCGATTTTCGGGCTGTCCGACCCCGCCCGTGCGGAACTGGGTCCGGTGCTGGCGCATGCGACCGAACTGGTCACCCGGGTCGTACGACCGCTCAAGGTGTACTGCGCCCAGTTCGGCGAGGAAGACGCGCGGCTGCACTTTCACGTTTTTCCGCGCACCACCGACATCACTACCCGCTACGCCGCCGAATTTCCCGCCCAGGCGGACCTGATTCACGGTCCCGTGCTGCTCGACTGGGCGCGCTCGACCTTCGCCGCCGGCAAGGACGAGGTCTGGTCGGCGGTCGCACCGGTCGTCGAACAAATGCGTCGACTCGACGCGAGCGGGCGCGCCGGCGGCTGAGCCGTCGCCACGTCGGTCGGCATCGTTTCGCACGGCGAGAAATTTGTTAATCCGCCAGCCGCTGGCGTATGCTTGTGCATCCCGATCCCGAAACCATTCGCGAGGACGCCAGGATGTCGACCCACCAGCTTGCCGGAGTACTCGCGCCCGTCACGACGCCTTTCGACGCCCGCTTTCAGCCCGACGCCGAACGCCTGATCGCACACTGCCGCTGGCTGCTCGAGCGCGACGTCGGCCTGTCGCCGTTCGGCTCGTCCTCTGAAGGCAATTCGCTGTCGGTCGACGAGAAAATCGAACTGCTCGAGCAACTCGTCGAGGCCGGGCTGCCGACGGCGCGCATGATGCCGGGTACCGGCTGCTGCGCGCTGACCGATTCGATCCGTCTGACCCGCCGCGCGGTCGAGCTCGGCTGCGCCGGCGTCCTGATGCTGCCGCCGTTCTTCTACAAGGGCCTCTCCGACGACGGCCTGTACGGCTATTTCGCCGAGGTCATCGCCGCGGTCGGCGACCCGAAACTCAGGATCTACCTCTACCACATCCCGCAGCTGTCGTACGTGCCGATTTCGCTGACGCTGATCGAGCGCTTGCTGAAAGACTTTCCCGACTGCATTGCCGGTATCAAAGATAGCTCCGGAGACTGGGACAACATGCACGCGGTGCTGGAAAATTTTCAACCCGACGGCTTCGACCTGTTCAGCGGCCAGGACGACCCGTTGCTGGCGGCGCTGCGCGGCGGCGGCAGGGGCGCCATCCTCGGCTCGGCCAATTTCAACCCGCGCCAGAGCGTCGGCCTGTGCCGCGATTTCGACGGCGACGACGCCAATGCGCGCCAGCAGGCGTTGAGCGCGGTCTGGGCCGTGATCCAGTCGTACCCGCTATTCCCGGCGATGAAGGCCGCGGTCGCCGCGGTCACCGGCGACGCCGAATGGCGCCGGCCGCGCCCGCCGCTGACCGCGCTCGACGACGCGACCTGCGAGAAAATGTGCCGCGCCTTGCGCGAAGCGGGCCTCGAGATGGATAATCCGTGATGGGCAAGGACACGAAGAAACGTCTGCGGTCGCAGGAATGGTTCGACAACCCGGACAACCCGGCGATGACCGCGCTCTACGTCGAGCGCTACCAGAACCAGGGTTACAGCCGCGAGGAACTGCAGTCCGGCAGGCCGATCATCGGCATTTCGCAGACCGGCAGCGACCTCGCGCCGTGCAACAAGATCCACGTCTACCTCGCCGAGCGCATCAAGGCCGGCATCCGCGAAGCCGGCGGCGTGCCGATCGAATTCCCGGTCCACCCGATCCAGGAAACCGGCAAACGCCCGACCGCGGCGCTCGACCGCAACCTCGCCTACCTGAGCCTGGTCGAGGTGCTACAGGGTTACCCGCTCGACGGCGTCGTGCTGA
>JAHEKJ010000142.1 GCA_024638385.1 Gammaproteobacteria bacterium | reverse complement strand
GCGGTATTGATGTTGACCGGCGCGGCGAGGCTGGCGGTAGCGAGGAAATAGGCAGCGAGCGCTGCGAGAATAGTCGTGCTTTTCATGGTTACTCCTTTAACGGTTCATGTTCCGTATGAACTTTTTCCTTGACCCGGATAGCCCCGGGCCCCCTACAGGCTGTAGGCCTGTAGGACAGAAATATACGCATTTCGTTTCGAATTGCAACAGTTTTTTTCAAAAACTGTACTGCATGGCAGCGACTTCTCGCCGTCACGCAGGTCGTCGCGAGCAAAGCGAGGCGACCTCCCCGGATCCCAGCGTCATTGCGAGCGCAGCGACGCAATCTCCTGGAATTGGGCAAGTGTCGGGAGGTTGCTTCGTCGCACGAGCCTGCGGCTCGCGCTCCTCGCAATGACTTGCAAATCTCCGTGTAAATGCACGCCGGCATTCGCTGAGCCAAATCAACGCGCGACGAGGGCGCGTAGCGCGGCGTCGTCGAAGCGTTTTTCGACCTTGAGGTAGGCGACGCGGTCCTCGGCGTAGACCGCGACCTCCTCGACGCCGTCGAGCGCCGACGCCTGCTCGACGAAGCGCTCGACCTCGGCGTCGCCGAGGTCCTTCAGCGAGACGATCCGCGACGCGAGCTGGCGCGGCGGCCGCATCGTCAGGCCGACGGCGAACCAAGCGCACAGTAGCAACGCGAGCGCGGTGAAGGTATCCGAGTACTCGCCGCGCGCGAGCAGCGCGCCGCCGATGAGCCCGCCGGCGAAAGCGCCGAGAAACTGGGCGCTCGAAAACAGCCCCATCGCGGTGCCCTTCATGTCGGCCGGCGCGATCCGGCTGACGCTGGTCGGCAGGATCGCCTCGAGAAAGTTGAACGCTGCGAAGAACGCGACCAGCGCGACGAACGCGGCGGCATAGCTCGCGCCGTAAGCCAGCCCGGCCTCGGCGAGAATCAGCAGGCCGATCGCGCCGACGAACATCGCCCGCGGCCGGCGCCACTTCTCGGCGATCAGGATCATCGGCACCAGCGGCACGACCGACAGCGCGAACACCGGCAGGTAGGTCTGCCAGTGCAGCGCTTCGGCGACGCCGAGCCGCTCGACCAGCAGCAGCGGAAACACGACGAAGGTCGCCGACAGCACGAGATGCAGCATGAATACGCCGAAATCGAGCTTGAGCAGTTCGACGTCGCCGAGTATCCGGCCGACGTCGCGCCGCGACAGCTGCGCATCACGGTGGAAGCCGCGCGCCGCCGGCCGCGGCGTGACGAACACGATCACCGCGACGCCGAGCACCGCGAGACCCGCCGTCAGCCAGAACAGCGCGCGCAGGCCGTAGGCGGCGGCGATCACCGGGCCGAGAATCATCGACAGCATGAAGCTCGCGCCGATCGACATGCCGATGATCGCCATGATCCGCAGGCGCACCTCCTCGCGCGTCAGGTCGGCCGCCAGCGCCATGACCGCGGCCGCGATCGCGCCGAGCCCCTGCAGCGCGCGCCCGGCGATGACCCCGTAAATCGAATCGGCCTCGGCGGCGACGATGCTGCCGATACAGAAAATCACGAGGCCGGCGACGATCACGCGCTTGCGCCCGAAGCGATCGGACATAAAGCCGAACGGCAGCTGGAACAGGCCCTGGGTCAGGCCGTAGACGCCGATCGCGAGCCCCGTCAGCAGCGGCGTCGCGCCGGCGTAGTCGCCCGCGTGCAGGCTGAACACCGGCAGAATCATGAACAGCCCGAGCATCCTCAGCGCATAGACCAGCGCAAGCGATATGGCGGCTCTCTTCTCGGTTTTCAGCATCGGGCAAGGTCGCCGGGCGGGTGGGAACGGCGGGATTTTAGCCGCTTGCGCGATGCATGGGAACCAATGCGATCCAAAAGTGATCGAAGCGCGAAAATTGAACACCACTTGGTTATAATGTCGAGTTTGGTCCCCGCTACCGGAATCCATGGAAAACATCACGCTGCGCGGTGCGCGCACCCATAATCTCAAGAACGTCGACCTGACGCTGCCGCGCGACAAGCTGATCGTCTTTACCGGGCTTTCCGGCTCGGGCAAGTCGTCGCTCGCCTTCGACACGATCTTCGCCGAGGGCCAGCGCCGCTACGTCGAGTCGCTGTCGACCTACGCCCGGCAATTCCTGTCGATGATGGAAAAACCCGACATCGACCATATCGAGGGCCTGTCGCCGGCGATCTCGATCGAGCAGAAGACGACCTCGCACAACCCGCGCTCGACCGTCGGCACGATCACCGAGATCTACGACTACCTGCGCCTGCTGTTCGCGCGCGTCGGCACGCCGCGCTGCCCGACCCACGATGCGCCGCTCGAGGCGAGCACGGTCAGCCAGATGGTCGACCAGGTGCTCGCGCTGCCCGCGGGCACCCGCTTGATGCTGCTCGCGCCGGCGGTGTCGAATCGCAAGGGCGAGTTCGTGCAGCTGTTCGACAGCCTGCGCAAGCAGGGCTTCCTGCGCGCGCGCGTCGACGGCGAATTGATCGAGCTCGACGACCCGCCGAAGCTCGAGCTGCGCAAGAAGCACGACATCGACGTCGTCGTCGACCGCTTCAAGGTACGGCCCGACCTCAAGCTGCGCCTCGCTGAGTCGTTCGAGACCGCGCTGCAGCTCGCCGACGGCGTCGCCAGGATCGCGAGTCTCGACGCCGACGCCGGCGTCGACGAAATGCGCTTCTCGGCCAACTTCGCCTGCCCCGAATGCGGCTACTCGATCAGCGAGCTCGAGCCGCGGCTGTTTTCGTTCAACAGCCCGATCGGCGCCTGCCCCGAGTGCGACGGTATCGGCACGATGCAGTTCTTCGACCCCAAGCTGGTCGTCAAGTCGCCGGAACTCAGCCTCGCCGGCGGCGCGATTCGCGGCTGGGACCGGCGCAACGGCTATTACTTCCAGATGCTGCAATCGCTGGCCGCGCATTTCGGCTTCGACGTCGAGATGCCATTCGGCAAACTCGAGCCGCGCGTCCAGGACGTGATCCTGAACGGCTCCCCGGAACCGGTGAAGTTCGTCTACCGCAACGAGCGCGGCGACCAGCGCATCCAGGAACACCCGTTCGAGGGCATCCTGCCGAACCTGAAAAGGCGCTACCGCGACACCGAGTCGAGCCTCGTGCGCGAGGAGCTCGCCAAGTTCCTGTCCGACCAGCCGTGCCCGTCTTGCCGCGGCGACCGGCTCAACGAGGCCGCGCGGCACGTGTTCGTCGCCGGGCGCAACCTCGCGACGCTCGCGCGGCTGCCGATCGACGAGGCGCTGCGGTTTTTCAACGAGCTCGAACTCGCCGGCAAGCGCGGCGAGATCGCCGAGAAGATCAACAAGGAAATCCGCGAGCGGCTGACCTTCCTCGTCAACGTCGGCCTCGACTACCTGTCGCTGTCGCGCAGCGCCGAGACCCTGTCCGGCGGCGAGGCGCAGCGCATCCGGCTCGCCAGCCAGATCGGCGCCGGGCTGGTCGGCGTCATGTACATCCTCGACGAGCCGTCGATCGGCCTGCACCAGCGCGACAACGACCGCCTGCTCAAGACGCTGACCTTCCTGCGCGACCTCGGCAACACCGTGATCGTCGTCGAGCACGACGAGGACGCGATCGAGGCCGCCGACCACATCGTCGACATCGGCCCCGGCGCCGGCGTCCACGGCGGCGAGATCGTCGCCACCGGCACCGCCCGCGAGATCGCGAAGATTCCGGAGTCGATCACCGGCCAATACCTCGCCGGCAAGCGCCGCATCGAGATTCCGGCCAAGCGCGTCGCGCCGAAGCGTAACAAGTGGGTGCGCATCGAGGGCGCGTCGAGCAACAATTTGAAGCGGGTCAAGCTCGAATTGCCGGTCGGGCTGTTCACCTGCATTACCGGCGTGTCCGGCTCGGGCAAGTCGACGCTGATCAACGAAACCCTCTACAAGCTCGCCGCCAACGAGGTCAACGGCAGCAGCTTCGCCACCGGCGACTACGAGCGCATCGCCGGGCTCGACCGTTTCGACAAGGTCATCGACATCAACCAGAGCCCGATCGGGCGCACGCCGCGCTCGAACCCGGCGACCTATACCGGGCTGTTCACGCCGATCCGCGATCTGTTCGCCGGCACCCAGGAGGCGCGCTCGCGCGGCTACAAGCCGGGCCGTTTCAGCTTCAACGTCAAGGGCGGGCGCTGCGAAGCCTGCCAGGGCGACGGCGTGACCCGCGTCGAAATGCACTTCCTGCCAGACGTCTACGTGACCTGCGACGTCTGCAAGGGCAAGCGCTACAACCGCGAGACCCTCGACATCACCTACAAGGGCAAGTCGATCGACCAGGTGCTGGCGATGACGGTCGAGGACGCGACCGGGTTCTTCAGCGCAATCCCGGTAATCAAGCGCAAGCTCGACACGCTGATGGACGTGGGGCTGTCCTACATCACGCTCGGGCAGAACGCGACCACGCTGTCGGGCGGCGAGGCGCAGCGCATCAAGCTGTCGCGCGAACTGTCGAAGCGCGACACCGGGCGCACGCTGTACATTCTCGACGAGCCGACCACCGGCCTGCATTTCCACGACGTCGAGCAATTGCTCGGCGTGCTCCACCGGCTGCGCGACCACGGCAATACGATCGCCGTGATCGAGCATAACCTGCACGTGATCAAGACCGCCGACTGGATCGTCGACCTCGGCCCCGAGGGCGGCGACAAGGGCGGCGAGATCATCGCCAGCGGCACTCCCGAGCAGGTCGCGACCGTCGACCGCTCGTATACCGGGCAGTATCTGAAAACCATCCTGCCCGCGGTCGACGCGCAAAAGGCGTCGGCATGAGCCGCCCGATTACCTGCTTCAAGGCATACGACGCGCGCGGCCGCGTACCCGAAGAGCTCGACGAAGAAATCGCCTACCGCGTCGGCCGCGCCTACGCCGAATTCGTCAAGCCGCGCCAGGTCGCCCTCGGCCGCGACGTGCGCCAAAGCAGCGAGACCCTGTTCGACGCGCTCGCGCAGGGCTTGACCGACAGCGGAGTCGACGTGCTCGACCTTGGGCTTTGCGGCACCGAGCAGGTCTACTTCGCCGCGTTTCACCTCGAGCTCGACGGCGGCATCATGATCACCGCGAGCCATAACCCGATCGATCACAACGGCTTCAAGTTCGTGCGCGAGCGCGCGCGGCCGCTGTCCGGCGACAGCGGGCTCGACGAGATCCGTCGGCTCGCCGAGGCCGATCGCTTCGGCAAGCCCGGCGCGCGCGGCAAGCTGATCGCGACCGATCTGTCCGCCGCCTACGTCGATCACCTGCTCGGCTACATTGCCGACCCGGGCGCGCTCGAGCCGCTCAAGATCGTCACCAACCCGGGTAACGGCATGGCCGGCCCGGTCGTCGATCGGCTCGCGCCGCACCTGCCGTTCGAGTTCGTGCGCGTGCATCACGAGCCTGACGGCAGCTTCCCCAACGGCGTGCCCAACCCGCTTTTGCCCGAGCGCCGCGCCGCGACGATCGACGCGGTTGTCGCCGCGGGCGCCGACCTCGGCGTCGCCTGGGACGGCGATTTCGACCGTTGCTTTTTGTTCGACCACGACGGCCGCTACATCGAGGGCTACTACATCGTCGGCCTGCTCGGCGCGCAGCTGTTGCGCGCGCATCCCGGTGAGCGCATCGTCTACGACCCGCGCCTGACCTGGAACACGATCGAGCTCGTCGAAGCGCACGGCGGCGAACCGGTGCAGAGCAAGTCCGGCCACGCCTTCATGAAGGAAACGATGCGCGCGGTCAACGGTATCTACGGCGGCGAGATGAGCGCGCACCACTATTTCCGCGATTTCGGCTACTGCGACAGCGGCATGATCCCGTGGCTGCTGCTCGCCGAGATGATCTCCGCCGCCGGCAAGCCGCTCGCCGAGCTGGTCGACGCGCGCATCGCGCGCTTCCCGGTCAGCGGCGAGATCAACAGCGAGGTCGACGATACCGCTGCCGCGATCGAAAGAGTCCACGGGCACTACGCCGATCTTCCGCACGCGCTCGACGAAACCGACGGCATCGGCATGGATTTCGGCGACTGGCGCTTCAACCTGCGCGCGTCGAACACCGAACCCCTGTTGCGGCTCAACGTCGAGGCCCGCGACGACGCCGGGCTGATGGCGCGCCGGCGCGACGAGATTCTCGGCCTGATTCGCGAAATCGACGCGGTTCGGTAGAATAGCCCCGTCCAGTCAGCGGATTTCGCTATCGTGAGTGCCGTCCTGTTCGCCGTCATTGCCTTCGCGCTACTCGTGCTCGTCGTCCTGTTCCTGTTCAAGCCTTACGACTACGGCGCCAACCTGCAGGTCGACCGCATCGGCGTCGACGACGACCCGGACGACACCTCGGCCGACACCCGGTGGCGTTCGGTCAAGGTCCGCCCGGGTCTCAACGCCTGCAAGCGGGTCGAACAGATCACCGATCAGTTGTTTCTCGCGCGCGAGGCGCCGGTGCTGCCGCTGCCCTTTTGCACCGAGACCGAATGCCGCTGCCATTACCTGTTCTCCGACGACCGCCGCAGCGGGCTCGACCGCCGGGTCGAGATGGCCCGGCTCGGCTTTATCTTCGCCGGTGCCGGTTCCGACCGGCGCCGCAGCGCGGGGCGCCGCGTCGGCGACCTGGACGCGGTCTGAACGAGCCACCGGCCGCCCCGCCGAAAATGCTTCGCAGCGGACCCTCGCATGGGTAGAATTGCCCGCGAACGGCAACGCCGGCGGCTTCGATTCGAACCTCGTCAGCGGCCGGAAGATTCGGCCCTGCACGGGAGTTCGGGGCTCTAGCTTCTTCGTACCAGACCTCACCTACCCGGAGTCACGACATGAAAACCAGAAACCTTCTCCTTGCCTGCGGCGCGTTGCTGACCGGCGCGATCGCCGCACCGGCTCTCGCCCAGGACGTCAAGATCACGCCTCTCGGCAGCCGCGACGGCGAGTTTTGCCAGCTCGACCGCGCGCTGCTCTTCGAGGACCCCGACGGCACCCGGCTGCTCTACGATCCGGGCCGCACCGTCGCCGGTGGCGACGACCCACGGCTCGGCCGCATCGACGCGATCCTCGTCAGCCACATGCACGGCGACCACGTCGGCGACCGCCATATCGTCGAGCCGACGAGCGGCGATTGCAAGAGCAGCGAATTCCCGACCTCGGCGCTGCCGCAGACCAACGCGGTCAAGATCGCGCTGGCCAAGGACGCGCTTATCGTGACCGGCAGCGAAATGCCGAAATTCTTTGCCGCCAAGCTCAAGGCCCTCGGCGGCGATCCGGGCAAGGCGCAGCTGGTTCGTTTCGGCGCGTCGCGTAAGGTTGGCGGAGTCACGATCACGACCGTGCCGGCGGCGCATTCGAACGGCATCGCCGGCGCGATGATCGGCGGCGAACTCGGCCAGCAGCTCGACGCCGCGGGCCTGACCGCCTATGCCGGACCGCCGACGGGTTACGTGCTGAGTTTCTCGAGCGGGCTGGTGGCCTACCTGTCGGGCGACACCGGGTTGACCGCCGAACAGGACACCGTCGTGCGCCAGCACTACGGCGCGAAGCTCGCGGTCATCAACATCGGCGACACCTTCACCACCGGACCGAAAGAAGCCGCCTGGGTCATCAATAACCTGGTCAAGCCGGCTTCGGTCATCGTATCGCACGCGAACCAGCCGTCGACCGAGAAAGGCCGCGTCGTCGCCGGTACCCGGGTCGACGAATTCATCACGCTAGCCCGCGTGCCGGTGCACGTGCCCCTGTCCGGGCGCACGATGAGCTTCAACCCGCGCGGCAAGTGCAC
>JAHEKJ010000141.1:3909-7788 GCA_024638385.1 Gammaproteobacteria bacterium | reverse complement strand
GGCCGGGTCGACATCGTCGCCTGGCCGGGCTATATCGAGCGCGGCGAGACCGACCCGAAATTCGACTGGGTCACGACCTACGAAAAACAGACCGGCTGCAAGGTCAACGTCAAGACCGCCAACACGTCGGACGAAATGGTCGCGCTGATGAACGAGGGCGGCTTCGACCTCGTCACCGCGTCGGGCGATGCGTCGCTGCGGCTGGTCGCCGGCAAGCGCGTGCAGCCGGTCAACGTCGATCTCGTGCCGAGCTGGAAGCATATCGACAAGCGCCTGCAAAACGCGCCCTGGCACACGGTGGGCGGTGTGCATTACGGGGTGCCCTACATGTGGGGCCCGAACGTGCTGATGTACGACACGCGCGCGTTCAAGTCGCCGCCGAAGAGCTGGAAGGTCGTGTTCGAGGAGATGACGCTCGACGACGGCAAGTCGAACAAGGGCCGGGTGCAGGCCTACGACGGGCCGATCCACGTCGCCGACGCGGCCAACTACCTGATGTATCACCGCAAGGACCTCGGCATCAAGAATCCGTACGAACTCAACGCCGAACAGTACAAGGCCGCGCTCGACCTGCTGCGCCAGCAGCGCACGCTGGTGTCGCGCTACTGGCACGACGCGTTCATCCAGATGGATGACTTCAAGAACGAGGGCGTGGTCGCGTCCGGCTCGTGGCCGTTCCAGGTCAACCTGCTCAAGGCCGACGGCCACCCGGTGTCGTCGGTGATCCCGCAGGAGGGTGCGACCGGCTGGGCCGACACGACGATGTTGCACGCCGACGCGAAGAACCCGAACTGCGCCTACCTGTGGTTCGAGCACACGCTGTCTTCGAACCTGCAGAGCGACCTGTCGGTCTGGTTCGGCGCCAACCCGAGCGTGCCGGCGGCCTGCACCGACGGGCGCGGCATGCAGACCGCGGCCGGCTGCACCGCCAACGGCCTCGACGATTTCGAAAAAATCAGGTTCTGGACCACGCCGGTGACCCAATGCAAGACGCAGGGCAGCTGCGTGCCGTATTACCGCTGGGTGTCCGACTACATCGGTGTCATCGGCGGTCGCTAGTCGATATCGCGTTCCCGATCCGGCCGGGCCGCCGCGGCGCGCGCGGCGGCCGGCCGTCGGCCTGAATCGAATACCTCCGGCATGACGGTCGCGGTAATGTTCGCCGGCGTGTCGCGCCACTACGGCGAGGTGCGCGCGATCGACGAGGTCGACCTCGAAGTCGAGGAGGGTGAATTCTTCGCGATGCTCGGCCCGTCGGGCTCGGGCAAGACGACCTGCCTGCGGCTGATCGCGGGATTCGATCAACCGACCCTGGGCCATATCGAGATTTTCGGCGAGACCGCCGAGGGCGTGCCGCCGTTCCGGCGCAACGTCAACACCGTGTTCCAGGACTACGCGCTGTTCCCGCATTTGAACGTCATCGACAACGTCGCCTACGGCCTGATGATCCGCGGCGTCGACCGGGCCGCGCGTTACCGCACCGCCGGGGAGGCGCTCGAACTGGTCGCGCTGCCGGGCCTTGGCAAGCGACGCGCGAGCGAACTGTCGGGCGGCCAGCGCCAGCGCGTCGCGCTCGCGCGCGCGCTCGTCAACCAGCCGCGCGTGCTGCTGCTCGACGAGCCGCTCGGCGCGCTCGACCTGAAGCTGCGCGAGCAGATGCAGGAGGAGCTCAAGACCCTGCAGCGCCGGCTCGGCATCACTTTCATCTTCGTCACCCACGACCAGAACGAAGCCCTGTCGATGGCCGACCGCGTCGCGCTGTTTCGCGAGGGCCGCATCGTCCAGGTCGGCACGCCGCGGGAAATCTATCGCCGGCCGAACTCGCGTTTCGTCGCCGACTTCGTCGGTTCGTCCAACGTATTGCCGCCGGCGTTCGTCGCAACGATCGCAGACCAGCGCAGGTGGGCGAGCCTGCGGCCCGAGACGATACGGCTCGCCGCCGACGGCGGCCACGAAGCCGTCGTCGTCGCCAGCAATTTCCTCGGCGGTTCGACCCGGCTTGCGCTCGACGTCGGCGCATTGCGCCTGCACGCGCTGCTGCCGTCGGCCGATCCGGTGCCCGAGGTCGGCGAGCGCGTGCGTATCGACTGGGACCGCGACGACCTGCACCTGATGGAGGAGGAAACGTGAGCGCGTCGGCCGATGCGATCCTCGCCGCGCGCGACGGCGTGCTGCGGCGCATCGCGGTCGCGCTGTGGCGGCGGCCGCGGTTGCTGCTGGTGCTGATGCTGGCGCTGCCGGTCGGCTGGCTCGGCATCGTCTACCTCGGCTCGCTGGCGGCCTTGCTGGTACAGAGCTTCTTCTCGATCGACGAATTCTCCGGCCTGATCAACTACGAGTTCACGCTCAAGACCTACCGCGAATTGCTGATTCCGGCGAATCTCGACATCATCGTCCGCACCGTGACGATGGCGGCGACGGTGACGCTGGCCGCGGTGGTGGTCGCATTCCCGATCGCGTACTTCGCCGCGCGCTACGCGCGCGGCAAGTGGAAGGCGGCGTTCTACATCGGCGTGATGCTGCCGCTGTGGTCGAGTTACCTGGTCAAGATCTACGCGTGGAAGCTGGTGCTGGCGAAGGAGGGAATCCTGAACTGGCTGTTCGCCAAGCTGCACCTGACCTGGTTGCTCGAAGCCTATCTGTCGATTCCGGTGATCGGCGGTAATTCGCTGTCGGTCAGTTACACCGGCACCTTCCTGGTGTTCCTCTACGTCTGGCTGCCGTTCATGATCCTGCCGCTGCAGGCGGCACTCGAGCGCGTGCCGGCGAGCCTGCTCGAAGCCTCGGCCGATCTCGGCGGCAGGCCGCGGCAAACGTTCCGCCATGTGGTACTGCCGCTCGCAATGCCGGGCGTGATCGCCGGCTCGATCTTCACGTTCTCGCTGACGCTCGGCGACTACATCGTGCCGCAGATCATCGGCTCGTCGCGGCTGTTCATCGGCCAGGCGGTCTACACCCACCAGGGCACCGCCGGCAACATCCCGCTGGCGGCGGCGTTCGCGGTCGTGCCGATCGTGATCATGGGCTTCTATCTATGGATGGCGAAGCGCGCCGGAGCCTTCGATGCGCTCTAGCGACCGGCAGCGCGCCCCGCTCGGGCTCAAGATCGCGGCCGGCGTCGGGCTCGCGTTCCTGCACCTGCCGATCCTGCTGATCTTCGTCTACGCGTTCACGACCGAGGAGCGCAGCTACCAGTGGCCGCCGCCGGGGCTGACGTTGAAATGGTTCGGCGTGACCTGGCAGCGACCCGATATCTGGGAAGCGCTCGAGCTGTCGCTCAAGGTCGCGAGCATCTCGACGCTGATCGCGCTGCTCCTCGGCACGCTGTGCGCGGCGGCGATCTCGCGCTCGCGCTTCTTCGGTCGCGAGACGATCTCGCTGCTCGTGATCCTGCCGATCGCGCTGCCCGGCATCATCACCGGGATCGCGCTGCGCTCGGCCTTCAACCTCGCCGATATCCCGTTCTCGACCTGGACGATCATCCTCGGCCACGCGACCTTTTGCGTGGTCGTGGTCTACAACAACGCGGTCGCGCGCTTCCGCCGCACGTCGGCGTCGCTGATCGAGGCGTCGATGGATCTCGGCGCCGACGGCTTCCAGACGCTGCGCTACGTCGTGCTGCCGAATCTCGCGACCGCGCTGCTCGCCGGCGGCATGCTCGCGTTCGCGCTGTCGTTCGACGAGGTCATCGTCACCACGTTCACCGCCGGGCAGCAGCAGACACTGCCGATCTGGATGCTCGAGGAACTGGTGCGCCCGCGCCAGCGGCCGGTCACCAACGTCGTCGCGATGGTCGTCGTGCTGGTGACCTTCCTGCCGATCCTCGGCGCGTTCTACCTGACCCGCGAAGGCGACCAGACCGCCGGTGCCGGCAAATGA
>JAHEKJ010000141.1:0-3809 GCA_024638385.1 Gammaproteobacteria bacterium | reverse complement strand
AGCTTGAGCCACTTGTAGAGAAAATCGGACAGCGACACCTGCAGCGCTTCGTGCATTGTCGGGTCGGTCTGCATCATCGCTTCGAGTTCCTCGCGGAAGCGATCGTGGGCGCGGATGTGCGCCTCGGTGCCGGGGTATTCGAGCAGCCGCATGTAGGTTTCCTCGAGCACGAAATGATGCTCGGCGTAAAGCTTGAGCCGGACGAAGATGTCCGGGTCGAACGGCACTTCCTTGATCCGGTCGATCAGGTCGAACAGCATCTGGTGCTGGGTATCCTGCCAGATGACGTCGCTGGTTTTTTGCATGTGCCCCCGGTACGACAGGCGAATGCGAACAGGGTAGACGGGCCGCGCGCGGCGGGCATTGATGCCTGTCAACTGACGGCAAACGACAGGCAACGGTCGGGTCCGCGGGAAACCGGCAGCGCTTGCGTCTTAGCGGGCGTCGACCGGTGCGAAGTGCAGGATTGCGAGCGACGCGTCGATCAATGGCTTGGCTTCGGTATAGTCGTCGTAGAGGAACAGCGTGTACGCGTCGGCGAGCTCGTTCTTGTGCATCGCGACGAGCAGCGCGTTGCGGAATCCGCCGGCGTAGTCCGGGTCGACGTCGAATGCGGCGACCGCGGCCCAGTCGGCGTTGAAACTGCGTTTTGCCTCGGCCTCGGTGAAAACCGTGCTCGGGGTGTCGGCGCCGTCGACGGATAGCGCGTTGGTCATCGATTCGAACAGCAGCGGAAAAAGGTGATTCGGCTCGGGCGCCGCGTTGTGCGGATCTTCATACTCGATCGTGATGCGGGCGAGGGGGCGCACGATGAAGCGCAGTTCGAGCCGACCGGAGGCATGCCGCAGCGCGTGCTCGTAGGGCAGGATCGCGTCGCCGAGAACCGGCACCTCGACGAGGTCGTCGCGCGCGTCGAGCCGCAGGCCGGATTCCAGCAATAGCGCGGCGAAGGCGTCGCGTGCACCCTGCTCCAGCGCCGCCGGCGCACGCGCGCTCAGCGCCAGCAACAGCAGGCAACAGAATCCGACGCGGCGCATCACGATGCCGGCGCGCCCCATTCGGCGAGCAGGTCGCGGGCCATCTGCGCGGCGGGGTCGGGCGGCGCGAGCGTCAGGAACTGGTTCAGGTCGGCGATCGCGCGGTCGCGCTCGCCGAGCGCCTCGTGAGTCGACGCGCGGTTGAACCAGGCCGCCGGCACCTCGGGTTGCAGTTCGATGCAGCGGTCGAAATCCGCCAGCGCGGCGGCGTAGTCGCCGGCCTCGAAGGCGAGGCTGCCGCGGTTGAACAGCGCGGCGAGAAACCCGGGTTCGAGCTCGAGCGCATCGTCGAGATCGCGGCGCGCGTCGCCGATCCGGTCGAACTGGCGCAGCGCCTGCGCGCGGTTGGTCAGCAGGCCGGGATCGTGCGGATCGATTTCGATCGCGCGATTGAGGTCGGCCAGCGCGAGGCTGGACTGTCCGCCGTGCAGATGAATGCTCGCGCGCAGGCCCAGCAGGAACGCAACTTCGGGATAGCGGGCGATGGCCGAATCGAGGGTCTCCAGCGCGAGGCCGGTGCGCGCCTCCTCGAAATGCTCGAGCGCGACGCGCGCGAGCTGCTCGGGATCGAGGCTGGCGTGCGGGTCGGTCGGCCGATGCGCGCCGACGGCTTGCTGCGGCTTGCTGTCGTCGAGGAAAGCCTCGAGCGCCTTGCTCTGCTCGGCGCCTTTCTCGACCACCGCGACGCTGTCGCTGTCGCAGGCGCCGATCGCAAACGTTAACAGGCCCGCTGTAATCCAGCGGGCCCGGTGGTTATTGCCCTTGCGCATGCGCTTACCGCTTGCTGTAGGCCTGCAGCATCTTGTTCATCAACTCGATGTGCTCGGCGTCGGTCAGGCTGCCGGGTTCGGAAACCTTGGCCCACAGGTCGTCGTTGGTCATCTCGCGGTGGCATCCCATGCACAGGCCGGTGCGGTCCATCGCGTCGCGAACCTCTTTCGGCAGCGCGCGCGACAGCGGCCAGTGCGAGCCGACCGTTTGCACCTGCTGGCCGTCGACGATGATCGCCGACAGGTCGAAGTCGAGCGCCTCGATGCTCGGGATCTGCACCGAGTGCCGGCTCGGGATGACCTTGCCGGTCTTCTGGTCGATCAGGTCCTCGACCACGTTCTCCGGGTAGCGCAGCTGGAATACGTTGCCGGAGATGCCGTAGCCCTGCGCCTTCGGGTTGTTGTGGCAGCTCTCGCAGGTGCGCGCCTTGCGCTGCGCCGAGTGCGGCTGCACCGGCGCCATGTCGATGCCGAGCGGGGTGCGTTCCTGGCCGAGCATTTCCTGCTCGTCGTAGGCCAGCGCGATCTGGTTGTTGGCGACGGTGCGGCCGTCGCGCGCGCGCACGGTCCAGATGACCTGGCAGCCGGGCATCAGCGGGGTCACGCGACCCTCGCCGTTGATGCCGAGCACCGGCTCTTCCCAGCGCAGGTAGGAGCGGGTCTCGGAGACCTTGCCGGGGCTCTTGATGCCGCCGACGCCGAGCGGCGATTCGGCGGTCGAGCCGTCGGGATTACGCGCCGAGCCCGACGCGATCCAGTCGGTGTCCATCTTCGGCTTGCCGTCCTTGTCCGGGCCGTAGTCGACGTCGACGTGGCAGCCGTAGCACTGCGGCACCCACGACGCGTGGCAGGCGTAGCACTCGAGGCTCTCGGCGTGCTTCTTGACGCGCTGCATCGCGACCATCGCCTGCGAATTGCGCCAGTTTTCGCTTTCCGCCAGCGTCTTCAGCATCGGCACCAGGAAGTCGTTGCCGGTGGCCGAATGCATGATGACTTCTTTGCCGACCTTGACGACGTTGCCGTAAGGATTGCCGCGCGCCGACAGCAGGTAGCCATCCTTCTTGTCGTAGACCGTGGCGAAGGTCGCGGTTTCGGGGAGCAGGCTTTGCGCGAGACCGCGCGGCGTGTTGCCGATGTCCTTGGCGAATTCCTCGCCGTGGCCGAGCGGCAGCTCCCACGGGTAAGCCTCGGGCGTGCCGTGGCAATCCTGGCATTCGACCTCGACCTGCGCCAGCGTCGTGCCCGGGATGTTGCCGTCGCCGTGCATGTCGATCGTCGTGTGGCAATCCTGGCACAGCAGGCCGCCGCGCGGGTTCTCCGGCCGACTCTTGATCTGGTGGTGCAGGTCGTCGGAGATGAACAGGTAGTTCTTGGTGTGCAGTTTCGGCTGTTTGCTGCCGGTCGGGCTGAACGGCGAGCCGTAGGGGAATTCCATCAGGCCCTGGTAGGTTACGCCGATGCGCTTGCCGCGGTTGTGGCACGAGTTACAGGTCTCGACCGGGATGCCGGAGTAGGTCGTGTCGCCGATCGTGACCTTGGACTTGCGCGTCGCCTGGATCTGGTGCGTCAGCAGGTGACCGGCCTGCTTCTTGTCGATGGTCGGATCCTTGCCCTCGTAGAAGCCGTCGTTGCTGTACGGGATGTGGCACGACGAGCAGCCCTGGCCGCGGTAGTCGCCGCGGCGTTCGCGGCCCTTGACGGTGACGTGGCAGCGCTGGCACTGCTGGCGCTGGTAGGTGAAGCCGGCGAGCTTCGGATCTTTTTCGATTTCGTCGACGCTCGGGTTCGGAATTTGCGCGAGCTCGGTCGGGAACTGTTCCTTGTGCGCCGCGATCATGTCCTTCATGTAGGCCTTGTAGGCGTCGGTGCCGACCGACGGGACCGGGCCGTCGTCGTCCACAACCGCGTAGTTGCCCCACGGCACCTTGTAATTCTGCACCTCGGGGATGCCCCAGGTATGCAGGTTGCCCTGGATCTTGCCGGCCTCGGTGTTCATCAGCGA
>JAHEKJ010000140.1 GCA_024638385.1 Gammaproteobacteria bacterium | reverse complement strand
TCGACACGCCGCTGTCGGCCTACCTGAAACTCGCCAACGAACCCTACACCTACCTGTTCGAATCGGTGCAGGGCGGCGAGAAATGGGGCCGCTACTCGATCATCGGCATGGCCTGCGCGACGCGCATCAAGGTTTTCGGCCGGCGGGTTCGCCTCGAGGTCGACGGCCGCGTCGAGCAGGAGAGCGAAACCGGCGATCCTTTGAGCTTTGTCGAAGATTTTCTCGCCGGCTTTCGCGTCGCCGAGGCCGACTGCCTGCCGAAGTTTCACGGCGGTCTGGTCGGCTATTTCGGCTACGACACCATCCGCTACATCGAGCCGCGCCTATCCGAGTGCCCGAACCCGGACAAGCACGGCACGCCCGATATATTGCTGATGCTGTCCGACGAGCTGGTCGTATTCGACAACCTGGCGTCGCGCATGTACCTGATCGTGCACGTGGAGCCGACAGGCGAACAGGCCTGGCATGACGGCCAGCGCCGACTCGACGAACTCGAGCGGCGGCTCGTCGCGAGCCAGCCCGCGCCCGAATCGCGGCCGGCCGCGGCGCCGGTGCGCGAACAGGACTTTACGTCGGAATTTACCCGCGAGGGTTTCGAGGCCGCGGTCGAGCGCGCGCGTCAGTACATCATCGACGGTGACGCGATGCAGGTCGTGTTGTCGCAGCGCCTGTCGGTACCCTATGGCGCGACGCCGATCGATCTGTATCGTGCGCTGCGCAGCCTGAATCCGTCGCCGTACCTGTTTTTTCTCAATCTCGACGACCATCATGTCGTCGGCTCGTCGCCCGAAATCCTGGTCCGGCTCGAGGATGACACCGTGACCGTCCGCCCGATAGCCGGTACGCGCCCGCGCGGGCGCACGCCGGAGGCCGATCTCGAACTCGAAGCCGACCTGCTGGCCGATCCGAAAGAGCTCGCCGAGCACCTGATGTTGATCGACCTCGGCCGCAACGACGTCGGCCGCGTCAGCGAAATCGGCAGCGTACGCCTGACCGAGAAGATGATCATCGAACGCTTTTCGCACGTCATGCATATCGTCTCGAACGTCGAGGGGCGCATTCGTTCGGGGCTTTCGGCGATCGACGTATTGCGCGCGACTTTTCCGGCCGGCACCCTGTCGGGCGCGCCGAAAATCCGGGCGATGGAAATCATCGACGAACTCGAACCGGTCAAGCGCGGTATTTACGCCGGCGCGGTCGGCTATATTTCGTGGAGCGGCAACATGGATACCGCGATCGCGATCCGCACCGCGGTAATCAAGGATGGCGAGCTCTATATTCAGGCTGGCGCCGGAATCGTTTATGATTCGGTGCCCGAGAGAGAGTGGGCCGAGACCCTCGACAAGGGGCGTGCGATCTTTCGCGCGGTGGCGCTGGCCGAGGCCGGGTTGCCGTCGCGCGATCCTTGTGCCGATGCGGTGGAGGGCGAGGCATGAAAGTCCTGATGATCGACAACTACGATTCGTTCACCTACAACCTCGTGCAGTATCTCGGCGAACTCGGCGCCGAGGTCGAGGTCGTGCGCAACGACGAAACAGACATCGACGCGATCCGCGCGACGGACGCGAGTCATTTGATGATATCGCCGGGTCCGTGCACGCCCAACGAGGCCGGCATCTCGATGGCCGCGATCGAGGCGCTCGCCGGCGAGCGGCCGGTGCTCGGCGTCTGTCTTGGTCACCAGAGCATCGGCCAGGTATTCGGCGGGCGCGTCGTGCACGCGCGCGAGATCATGCACGGCAAGACTTCGCCAATCAAACACAATGGTGTGGGGGTGTTCGCCGAGCTCGAGTCGCCGTTTACCGCGACGCGCTATCATTCGCTCGTAATCGAGCGCGGCAGCGTGCCGGATTGCCTCGAAATCACCGCGTGGACCGAGGACGCCGCCGGCGAGGTCGACGAAATCATGGGCCTGCGACACCGGGAATACGCGATCGAGGGAGTGCAGTTCCATCCCGAATCGATCCTGACCGAACACGGTCACGTTCTGTTGCAAAACTTCCTGCGGCAGCATTGAACAACGGGGGCTAGCGTGGAAATTCAGGCAGCAATCAAGGCGGTCATGGCGCGGCAGGATCTGAGCCGCGACGACATGACCTCGGTCATGCGCCAGATCATGACCGGCGAATGCACGTCGTCGCAAATCGGCGGCTTTCTCGTCGGCCTGCGCATGAAGGGCGAGAGCGTCGACGAAATCTCGGCGGCGGCGACGGTCATGCGCGAGCTCGCGACGCGCGTCGAGGTCGACAGCGAGCACCTCGTCGATACCTGCGGCACCGGCGGCGATGCGTCGGGCAGCTTCAATATCTCGACCGCGAGCGCGCTGGTCGCGGCCGCCGCCGGTGCGCGCGTGGCCAA
Organism: Gammaproteobacteria bacterium; assembly: GCA_024638385.1. GTDB lineage: Bacteria > Pseudomonadota > Gammaproteobacteria. The sequence continues at coordinate 5,530 of JAHEKJ010000140.1, read as the reverse complement.
GCACGGCAACCGCTCGATGACCAGCAACTCGGGCAGCGCCGACGTGCTCGAAGCCGCCGGCGTCAAACTCGACATCACGCCGGAGCAGGTGGGCCGATGCGTCGAGACCGTCGGCGTCGGCTTCATGTTCGCGCCGGCGCACCACGGCGCGATGAAGCACGCGATCGGACCGCGCAAGGAAATGGCGGTGCGCACGATCTTCAACGTGCTCGGGCCGTTGACCAATCCGGCCGGCGCGCCGAACCAGGTCATCGGCGTATTCGACGGCGATTTCGTCGAACCGCTCGCGCAGGTCTTGCAACAGCTCGGCAGCCGCCACGTCATGGTCGTTCACGGGGCCGACGGCATGGACGAGATCAGCCTCGCCGGGCCGACCAGCGTGGCCGAACTGAAGGGCGGCCAGGTGCGCGCCTACCGCGTCCTGCCGACCGATTTCGGCATGGAGATCGCGCCGCTCGAGGCGTTGCGCGTCGATAGCGCCGAAGCCAGTCTCGATATGATTCGCGCGGTGCTGGCCGACCAGCCGGGCCCGCCGCGCGATATCGTTTGCCTGAACGCCGGCGCCGCGATCTACGTTGCCGGTCTCGCCGACTCGCTCGCCGGCGGCATCGATGGCGCGCGCGCGGCGATCGCGAACGGCAAGGCGGCACAAGTGCTCGACGATCTGGTCGAGTTCACCAATCGCGCATGAAGGTCCCGTCGGGCGACATTCTCGAGCGCATCATCGCGCGCAAACGCGAGGAAATCGCCGCGCGCGAGGCGCTCCAGGGGCGCGCCGCGGTCGATGCGCGGGCGCGCGAAGCGTCGCCGCCGCGCGGATTCGCCGCCGCGCTCAAGACGCGCATCGCCGGCGGCGACGCCGGCGTCATCGCCGAGATCAAGAAGGCGTCGCCGAGCAAGGGCGTGATTCGCGAAGATTTCGATGTCGTCGGGATCGCGGAGAGCTATGAGCGGGGCGGCGCGGCTTGCCTGTCGGTGCTGACCGATCGCGATTTCTTCCAGGGCCACGACGACTACCTGATCGCCGCGCGCGAAGCCTGCGCGCTGCCGGTCATCCGCAAGGATTTCGTCATCGACGCTTACCAGGTCGCCGAGTCGCGCGCGCTCGGCGCCGACTGCGTCCTGCTGATCGTTGCCGCGCTCGATGACGCTGCGCTGCTGCGACTCTACGCGGATGCGCTCGGGCTCGGCATGGACGTGCTGGTCGAGGTGCATGACCGCGCCGAACTCGAGCGCGCGCTCGCGCTCGAACCCGAACTCGTCGGCATCAACAACCGCAACCTGCGCACCTTCGAAACCCGGCTCGAGACGACGCTCGACCTGCTCGACGCGATTCCGGAGACGAGCCTGGTCGTGACCGAGAGCGGGATCCACACGCGCGACGATGTCGAGCGCATGCGCTCGGCCGGCGTCAACGCGTTCCTCGTCGGCGAAGCCTTCATGCGCCAGCCCGATCCCGGCGCCGCGCTCCAGTCCCTGTTCTTCGCCCCCGCCCCGAAATAAATTTCGCTCAGACCCGAATGGCACTTACCTAAGCCCAAAACCGGCGTCATTGCGAGCTGCGAAGCAGCGAAGCAATCTCCCGGCATCGGGCGGGGTCCGGGAGATTGCTTCGTCGCCCCGGCATTCGCCGGGGCTCCTCGCAATGATGCGGCGCTATGATGAAAATGACGAGCTAAAGTAGGTGCCATTACACTCTGACCCGAATTTAATCATGAGGTCGTTGATCCGAATCTACTTCGGGGCAGAGCGAAATTAAATGGCTCGACGGCAGGGCCGCGAGAAAGAATTCCGGAGGGGAAGAGGTGCTAGCGGGTGCCGAAGACGACGATGGTCTTGCCGTGGGCCGAGATCAGGCCGTCTTCCTCGAGCGACTTCATCACGCGGCCGGCCATCTCGCGCGAGCAGCCGACGATCTTGGCGATTTCCTGGCGCGTGATCTTGATCTGCATGCCGTCGGGGTGCGTGATCGCATCGGGCTCGCGGGCGAGGTCGAGCAGCGTGCGCGCGACGCGTCCGGTGACGTCCATGAACGCGAGATTACTGACCTTGCGGCTGGTGTTGCGCAGGCGGCTGGCGAGTTGCGACGAAAGCTGGAACAGGATTTCGGGGGTTTCCTTGGCCAGTTGTATGAACTGGTTGTAGTGAATCTCGGCGACTTCGCACGAGGTCCGCGTGATGATCCACGCGCTGCGCCGGGTATCTTCCTGGAACAAACCCATCTCGCCGAAGAAATCGCCGGGGTTCAGATAGGCGAGTACGATCTCGTTGCAGTCCTCGTCCTCGATGACTACGCTGACCGATCCGTCGATGATATAGTACAGCGTCTCCGACTCATCTCCCGCATGGATAATCGTGCTTCGCGCCGCGTACTTTTTCGCGTGACAATGACGCAAAAAATTGTCCAGGGCCGGGTTGTTACGAGGTATCACTTTTGTGATCGGGTTAACTGACATACGCTTTTTTTTGTGAATGCCTGCCTTTTAACATAGCACAAAACCGGCATTTCAACAGTAATAGGTAACGACTATGAAGTGTAGGATAAAATGGCTCGATCACATGACTTTCGTGGGCGAATCCGGCAGCGGTCACTCGGTGGTTATGGACGGTTCGCCCGATGCTGGCGGGCGCGATCTGGGCGTGCGGCCGATGGAAATGCTGCTGCTCGGACTCGGCGGATGCACCGCGTTCGACGTCGTCTCGATCCTGAAGAAATCGCGGCAGAGCCTCCTCGACTGCGAGGTCGAAATCGATGCCGAGCGCGCCGACGAGGTGCCGAAGGTATTCACCAGGATCCACATTCACTTCATCGTCAGCGGCAGGAATCTCGACGCCAGCAAGGTTGAAAAAGCGGTCGCCCTGTCGGCCGATAAGTATTGCTCGGCGTCGCGCATACTCGAGAAGACCGCCGCAATCACTCACGACTACGAAATCATCAACCTCGCCTGACCCTCGAAATAATTAGGGGGACCGAAATAATTAGGGGGACAGTATACCTAACTACCCGAATTCAGTGGCAAATCGAAACTAAATTACGGTAGTTAGGTATACTGTCCCCCTAACTCTGAAGTCGTGTTTTCGGGGGGGCGGGGTTAGAGACGGTAGGCGGTGAGCGTCATGATCTTGCTGACGAGGGTCATCGCCGACTTGACCGGTTGCGGCAACTCGGCGGCGCCGGCCTGCGCGGCGTTCTCGGCGTGGCGCAACTCGTCGGCGCGCATCGCCTCCAGGATCGCGCGGCTGCGGTGGTCCTCGTGCGGCAGGCGCTCGAGATGCTTTTCGAGATGGCGGCCGACCTGTTGCTCGGTCTCCTCGACGAAACCGAGGCTCAGGCGGTCACCGGCGGCGCCGGCCAGCGCGCCGATCGCGAACGAGCCCCAGTACCAGACCCCGTCGAGCAGGCTGCGGTGCGCGCCGAGCTCTTCGAGCCGGCGCTGGCACCAGTGCAGGTGCTCGTTCTCCTCGGCAGCGGCTTCGCGCATTGCGTTGCCGACCCGGTCGTCGCGGGCGGTCAGCGCCTGCCCGCGGTAGAGACCCTGGGCGGCGACCTCGCCGGCATTGTTGACCCGCATCAGGCCGGCGACGTGGTACCGTTCCGGCGCGCTCAGCTCGTCGTCGTCGATGCCGTCGGCGGGGTAGGCCCGCGGCGCCGCCGGCGGGCGCAGGTGACAGGTCTTGAGACCGTGTTGCAGCTCGTCGAGGAGGCGATCGGTCAGGCTCAGGTGGCGCAGGTTCGTCGCGGGCATTGCGGATTTCGCCGATGCTTCGGGGGTGACATTATCGGCCACCCGGGAAGCCAACGCCAGCGCGCCTGAAATCGCGTAAAAACGCGGGGTCGCGGCTTGTCAAGCGCGGGTGAATCCGTTAGTATTCGCGCCCTTTGCAAGAGAAGTCGGGGCCGGATCCGGCCCATGGGAACTACCATGAAAACCTTCAGCGCCAAACCCGAGACGGTCAGACGCGACTGGTACGTCATCGATGCCACCGACAAGGTGCTCGGGCGGCTGTCGAGCGAAATCGCGCGCCGCCTGCGCGGCAAGCACAAGCCCGAGTACACGCCGCACGTCGACACCGGCGACTACATCATCGTCATCAACGCCGAGAAGGTGCGCGTCACCGGCACCAAGGAAAACGACAAGATGTATCATCGCGACACCGGCTACATCGGCAACCTGAAGTCGACCAACCTGGCCAAGCTGCGCCAGGAACACCCGGAGCGCATCATCCAGCACTCGGTCAAGGGCATGATGCCGAAGAATTCGCTCGGCCGCGCGATGTTCAGAAAGCTCAAGGTTTACGTCGGCGCCGAGCACAAGCACACCGCGCAACAGCCCCAGACGCTCGAAATCTAACCAGGACCCAGCATGGCAAGCGAACAGTATTACGGCACCGGTCGACGCAAGAGTTCGTCGGCGCGCGTCTACCTCCGGCCCGGTAACGGCAGGATCACGATCAACAAGCGCAGCATCGACGAGTATTTCGGCCGCGAAACCTCGCGCATGGTCGTGCGTCAGCCGCTCGAAACCGCGGAACTGGTCGACAAGTTCGACATCAACGTCAACGTCAGCGGCGGCGGCCCGAGCGGGCAGGCCGGCGCGATTCGCCTCGGCATCACCCGCGCGCTGCTCGAATACGACGAGACCCTGCGACCGGCGATGCGCAAGGAAGGCTTCGTCACTCGCGACGCGCGCGAGGTCGAGCGCAAGAAAGTCGGCCTGCGCAAGGCCCGCCGCGGCGTGCAATTTTCCAAGCGTTAACATCGCCGCACCAGGCCACGAAAAAGCCCGCAATTGCGGGCTTTTTTATTACTCGCGACGGCCTCAGACGGCGGTGCGGCGCTAGTCGGAGCGCTCGATGATTTCGGTACCCGTATCGGTGCCGAGGATCAGCACGTCGGCCGGGCGGCGTGCGAACAGTCCGTTGGTGACGACGCCGACGAGCTGGTTGATCTCGGATTCGAGCCCGGGCGGGTCGGTGATCGACAGGCCGTGCAGGTCGAGGATCAGGTTGCCGTTGTCGGTGACGAAGCCCTCGCGCAGCACCGGCTCGCCGCCGAGTTCGCGCAGGGCCGCGGCGACCAGTTCGCGCGCCATCGGGATCACTTCGACCGGCAGCGGAAAAGCGCCGAGCACGTCGACCAGCTTGCTGTCGTCGGCGATGCAGACGAAGCTGTCGCTCGCCGCGGCGACGATCTTTTCGCGTGTCAACGCGCCGCCGCCGCCCTTGATCAGCTGCAGCGCACGGTTGGATTCGTCGGCGCCATCGACGTAGACGTCGAGGCGGCCGGCGTCGTTGAGATCGATGACGTCGATACCGTGCCCGCGCAGGCGTTCGGTCGACGCCTCCGAGCTCGACACCGCGGCGCACACCGAACCCGCCATTTTTGCCGCAAGCAGATCGATGAAATGGTTTACGGTCGAGCCGGTGCCGACCCCGACGATCGAATCGGGGCTAACGTAGGCCAGCGCGGCCTCGGCGGCGATACGCTTCTTGTCTTCCGGATTCATGGATTTAGCGGTTGCTTCGAAAC
>JAHEKJ010000041.1 GCA_024638385.1 Gammaproteobacteria bacterium | reverse complement strand
CGCACGCGATCGCGAGCGGCCCGGCCGGACGAAATTCCGGATTCATGATCGACCTGCCGCACGCGTTGAGCCGCGGCGCCTACGGCAGCGGCGGGGAGCACGCCTACGACCTGCGCCACATTCGCATGAACCGCGCCGCGATCGCGTTTGCCGCGGACTGCGCCTCGGGTTATGAATTCCCGCCCGGCACCTTCGAACCCTGCGGCAAGATCAATGCCGCCGCCGGACCCGTCGGCGAGCGCCAGAACCGCGATTACGCCGGCCATCTCGACGCGCTCGGCGAGCCGTACGAAATGCTCGACGCGGCGGCGATGCGCGAGCTGTGCGGCAGCGAATACTACTGCGGCGGGCTGCGTACCCCGGGGACCGCGCTGATCCAGCCGGCGCAGTACGTGCGCAGCCTCGCCGATGCGCTGGTCGCACGCGAGGGCTGCGAACTGTATGAACATTCGCCGGTGCGCGAGCTGCGCCGCGACGGCGGGCGCTGGCTGGTGACGACGACGGCGGGCGCGGTGCGCGCGCGGCGGGTGATCCTCGCGGTCAACGGCCTGGTCGAAACCTTCGGCTTCTACGGTCGCCGGCTGCTGCACATCAATCTGTACGCGTCGATGACGCGCGCGCTGGACGCGGGCGAGACCGCTGCGCTCGGCGGCGCCGCGACCTGGGGGTTTACGCCGGCCGACCCGATCGGCTCGACGGTGCGCAAAATCGTCGACGGCGATGGCCAGGCGCGGATCGTCATCCGCAACCGCTGCACTTACGAACCGTCGCTCGAATTGCCGGCCGGCCGGCTCGCCAGTGTCGCGCGCGACCACGATCGCACTTTCGCCGCGCGCTTCCCGGCGCTCGCCGGCATCGACATGGAGTACCGCTGGTCGGGCCGGCTGTGCCTGTCGCGCAACGACGTCTGGGCGGTCGGCCGGCTCGACGAAGGTCTCTACAGCGCCTGCTGCCAGAACGGGCTCGGTACGACCCGCGGCACGATCGCCGGCATCGTCGCCGCCGAGCAGGCGGCTGACTTCGCCGGCACCAGCCTGATGCCCGACTACGCGCCCGAACCGATGCCGCAAAAGCTGCTGCCGGAACCGTTCATGACGCTCGGCGCGCGCGCGGTGATCCGCCTGCGCGAGCTGCGCGCCGGCCGCGAACTCTGAGCGGTAACGCTCCCGCCGCGATCATTCGATAGCGCGTCATTGCGAGCCCCGGCTGGAGTTTGCCCCGGCCCCGGCATTCGCCGGAACAGGCTCCAGCCGGGGCCGGGGCAGGCTCCGCGAAGCAATCTCCAGGGTCCGGGCCAGACCCGGGAGATTGCTTCGTCGTGCGCGACCGTTGGCCGCGCACTCCTCGCAACGACCTGCACTAACCGGCGGCATTGCTTCGAATTGCCGATCGTGATCGATGCATTGACTCGCGGCGGGGGATGACTACCCTATAGCGGCCATGCCTCTCAGACACATGCCAGAACCGATCAAGTCGCCGCTCGGTGCAGTCGCTGTCGGTATCGTGGTGGTCGCCGCGATTATCGCTGTATTGCTGTATTTCGACGTGCACGAACAGCTCGTCGAGGTGCTCGAGTGGGTCGACGCGCAGGGCGCCTGGGCCGCCGTGCTGTTCATATTGATCATGGCCGCGGTGGTCGTCTGCGTGCTGCCGGGGGTCTTGCTGACGACCGGCGCCGGCTTCGTCTTCGGCGTCGTCGAGGGGTCGATCTACGTCGTCGCCGGCACCACGCTCGGCGCCGCGATCGCGTTTCTGATCGCGCGTTACCTGTTCGGCCCGCGCGCGCGCGCCTATATCATGGCGCACGGCAAGATGCGCCTGGTCGACGCCGAGATGGCGCGTCACGACTGGAAAGTCGTCATGCTGACGCGCCTGATCCCGTTCTTCCCGGGCAAGCTGTCGAACTACGTCTTCGGCCTGTCGAGCTTCAGCTTTCGCGGTTTCGTTCTCGGCACGGCGATCGGCCTGGTCCCTTACTCGGTGCACAATGTCTACCTCGGCTCGATCGCGGCCAACCTCGCGACCCTGGGCCAGCGCGAGATCGGCCGTTCGCCGACCGAGTGGGCGGTCTACGGCGGCGGCTTCGTGATCTCGATCGTCGCCGTGATCTACCTGAACCGGCTTGCGCAGCGCGCGCTCGAGGGCTATGCCCGCGCCGAGGTCGAGTCGGAGGAGGCGACGTGAGCTGGCTTCGCTGGTTGCCCTGGCGCTTCGTCATTCGCCGCGCGGCGCGCAGCCAGGGCTTTCTCGACCCGATCGAGCTACTGGCCCGGCTGCGCAATTTCGCGCAACCGTCCGAGGTCGGCGAGCCGGTCGAGTTGCTGCGCGCGGGCGTCGTGTTCCACGCTCGCGGGTTGATCAACAGCAAGGTCATCCAGCACAATCTCGACTGGGTCTGGCCCTACTGGATCGAGCGCCAGTTCGATCCGCGCGACGAATCCTTCGTGCCGCGCTCGTTTTCGATTTCGCACATCAACCTGACGCATCGCAACTGGACCGCGCTCGGCCATCCCGACTGCGAGGCCTTGCCGCTGGTCGATCCGCGCGGGTTGCTGACGCCGCTCTACGACGGCTGGTCGCTCGACGCCTGGATCGTCGCCGACGACGGCGCGAGCCTGCTGCCGTCGCGCGCGCGCGACTGCGAACAGGTCCAGGAGATGGACGCGGGGCTCGCGATCTCGACGCGTACGCGCGCCGACGGGCTCGCGCTCGCGACCCGCGCGCGCGTCAGCATCGAGGCCGGCAAACCCGTCTGCGAGCTCGACATCGAAGCCGGCGGCGCGGGACCGGGCTGGCTGGTGCTGGCGTTGCGGCCGTGTAATTCCGAGGGCGTCAGCTTCATTCACGAAGTCTCGCTCGACGCCGATCGTCGCGGCTGGCGCGTCGACGGCCGCCAGCGCGTCGTCTTCAGCGAACCGGCGGCAAGACATCACGTCTCCGATTATCGCGACGGCGACGTCTTCATCCATCTCGCCGACAAGACCGACGAAGCGCGCGGCGAGTGCGACCTCGGGCTCGCGACCGCGGCGGCGATGTTCCCGCTCGACGCCGCCGGCAAGGCGTCGCTGCGGGTCGAAATTCCACTCGCCGAGCGCGCCGGAAGCGCCGTCGCCGATGCCTGGGGAAAGTTGCGCCGGCAAGCCTGTCGCCTCGACTGCCCGGAACCGCACTACCGCTTTCTCTACGATGCCGCGGTCACGTCGTTGATCCTGCATTCGCCCGACGAGGTTTACCCGGGGCCCTACACCTACAAGCGCTTCTGGTTTCGCGACGCCGCGTTCATCATCCACGCGCTGCTGTGCGTCGGGCTCGACGAGCGCGCCGAGCGTGCGCTCGCGCGCTTTCCCGAACGGCAAACCGCGCTCGGCTATTTTCGTTCGCAGGAGGGCGAGTGGGACGCCAACGGCGAGGTGTTATGGATATTGCGCCGCTTCGAGCGCCTGACCGGACGCAAGCTCGGCGCCGACTGGCGCCGGCCGATCCGCCGCGGCGCGCGCTGGATCCTGCGCAAGCGCCTGCCCGACGATCTCGACGCGCCGCATGCCGGATTATTGCCGGCCGGCTTCAGCGCCGAGCACCTGGGCCCGAACGATTATTACTACTGGGACGATTTCTGGTGTATCGCCGGCCTGCGCGCGGCCAGCGAGTTGCTGGCCGCGAGCGATCCTCGAGACGCCGCCGAGTTTCGCGACGAGGCCGAGGCTTTTGCCGCCGCGGTCGACCGCAGCCTCGCGACCTGCGCCGAACGCGTCGGCCGCCCGGGCATGCCGGCGTCGCCGTACCGGCGGCTCGACGCCGGCGCAATCGGATCGATCACGCTCGGCTACCCGCTCGCCGCCTGCGCGCCCGACGATCCGCGCCTGCTCGACTGCGTCGAGTTCCTGCTCGCGCGCTGTTTCGTCGATGGCGCCTTTTTCCAGGACATGATCCATTCGGGGCTCAATGCATACCTGACGCTGCAGGTCGCGCAAGTCCTGCTGCGCGCGGACGATCCGCGTTATCTCGAGTTGATGGACGCGGTCGCGGCGCTGGCGTCGCCGACCGGCCAGTGGCCCGAGGCGATCCATCCGCGTACCGGCGGCGGCTGCATGGGTGACGGCCACCACGTCTGGGCGGCCGCCGAGTGGGCCTTGATGCTGCGCAATTGTTTCGTGCGCGAAGAAGGCGAGCGCCTGGTGCTGTGCTCGGGAGTTCCGGCGCGCTGGCTCGAGCAGGACGCGCCGGTCCGCTTCGGCCCCGCGCCGACCGATCACGGCCCGCTGTCGATCACGCTGACGCCGCTCGACGGCGGCGCGGTCAGGCTCGACTGGGACGCCGACTGGCGTGACGCCGCGCCGGAAATCGAAATTCGCCTGCCGGGCTTCGACAGCGTCGCCGTCGATCCGGCCAGCGGCGGGATCGAGCTGCAACGCCGGGGAATGCCGGCATGAAGATCGCGATCTTCACCAACACCGCCAGCCCGCACGTCGGCGGCGTCGCCCGTTCGGTCGAGGCTTTCAGTGCCGAGTACCGTCGGCGCGGGCACGAGGTGCTCGTCGTCGCCCCGGAATTTCCCGATATGCCGGACAACGAAAAGGGTATGTTTCGAATCCCCGCGATCCAGAATTTCAACGCCAGCGACTTTTCGGTCGCGCTGCCGGTACCGACGGGGCTGACCGATGCGCTCGAGGAATTCGACCCCGACATCGTCCATTCGCAGCACCCCTTCCTGCTCGGCAACACGGCGGTGCGCATCGCGCGCTCGTTCCGGCTGCCGCTGGTGTTCACGCATCACACGCTCTACGAGCAATACACGCACTACGTGCCGGGCGATTCCGAGTTGCTGCAACGCTTCGTCGTCGAATTGGCGACCCACTACGCCAACCTGTCGGACCTCGTGTTCGCGCCCAGCGAAAGCATCCGCGACCTGTTGCTCGAACGCGGCGTCACGGCGCCGGTCCAGGTCGTGCCGACCGGCGTCGACGTCGAGCAATTCGCCAGCGGCGACGGCGCGGCGTTTCGGCGCGAACGGGGGATTCCCGAATCGGCCTTCGTGATCGGCCATCTCGGCCGCCTTGCGCCAGAGAAGAACCTCGAGTTCATGACCGCGGCGATCCTCGAGTTCATGCGCGAGCGGGACGATACCCGCTGCGTGCTGGTCGGCAAGGGCCCGTCGCTCGCCGGCATCGAACGGGCCTTCGCCGATGCCGGGCTCGACGCCCGCCTGGTCACCTGCGGCACTTTGCAACGCCAGTCGCTGGCCGACACGCTCGCCGCGATGAACCTGTTCGCATTCGCGTCGAAGAGCGAAACCCAGGGCATGGTACTGACCGAGGCGATGGCCGCGGGATTGCCGGTGGTCGCGCTCGACGCGCCCGGCGCGCGCGAGGTCGTGCGCGACCGGCATAACGGCCGGCTGGTTCACGAAGAGGACACAACCGCGTTCGCCGCCGCGCTGGCGTGGATTCACGAACTCGATGGCGAGGCGATGCGAGCGCGGGTCGAAGCCGCGCGCGAGACCGCCGAAGCCTACTCGATGTCGCGCTGCGCCGAGCGCGCGCTCGCTCATTTCGACGCGTTGCTCGAGCGCACGCTCGGGCATTTCGACGCCGAGGAACGCAGCTGGGAATCGATCATGGCGCGAATCAAAGCCGAGTGGGAAATCATCAGGAGCCTGACCCAGGCCGGCGAAGACGCGTTGTCGGAGCGAAATCAGCCGATCCCGCCGGGCAAGGGCTGAATCTGGCCGGCATGGATTACCCCGATCGGCGACGTAGCGAGGCGCGCGCGGCTTGCGGCCGCGCGCGCCTCGCAATGACCTGCCGAAACCGACGTGGGTGCCAGGGCGAAATATTGGGATGGCGGTGAGCGGGTAGGTCGGTCAGGCCTTCTTGCCCATCGTGAACTTGGTGCCCGGCGGCGCCTTGGCGGTGATCTTCTGTCCGCGCAGGCTCAGAATCTTGTGCTGATCGAGCAGCATCTGGTAGAGAAACATCAGTTCGTCCTGGACTTCGACGGGAAAGCCGCGGCGGCGCTTGCCGCCTTCGACGAGGATCAGCTCTTCGAGATAGTTCTTGCCCTCGGAATAACGCCACAGGCCGGTAATGGTCTTGACGATGCGCGGGAAGGACTCGATCGCGGCGGGCTCGCCGGCGCGCTTGCGCTTGAGCATTTCACTCTTGCGATACAATTGTTGTGCGAGCGCGGGATTGATGACCCGATTTTCAACCGCCACTGCGAAAAGCCCCCGAAAGTTTTGCCGTCCTGCGTCGATCTGCCTGTGACCGCCGGAAACCCGATCCCTGACTGGCCATTATTTTGAATCGGAAAAAGTATATCCTGATTGGCTTTAAATTCAATATTCGCGTCCAGGTTGAATATAATACTAGCAAAGAACATTAAAAAAACACCCTAAGGCATTGAATAGAAACTCTAAATTAAGTTGAAGACCCTTGCGCTGAAAATTCGGAACGCGGCCGGCCAGACGGTCGCTGCCGGAACGTCGCGATGCCGGTGAAGCCGTCGCGCCGATACCGTGAGCTGATGCGCAAGCCGGGTTTCGTCGCCGACGCCGCGCAGCGGCGTACGGTCGCGCTGCTCGACGACCTGTTCGAGCGCATCGTCGACGCGCCGGCGCCGACCTGGTGGCAGCGCGTCGTGCCCGGCCGGTCGCGACCGGCGACGACGCGGGGCCTGTACCTGTGGGGCGGGGTCGGGCGCGGCAAGACGCTTTTGATGGACCTTTTCTATCAAGCGCTCGACGACGACGTTCCGCGCCGGCGAGCGCATTTTCACGGCTTCATGAATCGCATTCACGCGGAGCTGAAGCGGCTGCCCGACGTCCGCCACCCGCTGCGGCAAGTCGCCCGCGACCTCGCCGCGCAGACCCGCGTGCTGTGCCTCGACGAATTCGTCATCATCGACATCGGCGACGCGATGATCATGGCGGGGCTCCTCGAAACCCTGTTCGCCGAGGGCGTGGTGCTGGTGACGACGTCGAACGTCGCGCCGAAGGGCCTGTACCGGGACGGCTTGCAGCGCGCGCGATTCCTGCCGGCGATCGATCTGCTCGAGCGGCATTGCGACGTCGTCAACGTCGATGGCGACGAGGATTACCGCCTGCGTTTCCTGCAGCAAACCGATCTCTACCGGGTGCCGCACGACCTCGAAACCGACAACGCGATCCGCGCCTATCTGGCCGAGCACGTGATGCCGGTGCAGCAACTGAGGCCGGAACTCGTCGTCAACGGGCGGATCCTGCAGCCAAAGTTTTGCGCCGAGGACACGGTCTGGTTTCATTTTGCCGAACTCTGCGAGACAGCGCGCAGCCAGAACGATTACCTCGAACTGGCGCGGCTGTTCAACACCCTGATCCTGACCGACATCCGGCAGATGGGGGACAACGACGACGACGCCGCGCGCCGCTTCGTGCTGCTGGTCGACGTGCTCTACGATCATCACGTCAAGCTGATGTGCAGCTCGGCGGTCGCTCCCGACGCGCTCTATCGCGGCAAGCGTCTCGAGTTCGAGTTCGAACGCACCGCGAGCCGGCTGATCGAGATGCAGTCGGAGCAATACCTCGCGCAGGCGCATACCCTGCAATGAGTTGCTAAAAGCTAAACTGCGCGATCAGCCCGGCGTGGTCGGACACGCGGTACCGGATGCTACCGAAGGCGATGCTGTCGAGTTCGGCGGCGAAGCCGCGATTGGCGAACATGTAGTCGAGCTGCTGTTTTTGCCGCCTGAATATGTACGAGTACCGCCGTCCGGCCGGAATCGATTCGGTCAGATCGACCAGGTCCGGTTCGACCAGGTCGCGTCCGCGCAACCGCGGGCGCGAATCGTCCGGGTCGCCGCGCACGATGCCAACGACGTCGACGTGCGCGTCGCTTGGGCGCAGCGCGTTGAAATCGCCGAGCAGCAGCAGCGATGACGCCTGCCGCTGGCGGCGATCGGTCCAGGCCGCGAGCATTTCGGCCTGCAGCAGGCGCTTGCGCCGCACGCGCGCGCCGTCCTTCGGATCGTCGATACCGCGCATCGAGCGCAGGTGGACGTTGACCAGCGTCAGGCAATCGTCGAGGCGACAGGCATCGAGATAAAGCGGCGGGCGCGAAAACAGCGGGCTGCCGTCGAGATCCAGCGTCGCATCGCGAAACAGTTGCTCGACCCGGCGAACTTCGATGCCGGCGCGCACCAGGTAACCGAGATTGATGCCGGAGACGTCGTGGCCCGGCAACAGCACCCGGCGGTAGCGAACCGCGAAGCGGGCTTCGATCCCGGCGGCGATGCGGTCGAGTACGTTCAGGTTCTCGACTTCCTGCAGGGCGATGACGTGCGGCAGGCCGAAGTACCCGCCGAGGCGTTCGGCCGCGGTTGCGACCCGCCGCTCGAAACGCTGCGTCGCCAGCACGGTTTCACGGTTGCCGTCGTCGACATCGTCGAATAGCCGGTTCATATTCTGCGTGAGGATGCGCAGCGGCTCGGACGCGCCGGCGGGGGCAGCGAGGGCGACGCACAACAGCAGCGCGAGGCGCCATCGCCGGGGGAGCGCGCGGCGCGGACGCGCGGCTAGCGCAGCGCGCGGATTCGGGCGCTCCACTGTTCGAACAGGCGCGGATTGCTGGCCGCGATTACCGAGCGTGGCTTGAGCGATTGCTGAAAGATGGATTCGCCCGTGATTGTTTCGGCCTGCCCGCCGGCCTCGGCGTTGAGCAGCACGCCGGCGGCATAGTCCCAGAGCTTTTCGCGACCGTGAACCAGCAGGTTGACGCGACCGGCCGCAACCCAGGCCCATTCCAGCGCACAGGTGCCGATGTTGCGTTGCGACTTGTACGGAGGGTCGAGCACCAGACTGGCGCGAATCTCCTTTTCGAGCCGCTTGAAATCGACGAAGGCGATGCAGCGCGACAGTTTTTCCGGTTGCCGCGGGCGCGCCGCCGGGGAACCGTTGATCCAGAAGCCCTCGCCCTTGATTGCGCCGAAGAACTCGCGCCGGTTAGGGTCGTAGACCACGCCGAGCACGATTTCGCCGCGGCTGATCAGGCCCAGCGACACCGAGAAAAGCGGCACCGTGGCGTGAAAATTCGTGGTGCCGTCGACCGGGTCGAGACACCAGTAATCGCAATCGCCCCCGACGATTTCGAGCTGCCTTTCGTGATCGTGCTCTTCGCCGAGCATGCGCGTTTGCGGAAAACGCTCGGCGAGCGCCCCGGTCAGGGCTTTCTGTATCGCGTGGTCGGCTTCGGTGACGATCGAGCCGTCGGCCTTGTAGTCGGCGGTCGAGCATTCGTAGTAACGGTCGAGGCAGCGGTCGGCGGTCGTGGCGATGATTTCCTGGATAGCGAGCAGGTCGTCGTAGTGATAGCTATACTGTGACAAGGAAGCTCCGAACAGGGAATTAGCATTGAATCGAATCCTTCTAGGCAGTATAAACGACGGTATCCAATTTGCCGCAATAATTAACGATTCCGCTCGTGGATAGCCCTTATTTTCTGACGCGCCAGACTGCGAACCTGATGGAGGACTTCGAACGCGAGCTGGCGGCGGGGTCGGCGCTCTACCTGCTGTACGGCGAGCCGCGGGTCGGCAAGACTCGGCTGCTCGAGGAGCTCCGGATCAGTCGGCTCAGCGACAAGAGCGTGCACTGGCTCGATCTCGCCAACACGCCCGAAGACATGGCTAGCGCGGATCTCTCCGGCGAAATCGAACGCCTGTTCGAGCAGGCCGCGCCCGGCGATGTCGTCGTTGCCGATCACTTCGAGCTGGCACTGAAGAAAACCCGCCACCAGTTGTTTCTGTCCTGGTCGACCGACGGCGTCGACAAGGGCCTCAACCTGATCGTCGCGAGCAATCTCGACGGGTTCAACGAGTTGCGCCAGCTGTCGCAACAATACCAGGTGCGCGTACAAAGCTATCAGCTGATGCCGCTGGACGGTGACGAGACCGACGCGTTTCTCGCTCACTACCTGTTCCCGGACCATCCGCTCGGCAAGCTGACGATGCCGGCGCCGCTCAGACGCCAGATCGCCGAGGCCCGCGGCGTGATCGGCAGCCTGGTCGAAATCGCCGACCACGACGGCTCGCACATCGAGACCGCGCCGCTCGCCGACAGCGAAACCCTGCGCAGCGGCACTCGCGTCATCGCGACGGTGCTGTTGTTGTTCGCGATCGCGGTCGGCGTCGGCTGGTATTTTTTCGTCGAGCCGAAGTCGGAGCTGGTCGAAATCCCGCTCGCCCCGGCGCCGGCGGCGGACAGCGAGATCGAGGTTGCCGCGGCGCCGGAGCCCGCAATCGCGAGCGAAGTCACGCAAGCGGCCGGCGTGCCCGCCGACGCCGACGCGAACCCGACGTCCGGCGACATCGAGACCGCGGCGATCGAATCGGACCCGATCGACGCCGCGCCGCCGGCCGGCGAGACAGCCGCGGACGATGCCGGCGAGACTTTCGCCGACGACGCCGACTCGATGGCCGTCGACGTCGACGATACCGCCGCAGACCCGGGCGCGATTTCGGCTGAAGACGCGTCGCCGCCGGCCGCAGCGGAGACGGACGCGGTGACCGATCCGGCGCAGGGCGACGTCGAGCTTGCGGAAGCGCCGGCGAATGCCTCGCCCATCGTCGACCAGGCGATCGACGCCTCGGCGACCTCCCGGACGCTCGAACCCGAAATCGAGGAGCCCGCCATGGCGCAGGTGGCGACCGCGTCGCTGGCGAAGGTCGAAACCGAACCGTCCGACCCGGCGACCGAAATCGGCACGCGGCCGGAAGACCGGCTGCTGCGCGAGCTCAAGCGCTCGCTCGACTGGCTGTACGCGCGCGACGAGGGGCGCGGCACCATTCAGATCCTGCTGCTGAGTTTCGAGGGCTTCGATCCGGCCGGATATTTCGACTACGTCGACGATCTCGGGCGGCGCCAGGTCGATACCGGACAGTTGCGAATCGTCAAGACTTTTACCGGCGGCAAGATCGTCTACAGCGTGTTCTTCGGCGAGTACGAGAGCCGCCGGGCGGCGCTGCGCGCGATCGACGAGTTACCCGATGCGCTCAGCCGGAGCGGTCCGATCCCGCGCAGCCTCGGCGGGATCTGGCAAGAAATCCGGCGCCTGCCGGACGAAAATTAGTTATAGTCGGCGAGTCACGGGAGGGGATCAGGCTTGAAACTGCACTACGACATGATCGTGATCGGCAGCGGGCCGGCGGGCAAGCGCGCCGCGATCCAGGCGTCGAAGCTCGGCAAGAAGGTCTTGCTGGTCGAAAAGAACACGATCGTCGGCGGCGTCACCGTGCACACCGGCACGATTCCGAGCAAGACGCTGCGCGAAACCGTGCTGTTCCTGTCCGGCTGGCGCCAGCGCGGCATCTACGGCCGCAGCTACAAGGTCAAGGAAACCATTACCGCCGGCGATCTCAAGCAGCGGCTGGTGACGACCCTCAATTACGAAATCGAAATTCTCGAGCACCAGTTGATGCGCAATAACGTGCAGGTCCAGTACGGTCACGCGCGCTTCACCGGCGAACATTCGATCGCGGTCCAGGATTACGAGGGCAACAACCACGATTTCAGCGCCGACCATTTCGTGATCTGCGTCGGCACCCGCACGCACCGGCCCGACAACGTGGAGTTCGACGGCGACGCGATCGTCGACAGCGACGAAATCCTGAATCTGAAGCGCATCCCGCGCAAGATACTGGTCGTGGGCGGCGGCGTCATCGGGCTCGAGTACGCGACGATATTCAAGGCGCTCGACATCGAGGTCTCGGTGCTCGAGACCAACGATTACCTGCTCGGTTTCGTCGACCGCGAAATCGTCGACGAGCTGATCCACCACCTGCGCGATTGCAACATCCAGCTGCGCATGAGCGACAAGATCAGTACGCTGTCGAAGTTCGACGACGGCAAGGTCGTCGTCAAGTTCGCCAGTGGCAAGAGCATCGCCGTCGACACCGTGCTGTTCGCCGCCGGCCGCCAGGGCATGACCGAAGACCTCGGGCTCGAGCAGGTCGGCATCGAGGTCGACCGCCGCGGGCGCATCCCGGTCAACGAGGATTACCAGACCGCGGTACCGCACATCTACGCCGCCGGCGACGTCATCGGCTTTCCGAGCCTTGCGTCGACGTCGATGGAGCAGGGTCGCCACGCGACCTGCCACGCCTTCGGCGCCGAGGTGACCAGCCAGCCGGAGCTGTTTCCGTACGGTATCTACGCGGTTCCCGAGATCAGCATGTGCGGCCTGACCGAGCAGGAATGCACCGAGCGCGGCATCGCCTACGAGGTCGGCTACGCGCGTTTCCGCGAAGTCGCGCGCGGGCAGATACTCGGCCTGCGCGAGGGCTTGCTGAAGATGCTGTTTTCGATCGAGACGCAGAAACTGCTGGGCGTGCACATCATCGGCGAGGGCGCGACCGAACTCGTGCATATCGGCCAGGCGGTGATTTCGCTCGGCGGCACGCTCGACTACTTCGTGCAGACCGTGTTCAACTACCCGACGCTGGCCGAAGCCTACAAGGTCGCCGCCCTCGACGCCTACAACCGCATGACCTTCTGAACACCGGGAATTTCCCTTCTGAATTAGGGGGACAGTTTACCTGTTTACCTTAATTGCTCCCTAAAATGGTGCAGAGTTCGGGTAGACAAGTAAACTGTCCCCCTAATTCAGCACTGTTCCCAGGGGAGGCCGTCGTGGCGCCAGCCGCCGAGGGTGCTGCGGTGGTGGTCATCATCGAGCTCGCCCTCGAAGCCGTGCTCGATGTTGTAGACGTGCTTGAAGCCGTGCTCGATCAATAGCTCGCCGGCCACGGTCGAGCGGTTGCCGCTGCGGCAGATCAGGATCACCGGCACGCTCTGGTGCTCGGAGGTTTCGATGATGCCGCCGAGAATCAGCCGGCGCACTTCGCGCTCGAAGTTCGGGTTGATGACGAAGTCGGGTTCGTCGATCCACGGGATGTTGACCGCGCCGACCGGGTGGCCGATGAAGAGATACTCCATGTCGGAGCGCACGTCGATGAACGCAGTCGCCGGTTCGCGCTGGATCATGTCGTAGGCTTCCTGCGGACTGATGTGTTTAACCTTGTTGTTGCCGGACATAGCTTCACTCCCGGTTTCGATGACTAAACCGGCGTATTGCGCCGCCGGATTGGCACGTGAATCTGGCCGGAAGCCCGCATTCTTCCAGTTTTCGTGATCGATTTCATCCCATCCGATCGAATTTTCACGAATTTGCGAGCCAGTTATCGAAAATCCCAGTGATTTCATCGGTTTTAAGCCGATTTCTAATGTTATTCCCCACATAGCCGGCGTCGGCTGCATATACTTGATACATCGGTAACTGATCGACTGGATATATGGGCAAATGCCTGAGGTCTAACGGTATTCGACGTCTCCTGTGGATCCTGGCCTGGCTGGCGGGCGCGAGCTTCGCCGGCCAGGCGCAGGCGGCGCTGACGATCGATTCGGCGACCGTCGACGGCGGTTCGTCGACGAGCGTGGCGCCGGGCGCGACGGTCTCGGTATCGCTGACAGTGACGACCTCGGGTGGCGGCGCGAGCAACGACTGGCGCTCGACCGGCTGGCGCATCGCCGGCGCCAGCGGGCCGTTCACATGCGTCAATCACGCCGACTATCTCTCGTCGGGCACCTTCACCGAGACATTCAACGCCACCGCGCCGGCTGCCCCCGGAACCTACAACCTCTATCTCGTTGCCTACCGCTCCGACACCTGCTCCGGCGGCGGCAGCAGCGGGCAGTTCGTGCTGCCGAACGCGGTCATAGTTGCCGGCGGCAACTGTGGTGATTTCCGCGACGACTTCAGTTCCGGCGGTTATGCCGGTCAAAGCGGCTCGTTCAACTGGAGCACCAGCTGGATCGAGGTCGGCGACGACGGCGCGCCTGGCGGCGGCACTATTCGGGTGGCGGCTGGCGTCGCGCAATTCGCAGGCAACGGATCGGCATCCAATCCCCTGGGCGGACCCTACCTGCAACGCGAGGCCAACCTGACCGGATTTTCGGGCGTGACCCTGAGCTTTACCTATTACGAAACCGGCACCTGGGAAGGCAACGACCGCTTTTCGATCCACGTCTCGAACGACGGCGGCGCGAGCTGGACCCAGGTCCAGCAGTTCTCCAACGACCAGGGCTCGACGCCGCAAAACTTTTCGGTCGATATCAGCGCCTACGTGGCGGCCAACACGCGCGTCGCCTTCGTCGAGCGCGCGAATGACATCGACGAGATATTTTACATCGACAACGTCCGCATTTTCGGCTGCCGGACGGTAACTCTCGATCATTTCCGGATCACGCCCGCGACCACGGCTGCCAGTACCTGCCTGCCGAACGCAATCACGATCGCGGCCGAGGACGCATCGAACAATCTGCTGACCGGCTATACCGGCACGGTCGCGATCACGACCAGCAGCCTCGTCGGCAACAACCATGGCAACTGGAGCATCAACACCGCGGCCAACGTCACCGTGCCGAACCCGGACAACGACGACGACGGCGCGGTCGGCTACACTTTCGTCGCCGCCGACGCCGGCGATATCGTACTCGATTTGTCGAACACGCACGCCGAGACGCTGACGATCACGGTGTCCGATCCGGCACTGGCGGTCGCGTCGACCAGCGTCGCGATTACCTTCGCCGACAATGTCTTTGTCATCACCGAGGACCCGGTGCAGGTCGCCGGGCGGGCGCAGGCGATGTCGATTGCGATGTGGACCAACGACGGCAGCAACTGCTTCATCGATACCAACTACGACTACAACTCGGTCACATTGACCGCGAGCATCGACCGCGCCGGCGTGCTCCCGGGCGCAGCCGATCCGACGATCGGCGCGGCGACCATTCCGGATGCGCCCGGCAGCGCGGGCGTGACGCTCGATTTCTCGGCGACGCCGGGACAGGCGAGTTTCACGCTCGGCACCAGCGACGTCGGCCAGTACCGCCTGACCCTGGTCGACAACACCAACGTGCATGCCGACGTGCCGATCAGCGGCACCAGCGCATTGCTGACCGTGCGCCCGTTCGGCCTCGCGGTCACGGCCATCGAGGTACCGCCGGTACCGACGCCGAATCCCGGCGGAACCTTGCCTGCGTCGGCGGTATTCACCGTCGCCGGCGGCGACTTCAGCGCGACCGCCGCCGGCGTGCTGTGGGACCTCGCTGACGACGGCGAGGGCGGCATCGGCGACGGCGTCATCGACGCCGGGCGAAGCTTCGCCGACAACGCGGTCGCGCCGAGCTACGCCTGGGATACGACGTTGGCGGTCTCGGGTGCCGGCTTCACTCCCGCCACGGGCGCGCCCGGCGGACTCAACAATGGCGCGGTCCCGCAGGCAGCCTTTGCTGGCGGGTCGACGACCGTGACCAACCTGCAATACACCGAGGTCGGCAGCTTTACCCTGCAATCGTCGGCGGCAGATTTTCTCGGCGAGCCAACGGCCGACATCGTCGGCGACGACATCATCGTCGGCCGCTTCATTCCGGCCGATTTCGCGGTCGCGATCAGCGGCGATGGCGCATTCGCCGAAACCTGCGGCGCGTTCACCTACCTGGGGCAGGATTTCACCTATGCCACGGCGCCGACCATTAGCGTGTCGGCGCGCAATGCGCTCGGCGCAATCACCGCGCAATACCGCGACGGCTTCGCCAGGCTCGGCGCGACCAGCGTGACCGCCGATGCGAGCCAGGACGATACCACCCCGGGCAGCGACGCCAGCCCGCTGCCGGTCAGCTACACCGCTGCGGCGATGGCATTTACGGTCAACAACGACGGCACGGTCGATTACACATTCGGCGCCGACACTTTACGCTATGGGCCGGACGCGCCGCTCGGTGAGTTCAGCAAGTCGGGCAACAGCCAGGTCGCACCGTTCGTTGCCGACATCAATCCGGAGATCAGCCAGGTCGCCGATCCCGATGTGACCACATTGTTCGCGCCCGGCACCCTCGTCCTCGACCCGACCGGCAACAACCTGCGCTTCGGTCGCCTGCGAATGGAGAATACCCACGGCAGCGAGGTCGATCCGCTACGCATGCCGGCGTTTGTCGAGTACTGGACCGGCAACGGCTTTGCGCGCAGCCTCGGCGATGCCTGTACCGCGATCGCCGACGGCGATCTGGTCGCGAACCCGATCGGGTTTTCGACGCCGACCGTGATCAACAATCCCGCGTCGGCCGGCAGCGTCGACTACAACTTCCCGGCGCCGGGCGCGGGCAACGCTGGCTTCGTCGATACGACCACCAACCTGAGCTCAGCCAATCATCTGTGGCTGCGCTTCGACTGGGATATCGACGGCGTGTTCGACAACGACCCGGTCGCGCGTGCGACCTTCGGCATCTACGACGGCAGCCCGGTCCAGATCTACATCCAGCAAGTTTACGAGTAACAGAAACTTCGGCTATCCCGGGAACAGAGCACCAGTTGTCTCTTTTATTGATTCCCGAGCATATTCAGGTATTGGGTATCGTGGGCTTCCCCTGGTAAAACGGGCAGAAATGTTGCTTCGGAAATACCGGGCCGCGGGATGACTATTCGCTGTCATCCCGGCGAAAGCCGGGATCCTGGGCTGGAGGCGACTTTCGTGAACCTGGCTTCGTCCCTGGATCCCGCGGACAAGCCGCGGGATGACAGGAGAGCGCGGTCGAGTCGCGGGATGACAGGGGAGCGCGGTCGAGTCGCGGGATGACAGCGGAGCGCGGTGGAGCCGCGGGATGACAGGAGAGCGCGGTCGAGTCGCGGGATGACAGGGTAGCGCGGTCGAGTCGCGGGATGACAGGGTAGCGCGGTCGAGTCGCGGGATGACAGGGGAGCGCGGTCAAGCCGCAGGATGACAGGGGAGCGCGGTCAAGCCGTGGCATGGCAGGGGAGCGCGGTCGGGCCGTGGCATGGCAGGGGAGCGCGGTCGAGCGGCGGGTTGTCATAAAGGCAATGCTTTCAACCGATGGACGCTGACGGGGCGGATGTGTATGCTGCGCGGTGTTTAACGGGGAGGGAAGCCTGCGATGAAGCATCTGTACCTGTTGCGGCACGCCAAGTCGAGCTGGGACAATCCGGGGATGTCGGACCAGCAGCGGCCGCTGAACAAGCGCGGCCTGCGCGACGCGCCCGAGATGGGCCAGCGGTTTCGCGAGCGCGGCGAGGCCCTAGACCTGGTGTTCTCGAGCCCGGCGAAGCGCGCGCTGACCACGGCGCAACTCTTCTGCGACGCTTGCGGCTATCCGGCCGACGAGATCGCGACGGAGGAGGGGCTGTATTTTCTCGGTCGCGGCGCGATCGAGGATGTCATCGTCAACCAGTCGGATCGGGTGAACTCGCTGATGCTCGTGTTCCACAATCCGGATATCACGCACTTCTGTAATTCAGTCAGCGACTATTTCCGCATCGACAATATCCCGACTTGCGGCCTGGTCAAGTGGGATTGTGAAATCGAGCGCTGGCGCGACTGGTCGCGCGAAGCGACCAGCTTCGGGTACTTCGACTACCCGAAAAACCTGTCCGGCGAGGTTACGACCTGAGGCTCAGTCGTCGCGCAGGCTGATGTTGCGCTTGTGCGTCGACTGGGATTTGCGCCGCTTGGCGCCCTGCGCGCGGCGCAAGCGTTCCTGCGCGTCCCTGATCAAGGCCTGTTGGCTGCCGTCGCCGTCGGTGTTCTTGCCCTTGAGTTCGACGTAGCTGCCGTCGGACTGCATCTGCCAGATGTCGTACTGGTCCGACAGCTGGATATCGATGATCGTGCGCAGGCTCGCCTGCAGTTCGGGCGCCTCGACCGGCGCGAGCACCTCGACGCGGTGTTCGAGGTTGCGCATCATCGAGTCGGCCGAGCCGATGTAATATTCCGGCTGGCCGGCGTTCTCGAAGTAGTAGATCCGGCTGTGCTCGAGGAAGCGGCCGATCACGCTGAATACGCGAATCGACTCGGATAATCCCGGAATGCCGGGGCGTAGCCGGCAGGTGTCGCGCACGATCAGGTCGATCTTGACGCCCGTCTGCGATGCCGCGTAGAGCGCGCGCACGATGTCCCTGTCCTCGAGCGCGTTGATCTTGATCTGGATGTGGCCGTGCTCCGGCAGGTTCGCATGGTGCTCGATCTCGCGCTGGATCTTTTCGAGCAGCGCGCGCTTGAGCAGCTTCGGCGCCGGCAGCAGCTTGCGGTAGTTGCGCTTCGGCGTGAAGCCGGTGGTCAGGTAATTGAACAGCTCGGTGGTATCGCGGCCGATGTCCGGGTCGCAGGTCAGCAGCCCGAGATCGGTGTACAGCCGTGCGTTGCCGGCGTGGTAGTTGCCGGTGCCGATGTGGACGTAGCGCTTGAGCCCGTTGTAATCCTGGCGCACGACGAGGATGACCTTGCAGTGCGTCTTCAGGTCCACGACGCCGTAGGTCACGTGGATGCCGGCTTCCTCCAGCCGGCTCGACCAGCGGATGTTGGCGGCTTCGTCGAAGCGCGCCTTGAGTTCGACCACGACCGCGACCTGCTTGCCGTTTTGCGCGGCGTCGATCAGGTAATCGATGATCTTGGTTTCGCCCGAGGTGCGGTAAATCGTCATCTTGATCGCGCGCACCTTCGGATCGCGGCTGGCCTCGCGCAGCAGGCGCTCGACCGAGGTCGAGAACGACTCGTAGGGATGGTGCAGCAGGATCGAGCCCTGTTCGCGCACGGCGTAGAAGATATTCGGGTGGTGCAGCAGTCGCGGATGATCGATCGGGTGGTGCGGCGGGTCGCGCAGCGCCGGAATCTCGAGGTCGATCAGCGACAGCAGATCGCGGGTCGCGAGCAGGCCGCGGCGCTCGAACACGTCGGCCTCGTCGAGGCCGAGTTCGGCGGCGAGCATTCCGCGTCGCGCCGGTTCCATGTCGTGGTCGATGACGACGCGCACGATATTAGCGAAGCGGCGGTGACGTACCTCGGATTCGATCATCGCGAGCAGGTCGTCGGCCTGGTCCTCGTCGCGCGCGGTATTGGCGTTGCGGGTCACGAAGAACACCTCGCTGTCGACGATCTCCATTTTCGGGAACAGCACGTCGAGATTCTTGGTCATGACGCTCTCGAGCGGCACGAAGGTATGGCTTCCGGGTACCTGCAGGAAGCGCGGTATGCCGAGGCCGACCGGCACCTTGACGCGGGCGCGCATCTCCTCGTCGCCGCCCGGGTGGCGCAACGCGACTAGCAGGTTCAGCGACAGGTTCGAAATGAACGGAAACGGGTGCGTCGAATCGACGCCCTGCGGCGTGATCAGCGGGTAGATGTTTTCGAAGAAGTGCGTGCGGATGGTTTCCCGCTCGGCGTCGTCGAGCGCGTCGTACTTCTTGATATGAATGTCATGCTCGGCGAGCTGCGCGATCAGTTGCGGCAGTATCTCGTCCTGCAGCGCCTCGAGCTCGCGCACCTTGGCGTAGCATTCCTCGATCTGCTGGCCGGGCAGGCGGCCGTCGACGCTGACTTCCAGCAGCCCGGCGCCGAGCTGCTGCTTGAGGCCGCCGATGCGCTTCATGAAGAACTCGTCGAGGTTCGAGCTGACGATGCCGAGAAACTTGAGCCGCTCGAGCAGCGGGTTGCTCTCGTCTTCGGCCTCGTGCAGCACGCGCCGGTTGAATTCGAGCCACGACAGCTCGCGGTTGAGATAGAGCTCGGGGGAGTCGAGGTCGGCGGTTTCGACGGGCACCGGTTCGTGCACGGGCAAGACTTCGGTGTCGACTTCGTCGGGGACGACGGTAAGCGTTTTATTGATGTTGGGGGACGTGGCCATGAGATTCGATTGTGTCGTTAATGGTGTTCGGGCACGAACGTCTGGTCCTCGAGCGGCGGCCGCACGTAGCCTTCGGCCCTGCTGCGCGGCTCGAGCTCGATCGGCTCGGGCGTCAGGTCTTCGTATTCGATCATGCTCAGCAGGTGCTTGATACAGTTCAGTCGCGCGTGCTTCTTGATGTCGGCGTTGACCACGTACCACGGCGCCTGCTTGATATCGGTGTGGGCGAACATCATGTCCTTGGCCTTCGAATACTCGATCCAGCGATTGCGCGATTCGAGGTCCATCGGCGAGAGCTTCCAGCGCTTGGTCGGATCCGCGATCCGTTTCTGGAACCGCCGTTCCTGTTCCTCGTCGCTGACCGAAAACCAGTACTTGATCAGGATGATGCCGGAGCGCACGAGCATTCGCTCGAACTCGGGGCAGGAGCGCATGAATTCGAGGTACTCATCCTCGCTGCAGAATCCCATGACGCGCTCGACGCCGGCGCGGTTGTACCAGCTGCGATCGAACAGCACCATTTCGCCGGCTGCCGGCAGGTGCGGCACGTAGCGCTGGAAGTACCATTGCGTCTTCTCGCGCTCGGTCGGCGTGCCGAGCGCGACGACGCGACAGATCCGCGGGTTCAGGCTCTCGGTGATGCGCTTGATAACGCCGCCCTTGCCGGCGGCGTCGCGGCCTTCGAAGATACAGACGACCTTGAGCCCATTGGCCTTGATCCATTCCTGCAACTTGACCAGCTCGATTTGCAGCTTGGCAAGTTCCTGCTCGTATTCCTTGTTCGAAATCTTTTGTTTAACCGTGTTCTTGACATCGGAATTCATGACTGCCCGGGCCCTCGTGGTGAACTCCCTAACTTATAACATCGTATACTAAAGAATTCATCATAACACCGCCCGGCCCGGGTTTACTGACGGGAGTCAGGTTTATCGTCGGATTGAACCCAGGGCATCGAATCCGGTCGATAGATAATAAATTCACGAGGTGATCGATGAGTTCCAATCCTTTTATCAGTCCGTTCGACGCGCTGCCCGCCACGCTGCCGATTTTTCCGCTGGCCGGCGCGATCGTGCTACCGCGGACCGAACTGCCGCTCAACATCTTCGAGCCGCGCTATCTCAAGATGGTCGAGGATGCGCTCGGCTCGCATCGCATGATCGGCATGATCCAGCCCGATCCGAGCGCGAGGAACGATGCTGCGGTTTACCGCACCGGCTGCGCCGGGCGAATCACGCAGTATCGCGAGACCAGCGACTGCCGCATCGAAATGGTGCTGACCGGGGTCTGCCGCTTCGATGTCGGCGAGGAGCTGCCGACGACACGCGGCTATCGCATGATCATGCCGGACTGGTCGCGCTTCGCCGACGACTATGTCGAGCACGACGAGGTGTTGCGCCCGCGGCACGCGCAACTGATCGAATCGCTCAAGCACTATTTCGACGTCAACGATCTCGAGGCCGATATACCGATGCTCGAGCGACTGCCGACCGCGCGCCTGGTCGACAGCCTTGTGCTGGCGCTGCCGCTCGAATCCGCCGAAAAGCAGATGCTGCTCGAGAGCGTCAGCGCGATGGAGCGGCTCGAGAACTTCGTCGCGCTGCTCGAAGGCGACTTCGACATCCCCGACTCCGCCACCCGCCACTAGCACCATCCCGCGGCGTCGCCGTCATCCCGCGGCGTCGCCGTCATCCCGCGGCGTCGCCGTCATCCCGCGGCGTCGCCGTCATCCCGCGGCGTCGCCGTCATCCCGCGGCGTCGCTGTCATCCCGCGGCGTCGCTGTCATCCCGCGGCTTGACCGCGGGATCCAGGGCCGGTTGGCAATACCCTGCATTTTGCGATGAGTCTGGATACCGCACGCATTGCGGTTCCGAGAAGTTCCAGGCGGCCCCTGCAATCGTGGCTCCGACCCTGGATATCTGCTTTCGCCGGTACGACGATTGCGTTGTCACACTGCAATCAAGTCGCGTTATGACAGGTGACTTCGGCAAGACCGGGAGAGGGCGTCAGCCGGAGACGTCGGGCATGCGGAGAATGTAGACGGACGCGACGCACGACAGCACGCCGAGGACGGCAATGACCGCGCTGACGCTGATGACGTCGGCGAGCGCGCCGATCGCGCCGCCGGCAAGCATCATCACTCCGATCACGGTGTTGCTGACCGCGACGTAACTCGAGCGATTGTCCTGGTTGGCCATGTCGACGAGGTAAACCTTGCGGCCGAGGCGCACGCCGCCGTGGAAAATCGCGATCAGCAGAAACAGCACGGCGTAGGTCCAGGCGCTGTCCATGAACGGCGCGCCGGCGGCGTCGAGCGCCCAGGTCGCGATGCCGGTAACGCCGGCGAGCGTCGACGCGAGGATCATGACGGACTTGCTCGACTTGTCGCCCATGCGCCCCCAGATCGGCGAGCTGACGCTCGCGGCGAGGCCGCTGGCGATGATCAGCAGACCGAGGCCGGCGGCGCCGGCGCCGCGTTGTTGCGCGAGCAGCACGTAGAACGGTGGCGCGAGCGCGGCCGACAGCAGCAGCGTGCGCGCGACGACGAAGTGGCGGAAATCTGCGTCGTCCCGGAGCAGCGCGAGACTCTGGAACGCGACGAGGATTGCGTTGCCGCCGCCGTCGGTCGCGCCGGGTTCTTCGCGGATGCTCGCGAACACGCCGAGCGATGCGATCCAGATGCCGGCCGCGACCAGCAGCAGGATGCTGAAGAATTCGGCGCCGAGCTCGCGGCTGCCGGCAAACTCGATGCCGAGGCCGATCGCGAGCGTCAGCAGGCCGGCGGTCGCCGCGGCATAACCCATCAACGTACCGCGGCGCGTCTTCGACACGGTCTTGCCGAGCACGTCCTTGGCCGAAACCGAGCACAGGCCGCGCGCGAGGCTGTAGAGCGCGACCATCGCCAGCACGATCCAGCCGGCGGTGGCGCCGTCGAGACTCGCCGCACCGATACCCATGATCGCGAGCGCGGCGCCGGACAGCGTCGCGCCGACGAGCCAGACGGTCTTGCGGATCGCGAGCCGGCGAACGTAAGCGGCGACCGCGAGCTGCGGGATCAGCACGCCGGCCTCGCGAATCGGCACGAGAAAGCCGACGAATGCGGCCGGCGCGCCGAGCGCGCCGAGCATCCACGGCAGAATAAGGCGCGCGCTCGACAATTCGTC
Source organism: Gammaproteobacteria bacterium (assembly GCA_024638385.1). Classification (GTDB taxonomy): domain Bacteria; phylum Pseudomonadota; class Gammaproteobacteria. The sequence goes on along the minus strand of JAHEKJ010000041.1, from coordinate 7,583 downwards.
GGCAACCTTGGTCATGACGTTGGCGACGAGGTAGGCGAAGAAATTGCGCGGCAGGTGCTTGCACGCGCTGTCGGGAATGTCCTTGCAGACGCGCGCGTCCTCGTCGCCGGTAATCTGGTCGTAGATTTGGCCGAGGACCGAATCGCCATCGGCGGTTCGCGCGCCGGCTTGCTGGCCGTTGCTCATGACGGGCGCGCGCCGCGGTCTCAGGCGCAGTCGCGGGCCGGTTCGCGCGCCGGCTCGAAGGCCGGCAGCCAGAAGCGGTGAGGATAGTCGCGCTGCGGCTGCGTCATCGCGAGCCTTTCGAGCCCGCATGCCTCGAAGAACGGGATCGCGGTCGGCTGTGCCTTGACCAGCACGCCGTCGAGATCGCGCCGCGCCGCGGCCCGGCGCGCGGCCGCGAGCAGCGCCGAACCGACGCCGCGCCGCTGTGCCGCCGGATCGACGTAGAGGCCGTGCAGCAGCAGCCCGCGATAGCCGTGCGGCAGGTCGCCGGGCGTCGCGTCTTCCCAGGCCGCCATGCCGATGACGGTGGCGTCATCCTCGGCGACTACCAGATCCTGGTATTCGAAATCGGCAGTGCGATAACAGTACAGCGGCAGGCTGATGCGCCGGACGCGTTCCGGCACCGGCCAGGTAGCGATCGCGCGCTCGACGATGCGGTTGATGGCCGGCAGGTCGGCCGGAGTTGCGGGTCTGAGTCTCATGGTCAGGGGAACCGATTTGTTACACGAAGCGTATACGATTGTACCGCGATTCCGGTTTAGACGGAGACTCCGCCGATGACTGCCGAACAAAAGATCACGCTGCCGCCGGCGGTGCCCGACGATCTGCTGCGCGAACTGCGCTCGGATCACGCCGGCGAGACCGGCGCGGTCGCGATCTACCGTGGCATTCTTGCAGTCACGCGCGACGCCGAAGTGCGCGAATTCGCGCGACATCACCTCGCGACCGAGCAGCTACACCTCGAAATGATGCAACAAATGTTGTCGCCGGCGCTGCGCAGTCGCCTGTTGCCGCTGTGGCGCGTGTCCGGCTGGCTGCTCGGAGCGCTGCCGGCGCTGGTCGGCGCGAACGCGGTCTATCGGACGATCGACGCGGTCGAATCCTTCGTCGACGCGCATTACGCCGCGCAGATCGCCCGGCTCGAAGGTCGCCCGGTCGACTATGCCCTGCGCCGCGTGCTCGAATCCTGCCGCGAGGACGAAATCGCGCACCGCGACGACGCCCGCCGCCGGCTCGGCGCGCCGGGCCCGATCGGCCGGCTGTGGCGCGGCATCGTCTGGCGCGGCTCGGCGTTCGGCGTCGCAATCGCCAGCCGCGTCTGACCGGTCCTCTGATTTTACGCTGACTTGAAGTCAGCGCGGGTCGAAGGCCCGGCACCCAAACCTGCGTCATCGCGAGCTGCGAAGCAAACTTGCGGAATCGGGCGGGATTTGGGAGCTTGCTTCGGCGGCTGGCGCCTCCTTGCATTGACGCAAGTCGAGCTGGCGTCTCCTCGTTCGGGCGCGGGTCGAGCCGTCACCCCTTCGCCACGACGAAACGCCCTGGTTACAACGTCGATCTCGAAATTTTTTCCACCGAAGTCGGAGAAGTTCTTCCGGTACGGCGCGAAAACTCACTGTGGAAAAAATCGAAGCCCTGACGGCCTATTCGAATGAAAAACTGCTGGAACTGGTCGCGGCAGTGCATATATTAGCCGCAGTAATGAAACCTTCCGACCGCTACGACCGAGCCACGCGGCAGCGCATCGCGGCGCACCCGATGCCGCCACAGCCGACGCGCCTGATCTATCTCGTGATCGCCTATATCGCGGCCACACTCGGCGTTGCCGGCGTATTCCTGCCGCTGATGCCCGGCGTGCCGTTTCTGCTGATTGCGATCTGGGCCGCGCCGAAGGGCTCGCCGCGCGTTCACGACTGGATCTACGCCCAGCCGAAGCTCGCACGCATGCTCGACGAGTGGTATGCCGAGCGCGTGGTGCCGCTCTACGCCAAGTGCATCGCGACGGCGATGATGGCGGCGAGCCTCGGCTGGCTCGTCTGGCGCGACGCGCACTGGGCCTTGCCGACTTCGCTCGGGCTGTTTTTTGCGAGCATCGCGACCTACCTGTGGACGCGTCCGTCGGTCAGCCGCCAGCGTCAGCGGTGACCGGTCTTCGACACGCCCGCGGTTCGACGTCTCGGCTTTCGCCGGGATGACTCAACATTGTCATCCCGCGGCTTGACCGCCCACCCGAACGTCATCCCGCGGCACCCCTGTCATCCCGCGGCTTGACCGCCCACCCGAACGTCATCCCGCGGCACCCCTGTCATCCCGCGGCTTGACCGCCCACCCGAACGTCATCCCGCGGCGCCCCTGTCATCCCGCGGCCTGACCGCGGGATCCAGGGATGATTGGCACTATTTTGACTATTGCTCTGACACTGGATCCCGCACGTCCGTCGATTCCCTGAGGGTCAAAGCCTCCCTGGAATCGCGGCTTCGACCCTGGATACCGCGGTCAAGCCGCGGTATGACAGCGAGGCTAGTCATCCCGCGGCCTGACCCGGAGCTTCGGACCGGCGGGATCCAACGCAGCCATATCATCCCGCGGTCAAGCCGGTATGACAGCGATGCTAGTCGTCTCACGACCTGACCAGGAACACCGGACCGAAAAATCGAGCAATCGCAATCAGATGTTTGGTATACGCCGTCGCGCTGGCGGGGGTGGCTCCCCGGACAAAGATCGGTATAGTGAGCGGCGGGCTCCGGACAAGAACACCAATGCTTCGCACTTTCGCACCCGTCGCCGCGCTGCTGCTCGCCGTCGCGCTGTTGCTGACCGGCAACGGCCTGATCGGCACGCTGATCCCGGTGCGCGCGGAAATGGAGCAATTCTCGATCTTCTCGATCGGGCTGCTCGGCTCGACCTATTTCCTCGGCTTCGCCGCCGGCTGTTTTTACGGCCCGCACCTCGTGCGCCGCGTCGGCCACATCCGCACCTTCACCGCGATGGCGTCGCTGGTGTCGGCGGTCGTGCTCGGTCATGGCATGATCGCGCTGCCGTTTCCATGGTGGATCATGCGCGCGGTGACCGGATTCTGCTTCGCCGTGCTCTATATCGTCATCGAGAGCTGGCTGAACGAGCAGTCGACATCGGAAAACCGCGGCACCGTGTTGTCGGCCTATTTGCTGATCAACCTGACCGTCATGACGATCGGCCAGATGATGCTGACGCTGTCGGACCCGGCCGAGCTGAACCTGTTCGCCGCGGCGTCGATCCTGGTCTCGGTCGCGGTGATCCCGATCGCGCTGACGACCTCGGCCGCGCCGCGGCCGATCCAGTCGGTGCAACTGCGCGTCGGCAAGCTCTACCGGACATCGCCGACCGGCTTCGTCGGCTGCGTCGCGGTCGGCCTCGCCAACGGCGCCTTCTGGACCCTCGGCCCGCTGTTCGTCCAGCGCAGCGGCTTCGACGTCAACGGCGTCGCGCTGTTCATGAGCGCGACCGTGCTCGGCGGTGCGATCGGGCAATGGCCGATCGGGCGGCTGTCGGACAAGACCGACCGCTGCGCGCTGATGATCTGGATCGCGTTCTTCGCGGCAATCGCCGGCGCCGGCGTGATCGCGGCGAGCTTCTTCGAGGTCCACTGGCTGCTGCTCGCGGCGGCCGCCTGGGGCGCGATTTCGTTTCCGCTCTACGCGGTCGCGGTCGCGCAGGCCAACGATCACGCCAAGCCGGATGAATTCGTCGAAGTCTCGAGTGGGCTGCTGCTCGCTTACGCCGCCGGCGCGGTCGTCGGGCCGGTCATCGCGACGATCTTCATGAAACTGCTCACGCAGGGCGGCCTGTATGCGTTCACCATCGGTGTGCACGTTCTTTTGATGGCATTCGCCTGGCGGCAATTGAACCGCGAGGAGCGGATCGCCGCGGCCGAACACACGCTGACCGCGCGCCAGGCCTTGCAGGCCACCGGCACGGTCTCGACCGTGTTCGACACCGAAACCCAGGAAACCGAGCTCGACTTGGCGGCCGCCGGCGAGGTTAGCAAAGCGGACGCCGGCGCCGGCGTCGACGACGAACCGTCGCGCCGCGACGATCCCTGAGCCATTGCGGTACCCCGGCACTCTCGGAAAGCGTTAGTCGGACCGGGTCAGGCTATTGATTTGAAAAGCTTTCGGTTCTTACCCGGGGTAGTTTGTCGGTTCATACGGCCGATTCCCGGCCAAAAACCGGCCCTTTGACGCAATCGATTTATCGAGCTCACATTGGCAAGCACGAAAATTGCCCGGCGGGCTGTTTTTGTACCGCGAAACGCGGCGAGTAAGCACGAAATGATGCCGGTAGATGGCAAAAATTCATTCGATTCGGCGTACTAGCCTGGTCCGACCCCATAGAGCTCAGGAAAGTGAGCCGATGACCGACGCCGATGGTCTCGAGAAACGCAAACCGGCGAAGCCGACTTGATGCAGGTCAAGGCGCAGATCTGCCCGCAATTCAAAAATGAGAACCACAACATCTCGCGGCTGGATGCGAAAAATTATACAATATAGGGTTGGCGCGGCGATCGATCCGAAACCGAATGACGACTATGAAATCCGTTGACAAGCTCGAGCACGGCCCCGACTCGGGACAGCCGATCGAGCTGCAGCCGGCCGCGTATGCGATCTGGGAACAGAAGTATTGTCTGCGCGATCGCGAGGATTGCGCAATCGACGACGACATCGATGGCAGCCTGCGGCGCGTCGCGCGCGTGCTCGCCGACCTCGAGGCGACGCCGGAACTGCGCAAGCACTGGTTCGAGCGCTTCCTGTGGGCATTGCGCCACGGCGCGATTCCGGCCGGTCGCATCATGTCGAACGCCGGCGCGCAGGCCCACAAACCGGCGACGTCGACGATCAATTGCACCGTCTCCGGCACGATCGACGATTCGATGGAAGCCATCCTCGGCCGCCTGCGCGAGGCCGGCATCACGCTCAAGTCAGGCGCCGGCATCGGCTACGAATTCTCGACCCTGCGGCCGCGCGGCGCCTACGTCTCCGGCGCCGGCGCGCTGACCTCGGGGCCGCTGTCGTTCATGGATATCTACGACCGCATGTGCTTCACGATCGCGTCGGCCGGCGGCCGTCGCGGCGCGCAGATGGCGACCTTCGACGTCGGCCATCCCGACGTGTTCGAATTCATCGAGGCCAAGCGCGAGGATGGCCGCCTGCGCCAGTTCAACCTGTCGCTGCTGATCAGCGACGAGTTCATGCAGGCCGTGGTCGACGACCGCGACTGGGCGCTCGCGTTTCCGCTCGCGCGCGGCGAGGCCGGCGCCGAGACGCTGGCGCGCGGCGCCGGCGACGACGTCGTCTGGCGCGACTGGCCGGAAAGCGAAAACTACATCGTCGACGAAGACGGCCGCGTCGCGTGCCGCGTCTACCGCCGCCTTCGCGCGCGCGATTTGTGGAACGCGATCATGCGCTCGACCTACGATTACGCCGAGCCCGGCTTCATCCTGATCGACCGCTACAACGAGCTCAACAACAACTGGTTTTGCGAAAACATCCGCGCGACCAATCCGTGCGGCGAGCAGGGTCTGCCGCCGTACGGCGCGTGCCTGCTCGGCTCGGTCAACCTGACCGCGTTCGTGCACGAGCCGTTCGCCGACGAGGCCAGCTTCGACTGGGAGCGTTTCCGCGAGGTCGTCGCGGTGTTTACCCGCATGCTCGACAACGTTGTCGAAATCCACGGCCTGCCGCTGCCCGAACAGGCCGTCGAAATCACGCGCAAGCGGCGCCACGGCATGGGCTTTCTCGGCCTCGGCTCGGCGCTCGCGATGCTGCGCATCCGCTACGGCGACGACGCGTCGCTCGAATTCACCGAAAGAGTCAGCCACGAACTCGCGCTCACCGGCTGGCGCACCGGGCTCGAGCTCGCGCGCGAGAAGGGCGCCGCGCCGATCATGGACGAGGATTTCACGGTCAGCGACGAGATGCTGCGGCAACGCCCCGAGATGCGCGCCGACGGCTGGCAGGTCGGCGCTCCGATCAAGGGCCGGGTGCTGCACGCGCGTTACAGCCGCTACATGCAAAAGATCGCGGCCGTCGATTCCGAACTCGTCGCCGCGCTGGCCGACGAGGGTGCGCGCTTCACGCACCACAGCTCGATCGCGCCGACCGGCACGATCGCGCTGTCGTTCGCCAACAACGCGAGCAACGGCATCGAGCCGAGCTTCGCACATCACTACGCGCGCAACCTGATCGAGAGCGGCAAGAAGAGCAAGCGCAAGGTCGACGTCTATTCCTACGAGCTGCTCGCCTACCGGCAAATTATCGACCCCGAAGCGCTGCCGGATGCAGCCGATCCCGCGCACGCATTGCCGGACTATTTCGTCGCCGCCGACGAGATCACGCCGCGCCAGCACGTCGACGTGCAGGCCGCGGCGCAAAAATGGATCGACTCGTCGATCTCGAAGACCGCCAACGTGCCGAGCGATTTTCCGTTCGACGCGTTCAAGGACATTTACCTCTACGCCTGGGAGCAGGGGCTCAAGGGATGCACGACCTTCCGCTACAACCCGGCCGCGTTCCAGGGCGTGCTGGTGCGCAACGAGGATCTCGCGAAGACGCGTTACCGCTTCACGCTCGCCGACGGCAGCGTGGTCGAGGCGGCCGGCGACGAGCCGATCGAGTACGACGGCGAGACGCACACCGCAGCCAACCTTTATGAGGCGCTCAAGGAAGGCTATTACGGCAAGTTTTGAATCCGAATACGAAACCAGAGACACGAATGAGCAAGAAAATCGACCAGAAAATCGTCAAGGCCGAAGTCGTCGACGCGGCCGCGGGGACGCCTGCGGGCGCCGGCGCCGAGGTCATCCAGATGCACGAGAACCTCGCGCGCCCCGAGGCGCTGCAGGGCACGACCTACAAGATCAAGACGCCGCTGTCGGAGCATGCTTTGTACGTGACGATCAACGACATCACGCTCAATGCCGGCACCGAGCACGAGATCCGGCGGCCGTTCGAGATATTCATCAACTCGAAGAACATGGAGCACTTCCAGTGGATCATCGCGCTGACGCGGATCCTGTCGGCGGTATTCCGCAAGGGCGGCGACGTGACCTTCCTGGTCGACGAGCTGCGTAGCGTGTTCGACCCGCAGGGTGGCTACTTCAAGAAGGGCGGCCGCTACACGCCCTCGATCGTCGCCGAGATCGGCGACGTCATCGAGCGGCACATGATCGCGATCGGCATGCTGAAGAAGGAGGGCCTCGACGCGTACCAGCAGGAATACGTCGACGCGAAACGGCGCGATCTCGAGGGCCGCTTCGAGCAGCCGCCGGCCGACGACGGCTACCCGGCGTCGGCGACGCTGTGCAAGAAGTGCCAGATGCGCGCGGTCGTGCTGCTCGACAATTGCCTGACCTGCCTGCACTGCGGCGACTCCAAGTGCAGCTGACGAGACCCTGACGTCTCGCGGCGCGATCGCGGTACCGGCCGTGCTCCGTCATCCCGCGGCTCGACCGCCCATCCGAATGTCATCCCGCGGCTCGACCGCCCATCCGAACTTCATCCCGCGGCTCGATCGCCCACCCGAATGTCATCCCGCGGCTC
>JAHEKJ010000040.1 GCA_024638385.1 Gammaproteobacteria bacterium | reverse complement strand
TTCGCCAGCGGCTCGGCGCGCACGAACCACTGGTCGGTCATATAGGGCTCGATGACGACGCCCGAGCGGTCGCCGTAGGGCCGCTTGTAGACGTGATCCTCGGCCTTGATCAGCAAGCCGGCTGCGTCGAGGTCCTTGACGATTTGCTCGCGCGCGGCAAAGCGCTCCATGCCCCGGTAAGCCGGCGGCGCGTTGTCGTTCATGATCGCGTCGGGCGTGAACAGGTTGATGACTTCCATTTCGTGGCGCTGGCCGACCTCGTAGTCGTTGAAGTCGTGCGCCGGCGTGATCTTGACGCAGCCGGTGCCGAATTCCGGGTCGACGTAGTCGTCGGTGATGATCGGGATGATGCGCGGCGTCATCGGCACCTGCACTTCGCGGCCGACGAAATCGCGGTAGCGTTCGTCGCCCGGGCTGACCGCGAGCGCACCGTCGGCGAGGATCGTTTCGGGCCGCGTGGTGGCGATCTCCATATGGGTCACGCCGTCGATCGGCTCGCCGACGATCGGGTAGCGAACGTGGTAGAGATAGCCCTTTTCCTCGATGTTGTTGACCTCGAGATCGGAAATCGCCGTGTGCAGCACCGGGTCCCAGTTGATCAGGCGCTGGCCGCGATAGATCAGTCCCTCGTCGTAGAGGCGGATAAAGACTTCGCGCACCGCGGCCGACAGGCCGTCGTCCATCGTGAAGCGCTCGCGCGCCCAGTCGGCCGACGCGCCCATGCGGCGCAGTTGGCGCGTGATCGTGCCGCCGGACTCTTCTTTCCACTGCCACACGCGTTCGGTAAAGGCGTCGCGGCCGAGGTCGTGTCGCGACTTGCCCTCGACGGCGAGCTGGCGTTCGACGACCATCTGCGTGGCGATGCCGGCATGGTCGGTGCCGGGCTGCCACAGCGTGTTGTCGCCGCGCATGCGGTGGTAGCGAATCAGCGTGTCCATGATCGTGTCCTGGAACGCGTGCCCCATGTGCAGGCTGCCGGTGACGTTCGGTGGCGGAATCACGATGCAGTAGGGATCGCCGTCGCCGCCGGCGGCGAAATAGCCTTGCTCTTCCCAGCGCTGATACCAGGCTTCCTCGATCGAATGCGGGTCGTAAGTCTTTTCCATCTGCTCGGCGGCGGCGATACGAAACGCGCGATTATACCTTGGCGATTTCGGAATTGGCACCGTTCGGGTCGGAGTAGTAGCGGGATGGCTGACGGCAGGTCGAGGGGGCAGAGCAGAATTTCCGCCTGACTTTTATTCGACGGCCAAGATCGTGCGCGGAAATTCTGGTCTGTCCCCGATGGCGCGGCTTCGGCGAATGCCCTGACCCGATCTTCCAGGATCGACCGGGTGCCGGAGTCGGGATCGTGCAAGATCGGGGACAGACCAAAAATTGCCTCGCTACCGCAATATCGACATAATCGGGAAGCAATTTTTGCTCTGTCCCCTCGACCTGCCGCCAGCCATCCGACTGATTACTCCGTTAGCGACCTTTGGACCGGCACGATCATGCGGGTATCCAGGTTATTTTTATTTCATCAATTCCTGCTGAATCGCGAGCTTGATCTCCTGCCAGGCCAGTTCCATGTGCTCGTCGAGGATCCGGCGAACCGTCTGTTCGAGTTGCGGGTTGGCGGCGAAGGGGTCGACGATCATGTCGACGTCGCCGATGTCGATCTCTTCGTCGATCACGGGTGCGGCGGGCATCGCCTCGGGTGACGCGGGCGTTTCGTCGTCCAGCCCGAGATCGGACATCTTGATCTCGACGCCGCGCTCGATCAGGTCGGTCAGTACCGGTATCTTGCCTTGTTCGCTCATAACGGGATGTGTTGCAGCGGGTAGCCGCGCTCCTTGTAAAAGCCGTAATGCTCGCGTGCCTGTGCCCGGTTGTCGTCGGTGACTAGTTCGATCACGCGCTCGAACTGAGCGAAGTAATCGGGCACCGACGCGGACAGGTTGATCAGCAGTTGCCGATCGCCGCGGGGCTCGGGCCGATCGTGGATCAGGATCGGGGTGGCGAATTCTTCGATCTCGTCGACATCGTGCGGTACGAAGCTGTCGTCGGCGAAGGTCCAGAGTCGCTGGTCGAGATGCCGGCTCTGCTCGGGGCCGTCGGTCAGCAACAGCGTCAGCTGGCGCCCCTCCCAGGCTTTCTGGCACAGCCGGCAGACGACCTGGTCCCAGGCATGACGCGCGGCGTCGAGCTGGTAGAAGTCGATCCGCGTCACGAGCCGGCCTGGCGCAGGATGAAACGCGTCAGCAGCGGCACCGGCCGCCCGGTCGCGCCCTTGTCGTCGCCGGATTTCCACGCGGTGCCGGCGATATCGAGGTGCGCCCACTTGTATTCCTTGGTGAAGCGCGCGAGAAAACAGGCGGCGGTTATCGTGCCGGCGTCACGCCCGCCGATGTTGGCCATGTCGGCGAAGTTGCTCTTGAGCTGATCCTGGTAATCGTCCCACAGCGGCAGTTCCCAGATCCGGTCGTCGGCTTCCTGGCCGCACTTGACCAGCGTATCGATCAGCCTGCGGTCGTTGCCCATGACGCCGGAAGGCACCTTGCCGAGCGCGACGATGACGGCGCCGGTCAGCGTCGCGATATCGATGACATGGCTCGGCTTGAACTTGCCGGCGTAGGTCAGCGCGTCGCACAGGATCAGCCGGCCCTCGGCGTCGGTGTTGAGAATTTCGATGGTCTGGCCGGACATGCTGGTGACGATGTCGCCGGGTTTGGTCGCCTGGCCGTCGGGCATGTTTTCGGTCGCCGGGACCACGCCGACGACGTTGATCGCCAGATCGAGTTCGGCGACCGCCTTGATCGTGCCGAGCACCGAGGCCGCGCCGCACATGTCGAATTTCATCTCGTCCATCGCCAACCCGGGTTTCAGCGAGATGCCGCCGGTATCGAAGGTCACACCCTTGCCGACCAGCGCGATCGGCTGGTCCTTCGCGCCGGCGCCGCGGTACTCGAGCGTAATCAGTTTCGCCGGCTGGCGGCTGCCGGCGGCGACCGACAGCAGCGAGCCCATCTTCAGGCGCTTCATCTCGGCCTCGTCGAGCACGTTGACCTTGAGCTTCTTGTAGCCTTTCGAGAGTTCGCGCGCCTGCTTCGCGAGGTAGGTCGGCGTGCAGACGTTGGCCGGCAGGTTGCCGAGATCGCGGGTCAGGCTCATGCCCTGGCTGATCGCCTCGCCCTCGGCGACGGCTTGCCGGCACTTGCCCGCGTCGCGCTTCGCGACGTTCATCGTCACCGCGCGCAGGACGCCGGGCTTGTCGCCCTTGTCGCTCTTGAGCCGGTCGAAGCGATACTCGCCGTTGCCAAGCAGCATCGTTGCCTGGCGCACTTTCCACGCGAGGTCGCGGCCCTTGAAGACGATCTCGTCGGGGTAGAGCTCGGCATCGCGCGCGCCGGAGGATTTTAGCGCCGCGGCGATCGCGTTGATCACGCGGCCGAAACCGCGCTCGTTCATGTCGCTTGCCTTGCCGAGTCCGACCAGCAACACGCGCCTGGCCTTGAGCCCGGGCACGTCGTGCAGCATCAGCGTTTGTCCGAGCTTGCCGTCCATGTCGCCGCGCTTGAGCAGCGCCGACAGGTGCCCCTTGCTCGCGCGATCTACCTTCTGTCCATTCGGTGACAGTTTGCGCGGTTGATTCACGGTCAGGACCTGGCAGGCGCCGCTGGCGCTCTCGGGGGCGGTGGACTTGAGCTTGAATTCCATGATTTTCCTGGTGTTGGTTCGCGGGATAACGCGATAAGATACGTAAAGCGGCGGAAAAAACCAGTCGTAATTGAACTGCGTTCAGGCTCGCTTAAGCCGTTTGCCCCCAGGCTTGATAATCCGCTCGTCAGGCTCGCCGGAGATCGATGCGCAATTTAATCACCGCCTACCTGGTCCGGGAATTCGTCAAGTCCAGCGCCGCCACGGTGCTGGTCCTGTATATCATCCTCGTCAGCAACGCGTTCGGCCGCGTGCTCGCCGATATCGCCGACGGCGATATTCCGCGACAGGCGCTGTGGCCGGTGATGCTCGCCCAGTCGGTCAACCTGTTGTCGCTGCTGCTGCCGATCGGCGTCTTTCTCGGCATCGTTTTTGCGCTCGGGCGTCTCTACAAGGACCACGAGGTCGTCGTCATGCACGCCTGCGGCGTCGGCTATCGCGAGTTCTACCGCGCGCTGGCGATCGTTTTGGTGCCGCTCGTGATCTTCTCGGCCGGCGCCAGTCTCTGGCTCAACGCCGGCGCGCAGCGCTACGCCGAGGCGATCGTCGAGCGCGAAGAGAACCTGCACGAGTTCGAACAGGTCAGGCCGGGGCAATTCAACCAGAGCGGCGACGGCAATCACGTCGTCTACCTCGACTCGATCAGCGAAGACCGACTCGAACTGCGCGAATTGATCGTCAGCCAGACCAACCGCGACATGCAGGTGTTCGAGACCGCGAAGATCGGACGGCATCGTTTCGACGACGCCACCGGCGACCTGTTCCTGGTGATGGGTCCCGGCGAGCGTTACGAGGGCGTGGCCGGACGCGGGGATTTCAAGATCATCGCGTTCGAGCAGCACGGAATCCTGATCGAGAAACAGGCGGCGACGGCGTCGAAGCTGCGGCGTGAAGCGATGACGCCAGCCGGGCTTTGGGCATCGCCGGCGATCAAGGACCGGGTCGAATTGCAGTGGCGTATCGCGATTCCGGTTGCGCTGCTGGTGCTGGGTTTACTCGCCGTGCCGCTGGCCTATGTCGCGCCGCGTCGCGGTCGCTTCGGCAAGGTCGGCTACGCGCTGCTGGTCTACGTGCTCTACATGAACCTGATGGCGATAACGCGCACCCAGCTCGAGACCGGCAACCTGCCGATGGTGGTCAATTTCTGGTGGGTGCACGCGCTGTTCGTCGCGCTCGCGCTGGCCCTGCTCTATCGGCGCAACCGCGGCCTGCGGTGGCTGCGCGCATGATCGTCAATCGCTACCTGCAGCGCAACATTCATCTCGGCACGCTCGGCGCGCTCGCCGTGCTCGTCAGCCTGAGCCTGTTTTTTCTGTTCGTTCGCGAACTCGACGACATCGGGCAGGGCAGCTACGGCGCCTGGCAGGCCGCGCTTTTTATCATCCTCAGCGCGCCCGGCAAGGTCGTCGAATTCATGCCGCTGGCGGTGTTGCTTGGCAGCATGCTGAGTCTCGGCGCGCTCGCCGGTAACAGCGAAATCATCGCGATGCAGGCTTCGGGAATCACGCTGGGGCGCATCGTCGCCGCGGTCCTGCAGGCGGCGGCGGTGCTCGCGCTGATCAGTTTTCTGCTGGCCAACTGGGTGGTTCCGGCAAGCGAGTCGGGCGCGCGCAGCGTCAAGGCGCTCGCCGAAGAGCGTGCGGCCGCGCTGCGCCCGGGCGAGAGTCTCTGGATCAAGGACGACCGGCGCGTCGTACGCATCGCGCAAATGCTGCCCAACGGCCATGCGCGTGGCGTTGAAATCTACCTGCTCGACGCAGCCGGTCGACTGCAGAGCGTGACCCGCGCCGAGCACGCTTTGCCGCGCGGCGACGGTTGGGAGTTGCGCAAGGTATCGCGTTCGCGTTTCGACTCCGACGGCGTATCGACGGAACAGATCGAGCGGACCGAGTACCGCGGTCGCCTGACGCAGGACTTGTTGCAGGTGCTGTTGTACGAGCCGCGCTGGATGTCGCTCGGCGCGTTATCCGCCTACGTCGCCTTCCTCGAAACCAATGGGCTCGACTCGCGCGTCGAACGCCTGATTCTGTGGCAGAAGCGTCTGCAACCGCTGACCATCGTCATCATGTGCCTGCTCGCGCTGCCGTTCGTGCTCGGCGCGCAGCGCCAGGCCGGCGCCGGGCATCGGCTGTTGCTCGGCATCCTGCTGGGGCTCGCCTTCGTCGTCGCCGAGCGCGTGCTGGTGCAGGTCGGCAGCCAGCTGGCGCTCGACGGGCTGATCGTCGCGTTGATGCCGAACCTTACTTTTCTGGCGCTCGCCGTCTACCTGTTCATGCGCCGCCAGTCACACGGTGTCGGAATCAGGCTCGGTCTCGCCGCGCGCCAGCGATGAGATATCGACCACGCGCGTCTGGCTCAGACGATCGTGCCAGGTGTAGGGTTTGAACAGCCGCCAGAAGTAGCCGAGGCCGAAACAGGCGAGGGACAGCAGCGCAAAGAACAGCCGCAGATAGGAAATCTGCCAGCTCGGGTTGCCGCCGAACTCGGAGACGATGCGAATCTTCCAGACCCGCATGCCGAGGGTTTGCCCGGACTTGTGCCAGAACCAGGCGTAAAAAGTGAACACGGTCAGCAAGAGATAGAGGTTGAACAGCGGATTCGCTTCGATCGCCTGACCGCGATTGAAGGCGATTGCGATCGCCGCGGCAACGAAAAGTATCGCGAACAACAGCAGGCTGTCGTACAACATCGCCGCGAACTGTTTCCACAATTTCGCGGGCGGACAATCGGCAAGTGGGTCGTTCGGCATCGCGGAATTCGATTCGAAAAATCAGGCGCGAATTGTAAAACATTAAAATTTTTTTAGTCGCCGCGCGTTTATTTTTTCGCAACTTTTTTTTCGCAATCTATAATGCGCGAATGAAACTTTCGTCGCGTTTGCATTAATAAAGACTTGCTATTGTATTCTTGCAAATGCTTTCTATAATGAGCCCCGTAAGTCAACGTGAGGAGACTGGATAATGGCGATAGCAAAGAAGGCGGCCAGGCCGAAGGCGAAGACCTCGGCAAAGAAGGCCACGAAATCCGCAGTCAAGAAGAAGGCGACCAGGCCCGCGGTTAAAAAGAAAGCAACCCGACCCGCAGCCAAGAAAAAAACCGTCAAGAAAAAAGCCACCCGACCGGCCGCCAAGAAGAAAGTCGCAGCCAAAAAAGCACCCGCAGCAAAGAAGAAAGCAGCCGCCAAAAAGAAAGCCTCGGCGGGCAATGCCCAGGTCAAGCGTCTGACCTCGAGCCTCGCCAAGATGAAGAAGGAAATTCAGAAACTGAAGAACCAGGTCAAGGCCGCCAACAAGCGCGCCGATGCCCTGAACAAACTTTCGGCCAAGCGGGGTGCGGCCATCGCCAAGTTTGTTTCCGGATGGGACAAGAAGGCGGGAGCCGCCGCAGCCAGGTCGGCCAAGCCGAAAAAGAAGAAGAAAAAGTAACGGATCGATGACCAGCGTCATTCAAAAGGCACAGCTCGCTGTGCCTTTTTTTCGGATGACTGAAATCGCAGACGCTCCCGATGCCGCGACCATCGATCGCTTCGTCGATACCTTGTGGTCGCAAAAGGGATTGGCGCCACAGACGCTGCGCGCCTATCGACAGGACCTGAAACAGTTTGCCGATTTCCTCGCGCGCCGCGGCAGCAATCTCGCCGCCGCGGATGCCGCGAGTATCCAGCAGTATCTTGCCGCGCGATTCGACCGCGGCGCGTCAGCCCGCAGCAATGCGCGCATGCTGTCGACGCTGAAGCAGTTTTACCGCCACCAGTTGCGCAGCGGAGCGCGCGACGACGACCCGACCGCGTTGATCCAGGCGCCGCGAATTCACCGCAGCCTGCCGCAATCGCTCGGCGAAGCCGAGGTCGAAAAGCTGCTCGCCGCACCCGACCTCGACAGCCCCTACGGCCTGCGCGATCGGGCGATGCTCGAACTGATGTACGGCTCGGGCTTGCGCGTCAGCGAGCTGGTCGGACTCGAACTCCGCCAGCTCAATGCCAACCTCGGCCTCGTGCGCCTGGTCGGCAAGGGCAGCAAGGAACGCGTGGTGCCGGTCGGCGAGGAATCGCTGTACTGGTTGCAAGCCTACCTCGAGCGGGCGCGGCCCGAACTCAGGCGCGAAAAAACTCCGAGCGACGCGCTCTTCCTGTCGAGCCGCGGCAGTGCGATTACGCGCCAGGCATTCTGGCAGAGCGTCAAGAAGCACTTGCTCGCGGCCGGCGTCAAGAGCGGCTTTTCGCCGCATTCGCTGCGCCATGCCTTTGCCACGCATTTGCTCAATCACGGCGCCGATCTGCGCACCGTGCAGATGCTGCTCGGCCACAGCAGCCTGTCGACCACGCAAATCTACACCCACATCGCGCAGGCGCGCCTCGAAGCCATCCACGCCAAACACCACCCCCGCGGCTGACGCCATCGCGCGAGCGGTTTTAGTTTCCCGCAGAGACCGGGTTAGTGGAGGAGGGTGAAGAGTTTGCGGCGGTAGTGTTGCACGCTCGGGTGTTCGCCGCCGAGCAGGTCGAACAGCGCGAGCAGATTCTTGCGACCGGCGTCGTTCTCGTATTCACGGTCTATGCGCATGATTTCGAGCAGGCACTCCATCGCGTTTTCGTAGTCGCCGCGCGCGGTGAGGTGACGGCTCTTCATAATCAGCGCCTCGAGATCGCGCGGATTTTTTTCGAGTCGCTTTTCGATTTCGTCGAGTGCGGGGAGATCCTTGAGCTGCTCGGCGAGCTCGATCTCGGCGCGCAGTTGAATCGCGCCGTCGAGTTTGGCGCCCTCGGCGTCGAGACTGTCAAGCAGACTGACCGCGCTCGCCTGATCGCCCTCGGCATATACCAGCTGTGCGATCTGGACCTTCAATTCCTGGTTCTCGGGATCCTTGACCAGGGCCTGGTTCAGCAAGTCCAGCGCCTGTTGCGTCTGGCCCTGCTGGTAGGCCGCGAGCGCCGCCTGCATCATTTGCTTCGCCTCGGACACCACGTGCTGGTCGAGCATCTTGCGCAGGTCGGCCTCGCCGCCGAGGCCGGTGCGCTCGTCGACAATGCGGCCCTGGAAAAACAGCTTCATCGTCGGCAGGCTCTTGACGCCGAAATGCGCGGCGAGGTCCTGTTCGCTGTCGGCATTGATCTTGGCGACCTCGAACTTGCCGGCGTACTCGTCGGCGAGCTTTTCCAGGATCGGCGCGAGTTGCTGGCAGGGCGCGCACCAGTCGGCCCAGAAGTCGACCAATACCGGTTTCTGCATCGATTTTTCCAGCACGATCTGCTGGAAATTCTGCATGTCGACATTGTGAATATAGGGTGACTCGCTCATAATAGAGAACCTGAAAAAGATGCGCATTATATCAGGCGAAACACCCGATAATTCAAGGCCGGACGCCGGCGCTCTGCTTTAGGACCCAGGAACCATCACCCTTGAAAAACCAGTATGACGCCGCCTCGATCGAAGTCCTGACGGGGCTCGAACCGGTGCGAAAGCGGCCGGGGATGTACACCGACACGACCCGTCCCAACCACCTCGCGCAGGAAGTCATCGACAACAGCGTCGACGAGGCGATCGCGGGTCACGCGACGCAGATCGGCGTGATTCTGCACGCCGACCAGTCGTTGTCGGTCATCGACGACGGTCGCGGCATGCCGGTCGACATCCACCCCGAGCAGAAGATGCCGGGCGTCGAGGTCATCCTGACCAGGCTGCATGCCGGCGGCAAGTTCTCGAACAAGAATTACCAGTTCTCCGGCGGCCTGCACGGCGTCGGCGTGTCGGTCGTCAACGCGCTGTCGAAGCGACTCGACGTGCGCGTGCGCCGCGACGGCAAGGAATACACGATCGGCTTCGCCGGCGGCGAGAAGAAAAAAAAGCTCGAACAGACCGGCACCGTCGGCAAGAAGAACTCGGGCACCAGCCTGCGTTTCTGGCCCGATCCGAAATACTTCGACAGCGCGACGTTTTCGATCCCGCGGCTCAAGCACGTGCTGCGCGCCAAGGCGGTGCTGTGCCCGGGGCTCAAGGTCAAGTTCTACGTCGAGAAGACCAAGGAATCGGTCGAGTGGATGTACGAGGACGGCCTGTCCGACTACCTGCACGAGGCGCTCGCCGATTTCGAGCGCCTGCCGGAGAATCCCTACGTCAATTCGCTGTCCGGCGAGCACGAGGCGGTCGACTGGGCGATCACGTGGCTGCCGCAGGGCGGCGAGGCGGTCACCGAGAGCTATGTCAACCTCGTGCCGACGCCGCAGGGCGGCACCCACGTCAACGGTCTGCGCACCGGCATCACCGACGCGATCCGCGAGTTCTGCGAATTCAGAAATCTGTTGCCGCGCGGCGTCAAGATCGCGCCCGACGACGTCTGGGACAAGGTCAGCTACGTGCTGTCGGTGAAGATGGAAGATCCGCAATTCTCCGGCCAGACAAAGGAGCGACTGTCGTCGCGCGAGACCGCGGCCTTCGTCTCCGGCGTCGCCAAGGATTCGTTCAGCCTGTGGCTCAACCAGCATGCCGACATCGGCGACGAGCTCGCGCAGCTCGCGATTGCGAGCGCGCAGAGCCGCTTGAAAAGCGCGAAGAAAGTCGTGCGCAAGAAGGTCACGAGCGGGCCGGCGCTGCCGGGCAAGCTGTCCGACTGCACCAGCCAGGACGTCGGCCGCACCGAGCTGTTCCTGGTCGAGGGCGATTCGGCCGGCGGCTCGGCCAAGCAGGCGCGCGACCGCGCCTTCCAGGCGATCATGCCGCTACGCGGCAAGATCCTGAACACCTGGGAGGTGCCGTCGGAAGAGGTGCTCGGCTCGCAGGAGGTGCACGATATCTCGGTCGCGATCGGTGTCGAGCCGGCCTCCGACAATCTCGCCAACCTGCGCTACGGCAAGGTCTGCATCCTCGCCGACGCCGACTCCGACGGCGCCCACATCGCGACGCTGCTGTGCGCGTTGTTCCTGCGCCATTTCCGCCCGCTGGTCGAAAAGGGCCACGTCTACGTCGCCAAGCCGCCGCTCTACCGCATCGATATCGCCAAGGATAAATATTATGCGCTCGACGAGGCCGAGCGCGACGGCATCCTCGACCGGATCAAGGCCGAGAAGCGCAAGGGCAAGGTCACGGTAACGCGCTTCAAGGGCCTCGGCGAAATGAATCCGCTGCAGTTGCGCGAGAGCGCGATCGCGCCGGAGACGCGGCGCCTCGCGCAACTGACGATCGCGCCCGGCGACAAAACCTTCAAGATCATGGACATGATGTTGGCGAAGAAGCGCGCCGGTGACCGTAAGGACTGGCTGCAGACCAAGGGAGACCTGGCCGAGATATGAGCGAGAACCTGGAATTGAACTACGAGGGCGTCGAGCGGCAACCGCTGCACGTCTACACCGAGAAGGCTTACCTCGACTACTCGATGTACGTCATCCTCGACCGCGCGCTGCCGCACATCGGCGACGGGCTCAAGCCGGTGCAGCGGCGCATCGTCTACGCGATGTCCGAACTCGGCCTGTCGGCGAGCTCCAAGCACAAGAAATCGGCGCGCACCGTCGGCGACGTGCTCGGCAAGTACCATCCGCACGGCGATACCGCGTGCTACGAGGCAATGGTGCTGATGGCGCAGGCCTTCTCCTACCGCTACCCGCTGATCGACGGCCAGGGCAACTTCGGCTCGCCCGACGACCCGAAGTCCTTCGCCGCGATGCGCTACACCGAATCGCGGCTGTCGGGCTTCGCCCGCGTACTGCTCAGCGAGCTCGACCAGGGCACGGTCGACTGGGTCGCGAACTTCGACGGCACGCTCGAGGAACCGTCGCTGCTGCCGGCGCGGCTGCCGCACGTGTTGCTGAACGGCACCACCGGCATCGCAGTCGGCATGGCGACCGACATCCCGCCGCACAACCTGCGCGAGATCGCCAAAGCCTGCGTCGCGCTGCTCGACAAGGCCAGGACGCCGCTCGCCGACCTGCTCAAGCACGTCAAGGGGCCGGATTACCCGACCGAGGCCGAGATCATCACGCCGCCGGAAGAACTCAAGGCGATGTACGAGACCGGCAACGGCTCGGTCCGCATGCGCGCGGTCTACGAGCGCGAGGACGGCGACATCATCGTCACCGCGCTGCCGCACCAGGTCTCCGGCGCGCGCGTGATGGAACAGATCGCGGGCCAGATGCTGGCGAAGAAGCTGCCGCTGGTCGAGGATTTGCGCGACGAGTCCGATCACGAGAATCCGACCCGGCTCGTGATCGTGCCGCGCTCGAACCGCGTCGACGTGGCCGCGCTGATGAGCCACCTGTTCGCGACCACCGATCTCGAGCGCAGCTATCGCGTCAACATGAACATGATCGGCACCAACGGCCGGCCGCAGGTGAAAAACTTAAAGCAGATCCTGCAGGAATGGATCGCGTTTCGAATCGGCACCGTGCGGCGGCGACTGAAATGGCGGCTCGACAAGGTCGACGCGCGGCTGCACGTGCTCGAGGGCCTGCTAATCGCGTTTTTGAATCTCGACGAAGTCATCCGCATCGTGCGCAACGAGGACGACCCGAAGAAGGTGTTGATGAAGACCTTCAAGATCTCCGAGATCCAGGCCGAGGCGATTCTCGAGACCAAGCTGCGGCACCTCGCGAAGCTCGAGGAGATGAAGATCAGGGCCGAGCAGGAAGAGCTGACCGGCGAGAAGAAGGAACTCGAGAAACTGCTCGGCTCGGACCAGCGCATCAAGACGCTGATCAAGAAGGAAATCCAGGCCGACGCCGAAACCTACGGCGACGACCGGCGCTCGCCGATCGTCGCGCGCGACGCCGCACGGGCGATGGACGAGACCGACCTGGTGCCGTCGGAGGCGCTGACCGTGGTGCTGTCGACCAAGGGCTGGGTGCGCGCCGCCAAGGGCTACGACGTAGACGTGAAAGGCCTTAGTTACAAATCCGGCGACGGCTTCCTCGACTCGGCGCAGGGCAAGAGCAACCAGAGCGTCGTGTTCCTCGATTCCGACGGCCGCGCCTATTCGCTGCCGGCGCACTCGCTGCCGTCGGCGCGCGGCCAGGGCGAGCCGCTGACCGGCCGCTTCAAGCCCGCCAGCGGCGCCGAGTTTCGCGCCTGCGTGATGGGCCGCGACGACGACGAGTTCCTGCTGGCGTCGTCGCACGGCTACGGCTACGTCTGTAAGTTTTCCGACCTGGTCACGCGCAAGAAGAACGGCAAGGCGCAGATCAGGCTGCCGGCCGGCAGTCGCCTGCTGCCGGTCGCGCCGGTGCGCGATTACGACGGCGACCAGCTCGTGTCGATCACGAGCGAGGGCTACATCGCGTTGCTCTACGCCAAAGAGGTCCCGCGGCTCGCCAGGGGCAAGGGCAACAAGATCCAGGGCATTCCGCCGAAGCGGCTCAAGGCCGGCGAGGAGGAAGTCGCGTACCTCGCGTGCCTCGGTCCGAAGCAGAAGCTCACGGTTCATTGCGGCAAGAAGTACAAGACGATGAACCTGAAGGAACTCGAGGATTACCGCATCGAGCGCGGCAAGCGCGGCCGGAAGCTGCCGCGCGGCTACCAGAACGTGACCGCGATCGAGGTCGTCGAACCGGCCCGCGCGGGCCAGGACTAGCTTGATATTTCCGTGCCGGTAGGCATATTAGGACGCACTGGTTAGCGTGCGTTCGGGGAGGCTGCGCCAATGATGCTTCGGCTGATTCTGTTTTTACTCGCCAATTTCGGCGTCGTAGCCGTATTGAGCATATCGATGCGCGTGCTCGGCGTCGACGCGTGGCTCGCGAGCCAGGGCGGTGCGTTCCAGTTGAACGGCCTGCTGATCCTGGCCGCGATCATGGGTTTCGCCGGCTCGTTCATCTCGCTGGCGATGTCGAAAATGATGGCCAAGCGCGCGATGGGCGTGAAGGTCATCGAACAGCCCCGCACCGAAGGCGAACGCTGGCTCGTCGCGGTCGTCAAACGTCAGGCCGAGGCCAGCGGCATCGGCATGCCCGAGGTCGGCATCTTCGATTCGCCGACGATGAACGCGTTCGCGACCGGTATGAACAAACACGACGCGCTGGTCGCGGTCAGCACCGGCCTGCTCGGCAAGATGTCGCGCGACGAGGTCGAAGCCGTGCTCGGCCACGAAGTCTCGCACGTCGCCAACGGCGACATGGTGACGATGGGCCTGCTGCAGGGCGTGCTCAATACCTTCGTGATTTTCTTCTCGCGCCTGATCGGGATCCTCGTCGACCGCGTGATCTTCCGCATCGAGCGCGGCATCGGCCCGGGTTTCTGGATCGGCTCTATCGTCGCCGAGATCGTGCTCGGCATCCTCGCCGCGGTCGTCGCGTCGTGGTTCTCGCGCCGGCGCGAGTACCGCGCCGACGCCGGCGGCGCGCGGCTCGCCGGCCGCGGCAAGATGATCGCCGCGCTCGAGCGCCTGCGCCGCGGTCATGACGAATCGACGCTGCCGGGCGAGATGGCGGCCTTCGGCATCATCGGCGGCGCGTCGTTGAAGCAACTGTTGTCGACCCACCCGCCGCTCGAGAAACGCATCGCCGCGCTGCAGCGGGGCGACTAGGTCGAGAAAACGATCGGTAATGGCGATGCGGCGGCGCGCTACATCGAGCTGAAGTCGTACTCGAGTTCTTTTTGCGGCGTCTGCAGGAAGTCGCCCTGCACGTAGTCGACGTTCAGCGTCCACAGGATGCTCAATACCGCCGCGTCGGTGACGCCGGGCGTAATCGTGTTGATCTCCAGGTCCATCGCCTGGTAGGCGAGTTCGCGGATGCTTTGCTGGTTTTCCTCGTTCTGCGCGAGGTTGTCCATGTAGACGTGGTTGATGCGCACGTACTCGGCCTCGACGTGCTTGACCAGCTGGAACGGGTTCAGGCCGGTGCCGAACTCGTCGAGCGCGAAATGGCAGTGAAATTGCTGCAAGCCCTTGCATAGCGTCTTCGCCGCCTTGAGCTGGTTGACGGCGTGCGCCTCGTTGATCATGAAGATCAGCTGCGCGCCGTCGATCTTGGACTTGGTCAGGTTGTCTGCCACCCATTGCGCGAGGCCCGGATCCTGCAGCGAATCGGACGACAGCGGCACGAAGAAGTCGATCTTGCGACCGCGCCCGCCGGTTTCGGAAATCTTCTTGATCGCGTGCAGGATTTTCCAGCGGTCGAGCATCTTCGCCGTGCCGGTACGCTCGGCCGCCTCCTGGTAATCCTCGGGCCGGATGATCTGCCCGTCCTCGGACGTGATTTCGAGAAACGACATGTAGCGCTCGCCTTCCTGCGCCTTGATGCCGACGATCGGCTGGTAGAGTCCCCGGATGCGATTGTGATTGAGCGCTTCCTTGATCACGTTGGCAGTAATGCCATCGGACTCTTCCTGGCTCATCTCGCCGGCCTTCGGAATGTAAATTTTCGAATTGTTGCCGCCGAGCTCCTGCAGTTCCTCGCAGGTGCGCTCGGCGCGCGCGATCAGTTCGTTGGGGTTGGCCGGCGAGTTTTCGTCGATGAACACGACCGACGCGCTGCAGGTCGTCGAGATCGATTGCTGGCCGATTTCGACGATGTGCTGCTCGACCAGCTGCGGGATTTTCGCGGCGAAGGCTTCGGTCTCCTGCTTGTCGTCGAGCTTGCCGAGACAGGCGTAGGAATGCGCGCCGAAGCGGGCGATCAGCCGCTCGTCGCCCGCGTTGTCGGCGATCAGCTTGCCGATATCGGCGATCAGCGTATCGCAACCCGAAATGCCGACGCGTTCGCGGACCGACTGGAAGTTGTCGATCGCGATAAAGACGATTGCCGACTGCACCTCGCCGTTGGTCGCCCGGGTCACCGCGGTCTTCAATTCGTCCATCAGGTGCTGCCGGTTGTAGAGACCGGTGACGAGATCGTGCTGGTGCAGGTAATTGATCTGTTCCTCGAGTTCCGAGGTATCGGCGCGCGAGCGAATCAGGATCTGCGTGCAGGGCTCACCGTCGTAGCTCGCGCGGGAGAACTCGAGCATCGCCGACAGCTTTTCGCCGCTGCTGTGGATCAGCTGCAGCTCGAGTTCGTTGCTGTCGTTCTCGTTGCGCGACAGCTGGCGTAGAAAGGTCTTGACCTCGTTTTGCTGCGACGGGTCGACCATGTCGATGATCGGCGTGCCTTCGAGCTCGTCGAGATCGGCATTGCCGAACAGGTCCATGTAGGCCTGGTTGGCGAAGATGTGCATGCCTTCGTGCACGTAGGCGACCGCGTCCTTGGAATTCGCCAGCAGGCTCTGGCAACGCTTCTCGCTTTCCTGGAAGTCGCGCTCGAGCCGTTTCGCGCGGCGCCAGGTATCGATATTGAGGGCTTCGCGCCGGACCACGTGAATCAGGTGGTCGAGATTGTCGACCGCGACCACGTCTTCGGCGCCATTCCTGATCGCGGCGATGCGCACCGCGTCGTTGACCTGCTTGCCGCTCGCAATCAGCGAGACGTGGCGACCGCACTCCTGGATCAGTTGATGCGCCTGCGGCAACTTGAATTCGGGAAGGTCGAGCGAGAACAGCACCAGGTCGAGCGTCTTGTTCTCGAGCATCTCGCACATGCCCTCGTCGTCCTCGGCGAATTCGGCGCGCACGTGGATGCCCGCCGCGCGCAGCGAACTGGTGATCTGCTCGGCTTTGTGAAAGCCGTCGTCGACGATCAGCAGACGAATCAGCTTTTCCTGCTGCTCCATAAGATGGTTGTGGTGATTTCCCGAACTCGCATAACCAATAATAGCGGATCATTTCGAAACGGTCATGGATTCCGGTATGATTGGCGTTTTTTCGGCGGGGCCAACATGGCAAGTTACAGCACCAACGAATTCCGCAGCGGCCTGAAGATCATGCTCGACGGCGAGCCCTGCACGATCATCGAAAACGAATTCGTCAAGCCGGGCAAGGGGCAGGCCTTCAACCGGGTCAAGATCCGCAATCTCAAGACCGGGCGCGTGCTCGACAAGACCTTCAGGTCGGGCGAGTCGGTCGACGCCGCCGACGTCGTCGAGACGCAGATGCAGTTTCTCTACGGCGACGGCGAGTTCTGGCATTTCATGGATCCGGACAACTACGAGCAGGCCGCCGCCGACGCCAACGCGGTCGGCGATGCCCGCCAGTGGCTCAAGGCGCAGGACACCTGCGAGGTCACACTCTACAACGGCGCGCCGATCAGCGTGACGCCGCCGAATTTCGTCGAGCTCGAGATCACCGACACCGATCCCGGGCTGCGCGGCGACACCGCCCAGGGCGGCACCAAGCCGGCGACGCTCGAGACCGGCGCCGTGGTCAAGGTGCCGCTGTTCGTCGAGGTCGGCGAAGTGGTCAAGGTCGATACGCGCACCGGCGAATACCTGTCGCGCGTCAAGAAGTAAAGCCATGTCCTGGCAGCCGAGCGCTAGTTCGCGCGTGCTGCACGAGCGCGCCCGCGTCTATCGCCAGATCCGCGAGTTTTTCGATACCCGTGGCTGCCTCGAGGTCGACACGCCGCTGTTGATGGCGACGACCAATCCCGACCTGCACGTCGGCTCGGTCGGCGTGTCGGTCTCCGGGCACCTGCGCTACCTGCAAACTTCGCCCGAGTTCGCGATGAAACGGTTGCTCGCCGCCGGCAGCGACTCGATCTTCCAGATTTGCCATTCGTTTCGCAGCGGCGAGATCGGCCGCCTGCACGCGCTCGAGTTCAGCCTGCTCGAGTGGTACCGAGTCGGTTACGACTACCGCCAGCTGATGCAGGAAATCGAGTTGTTGATCACGACGCTGAGCCTGCGGCGCTGCGAGTTCGGCCAGGTCAGCTATCACGAGCTGTTTCGCCGTCATGTCGACATCGATATCGACGCGATCGAGCTCGCCGACCTGCGGCGGCTGTGCGCCGAGCGCGTCGACGCCGACACCAGCCGGCTCGGCCACGACGCCTGCCTCGACTTGCTGCTCGGCATGGTGATCGCGCCGCAGATACGGGGCTACCAGTTCGTCTACGATTACCCGATCGCGCAGGCGGCGCTAGCGCGCCCTCGCGCCGATGATCCCCGCGTCGCCGAGCGCTTCGAACTGTTTTACGACGGCATCGAACTGGCCAACGGCTTCTCCGAGCTGACCGACGCCGCCGAGCAACGCAAGCGCTTCGAGTGCGACAATCGCGCCCGCGCGCTGGCCGGGCTTGCCGAGTATCCGCTCGACGAAAATCTGCTCGCGGCGCTCGAGGCCGGAATGCCCGATTGCGCCGGCGCCGCGCTCGGTCTCGATCGGTTGTTGATGGTGTTGCTCGATCTCGATTCGATCGACGAGGTCCTGACCTTCGCCGACGAGGAGTGACGTCGGATCAGGTCGGGAAATGGCCGATCAACTGGCCGACCTTGACCCTGGCGCCGGCCTTGATGTGCGGCAGCCATTCGACGTGATCGCGGGTCAGCAGGATGACCGTCGAGCCCATGTTGAAGCGGCCCATCTCGTCGCCCTTGTCGATTTCCTTGCGGGTATGGCTGAAATCATACTCGTTGATCTTTTTTGCCCGCGGCGGCACGACCAGGCCGGTCCAGACGGTCTCGATCGCGGACACGTTGATCGCGCCGACCAGCACCATGGCCAGCGGCCCGGCGGCGGTTTCGAAGTAGCAGACGAGGCGTTCGTTGCGCGCGAACAGCCGCGGAATCTCGGCCACGGTCCAGTCGGCAACGCTGAACAGGCGGCCGGGCACGTGAATCATGCGCACGAGGTTGGCGGCGAGCGGCATGTGTAGCCGGTGGTAATCGTGCGGCGCCAGGTAGAGCGTCGCGAAACGCCCGTTGGCGAACTCCGCCGCCATGGCCTGGTCGCCGCCGAGCAGTTCGAGGGCGCTGTAAGCGCGGCCCTTGGCCTGCAGGATCGCGCCACCGCGCACCGCGCCGGCCTGCGATACGCTGCCGTCGCAGGGGCAGGCGAGGGTGTTGTCGCCCGGCGCGATCGGCCGGCTGCCGTACTTCAGCGGCCGCGTGAAAAACTCGTTGAAGGTCTGGTAGTAGTCGATCTCGGGTTCGTCGGCCTCGTTCATGTCGACGCCGTAGCGGTCGACGAACCAGCGGATCAAAGGCCCGACGTGAGGCCCGCGCAGGCGCGTGACGAGATAGACCACGCGCGACACGGCGTGATGCGGCATGACCTTGAACAGGAACAGCAGGAACTTCTGCTGGCGCGTCAGCTCGGCCACTATCGTTGCACCGCCATTTCGAGTTGCAGCACGTGGCCGTTGTCGAGGCGCAGTTCGAGTTCGACCAGATCTCCCGGCTTGAGGGTCGAGCGCGGTTCGATCAGCATCAGGTGCAGGCCACCGGGCTCGAACGCGAGACGGGCGCCGGGCTCGATCGTTACCGAATCGACGGCCAGCATCTGCATCTTGCCGTCGCGCTCGACGCTGCGGTGAAACTCGACGCGTGCGAACGCCGGGCTTGCGGCGGCGACGATTGTAATCGGTTGCGACGTGGGATTGGTGATCACGACGTAGCCGGCGCGCACCGGGACCGCCGGCGGCAAATTCCGGATCCAGGCTTGCTCGGCGTCGAGCTGCGCGGACGCGCCGGCCGGCAGCAGGAGCGCCAGCAGCCACAGCGCGGCTGGCAGGCCGCGACTCAATTGTGTTCCACGATCTTGGTCAGGTCGCCGGCCATTGCGACGGGATCGTGAGGGGCGCCGAAGATTCCGGCGAACTCGGCCTCGGGGTTGATCAATACGATCGCCGAGCTGTGGTCGACGTCATAGCGCTCGGCCCCGTCGGTCTTGTTGCGAAAGTCGTGCGCGATACCGAGCGATTGCGTCAGCACGCGCAGGCGGTCCAGCGGCGCCGTGAGGCCGACGAAGTCGGAATCGAAATAGCCGACGTAATCGGCCAGGCGCGCCGGCGTGTCGCGCTCGGGGTCGACGGACACGAAGTACACGTCGACCGCACCGCGCACGTCGGGGTCGTCGATATTGCGCATCGTATCGGCGAGCGTCTGCAGCGCCAGCGGGCAGATGTCGGGGCAATGGGTGTAGCCGAAGAACATCAGGCTCCAGTTGCCGCGCAGGTCGTCGCGGGTCCAGCGCCGGCCGCGGTGATCGACCAGCTCGACCGCCGGCAGCGCGCGCGCCCGATCGCCGAAGAACAGGCCTTGTTCCAGTTGCACCGGGGTTCTGACGGCATAGTAAATCGACGCAGCGACGCCGAACCCCAGCGCGACGAAGACCAGCGCCAGCAGCGCGATACTCGATTTATTCATCTCGGCTTTCGTGTAAAATCCGCGGCATTATATTGCAATCGCCCGCAAACTCAATGTGACCACTCCCGAAGCCCTGCATGCCCTGACCACGATTCGGGATTTGATTCGCTATGGCGCCAGCGAGTTCAATCGCAACGAGCTGATATTCGGTCACGGCTTCGCCAACGCCATCGACGAGGCCCGCTATCTGGTGCTGCATTCGCTCGCGCTGCCGCCGGATTTGCCCGCCGACTACCTCGACGCCGAGCTGACCGACGCCGAGCGCAGGGCCGTCCTCGAACTGCTGGAGCAGCGGGTCGCAACGCGCAAGCCGGCGGCCTACCTGACGCGCGAAGCCTGGTTCGGCGGACTCGCGTTCTACGTCGACGAGCGCGTGCTGGTGCCGCGTTCACCGATCGCCGAGCTGATCGGCGATCATTTCGAGCCCTGGGTCGACGGCCACCGGGTCGGCCGCATTCTCGACCTGTGCTGCGGCAGCGCCTGCATCGCGATCGCCGCGCAGTACGCGTTCCGCGACGCGGAGGTCGCGGCCGCGGACCTGTCGCGCGACGCGCTCGACGTCGCCGCGATCAACCTCGAGCGCCACGGGCTCGAAGACCATATCGAACTTTTCGAGTCCGACCTGTTCGCCGCGATTCCGCGCCGAAGCTTCGACGTCATCGTCTGCAATCCGCCTTATGTCGACGCGGCCGAAATGGCTTCGCTGCCCGCCGAATTTCGCCACGAGCCAGAACTCGGTCTCGCCGCCGGCGCCGACGGCCTCGCGCTGGTCGACCGTATCCTGGCCGAGGCCGGCGATTATCTCGATGACGACGGCGCGCTATTCCTCGAAGTCGGCAATTCGATGGCGGCGCTCGATGCCAAGTACGGCTTTCTGCCGTTGACCTGGATCGATTTCGAGCACGGCGGCGCCGGCGTTTGCTGCATCCGGGGCGCCGACCTGAAACGGCGTCGCGACGAAATCGTCCGCCTCGCCAGCTGACCGGCCATGTCAACCAAAGTCGATTCCAAGGAAGTCGGCCTGGTCGCGGGCCTGAACCTGTTCCATTTCTTTCTCGGCACGCGCGACCTGCATTACGGTTTGTGGGGCGATGACCTCGAGGTCAACATTCGCAACCTGCCGGAGGCCCAGAAGCGCTACACGGAATTCCTCATCGAGCACATCCCGGACGGGGTAAAGCGCATCCTCGACGTCGGCTGCGGCGCCGGCGGCGTGGCCGCCGCGCTGCGCGCGCGCGGCTACGAGGTCGAGGGCGTCTCGCCGAGTCCGCTGCTGACCGAGGCCGCGCGGCAAAACGCCGGTGAGGATTTCAAGATCCACGAGGGTCGCTTCGAAGACGTCACCTTCGCCGCCGACGACCGGTTCGATCTGGTGCTTTTCAGCGAAAGCTTCCAGTACATCACGCTCGGCCGCGTGCTCGACGACGCGCGCGCGCGGCTCGCGCCCGGCGGTCACGTGCTGATCTGCGATTTCTTCAAGACCGACGCGCCGGGCAAGTCGATCATCGGCGGCGGCCACAAGCTGCACCGCTTTCGCGCGGCGCTCGACGCGTCGCCGTTCGAGGTGGTCGAGGACCTCGACATCACCCGCGAAACGGCGCCCAACCTCGACATCGTCGAGCAGATGGGGCGTGAACTGATGCTGCCGACCGGTGACCTGATCGGCTATTTTCTCGACCGCAACTACCCGTGGCTCGCGCGCCTGCTGCGCTGGAAGTATCGCAAGAAACTCGACAAGATCCGGCGCAAGTACTTGAGCGGCGAGCGCAACGGCGCCAACTTCGCCAGGCACAAAAACTACCGCCTGCTGCTGCTGCGGCTGCCGGAGTAGCGCATGGCCTGGTGGGGCAAGGCGCTCGGCGGCGCGTTCGGCTTTCTGCTCGGCGGGCCGCTCGGCGCGCTGATGGGTATTGCCTTCGGACACGGCTTCGATCGCGGCCTCGGCCAGCTCGACGACGATTCGACGCCGGCCGAACAGGAACGCATCCAGGCGGCGTTTTTCACCGCGACCTTTTCGGTCATGGGCCATATCGCCAAGGCCGACGGCCGCGTGACCCGCGACGAGATTCGTCTCGCCGAAGACGTCATGCGCCGGCTCGGTCTCGACGCCGACATGCGCGAGGCGGCCAGGAAGCTGTTCAACGAGGGCAAGTCTGCCGACTTTCCGCTCGCCGAGGTGCTCGCCCAGTTCCGCCGCGAAGTCCACCGGCGTACGACGCTGATCCAGATGTTTCTCGAAATCCAGCTACAGGCCGCCTGGGCCGATGGCGTCGTGCATCCGGCCGAGCGCGATGCGCTGGCCGGCATATGCCGCCATCTCGGCGTGCCGCTGGCGCAACTCGAACGGCTCGAGGAAATGCTGCGCGCCGGCTTCGGCCGCTCCGACGCCGCGCCGGATTCGCTCGACGACGCCTACGACCTGCTCGGCGTCGAGCCCGGCGTCGGCGACGCCGAACTCAAGCGCGCCTATCGCCGCCTGATGTCGCAACACCATCCGGACAAGCTCGTCGCCAAGGGTCTGCCCGACGAAATGATCAAGGATGCGACCGCGAAAACCCAGCAGATCAAGGCGGCCTACGAACTGATCAGGCAATCGCGCGGCACATGAAAAAGGTCTTCACCCATGAAAACCGGATGATTGTCTACAACCTGCGTAATCTGCTCGTCGGCGCGGGGATCGAGACCCGGGTGCGCAACGAATTCGCCGGCGGCGGTGTCGGTGAGCTGGCGCCGTTCGAAACCTGGCCCGAGCTGTGGATCGAGGACGAGGCGCGGCTGGCGGAGGCCGAGGCGATCGTCGACCGGGTACTGCGTGCCGGCGACGACGCCGACTGGTCTTGCCCCGCTTGCCGGGAATCGAATCCGGCGGCGTTCGACATTTGCTGGAAATGCGGCCACCCCGGCGGCGAAGGAGAACCGTGATGAAACGTTCAGCCTGGTTATTGTGCCTGCTGCCGGCGCTCGCGCCGGCGGGCGATGTCAGCATCGTCGACGTGCGCGTCGAGTGCGCCGGCAGTTGCACCTTCAGCGTGACCCTCGAGCATGCCGACGAGGGCTGGAATCACTACGCCGATCGGTGGGACGTCGTTACGCTCGACGGCAAACTGCTGAAGTCGCGCGTGCTCCATCACCCGCACGAAAACGAACAACCGTTCACGCGCTCGCTGTCAGGCGTGGAGATTCCCGCGGATGCCGAGCAGGTCAGGATCCGCGCGCGCGATTCGAAGCACGGCTATAGCCCGCGCGAAGTCGTGGTCGATCTTCCCGGCCGTTGAGGCCGCGGCGCGGATTCAACCGCCCGACGCCGCGCGCGCGGCGACGAAAGCGGCAACCGCGCGGCTGACGTCGGCCGCGGTCGTCGCCCACGAGCAGACGCTGACGCGAATCGCGCTTTGCCCGTGCCAGCGCGTACCGCCGACCCAGCACTCGCCCGAGCGCTGGATCGCGACGAGCGTCGCGTCGGTTGCGGCGTCGTCGCCGCAGGCGATGAGCACCTGGTTGAAGACGACCTCGTTGAGCACCTCGAACCCGGCCGCGTCGAGCTCATCGGCGAATTGACGCGCGCGCTCGTGCAGGCCCTCGACGAGTTCGTCGACGCCGGCCCGGCCCAGATATCTGAGCGCGGCCCAGAGCTCGAAAATTCGCCCGCGGCGCGACATTTCGGGCGTGTACAGCATGCCGTCGCGGTGTTCGCTCCAGGTGATATAGGCGCCGGCCGCGTGCAGTGCGCCGACCAGCGCATCGCGGTCGCGACAAAGGATCACGCCGCTGTCGTAAGGCGTGTTCAGCGTCTTGTGGCCATCGAAGGACCAGGAGTCGGCGAGTTCGATGCCGCGCGTCAAATGTCGGAGTCTCGCCGCCGCCGCGGCCCACAGGCCGAAAGCGCCGTCGACGTGAACCCAGGCGCCGGCTTCGCGGGCGCGCGCGCCGAGCGTCGCGAAGTCGTCGAAGGCGCCGGAATTGACGTTGCCCGCCTGCAGGACGAGCAGCGTCGAGGCGTCGAGTTCGGGCACCGCGGCGGCGTCGATTCGTCCCTCGGCATCGGCTTCGATCCATTCGACGTTGTCGCTGCCGAAGCCGAGCAGCGCGACCGCCTTGCCGACGGTGCCGTGGGCTTCGCGGCTTGCGATCAGTCGCAGCCGCGGCGCGCCGTCCAGCCCGGCGCGGTTGACGTCCCAGCCCCGGCGCTCGAGCAGGCGGTAGCGCGCCGCCGCGAGGCCGCAGAAAATCGACAGCGACGAACCGCTGACGTAGCCCGCGACGCAGGAATCCGGCAGACCGAACAACTCGCGCAGCCAGCCCTCGGTGACCGTCTCGAGTTTCGCGGCGATCGGCGAGGTGACGTACAGCGGCGTGTTCTGATCCCAGAAATCGGTCAGCCAGCGCACCGCCAGCGTCGCCGGGATCACGCCGCCGTTGACGAAGCCGAAGTAGCGCCCGCCAATTTGCGCGACCGTCGCCGGCCCGCCGTGCGTGTCGAGCTGCCGTAATACCGCCAGCGCATCGCCGGGGGCCTCGGGCAACGGCTCGTCGAAAGCGGCGAGGCCGTCGAGCGCAACCGCATCCGGAAATACCGGGCGCGCGTCGATACCGTCGGCGTAGCGCAGGGCCGCGTCGTGCGCGGCGGCGAACAGGTCGTCGGATTGCAAGTCGCGAAACATCCGCGCGCGAAGATCGTCAGTCATCGGTCTGGTCCCGTAGCATTTGTTCGACCCGGGTGCGCAACACCGGCAGCAGCTCGGTTTCGAACCACGGATTTTGCCTGAACCAGCGATTGTTGCGCGGGCTCGGATGCGGCAAGGGTAGCACGGCCGGCCAGTGGTCGCGCCAGGCCCGCACGCGCGCGGTCAGCGTAGCGGCGGCCGCGCCGAGGTGGTAATCCTGCGCATATCGGCCGATCGCGAGCACGAGTTCGATGGCGGGCAGGGCGTCGAGCAGGCGCCGGCGCCAGAGCGCCGCGCATTCGCGCCGCGGCGGCAGGTCGCCCCCCCGGCCGCTGCCGGGGTAGCAGAATCCCATTGGCAGAATCGCGATGCGCGTGGCGTCATAGAAAACCTCGCGATCGACGCCGAGCCACGCGCGCAGGCGCTCGCCGCTGGGGTCGTCGAACGGCAATCCCGAAGCGTGGACGCGACGCCCCGGCGCCTGGCCGGCGATCAGGATCCGCGCCGTCGGCGCGCATTGCAGTACCGGGCGCGGGCCGAGCGCTAGCTCGGCCGCGCAATGGCGGCAGGCGCGCACCTCGAGGAGCAGGGATTCGAGCGCCACCGGCCGCGCGCGTCAGTGGCTCAGGAATCGACCGCCGCGCGCCCCGGTCGACGCACCGTCCCGCCAGCTCGGTTCGCCGTTGACCCAGACGGTGTCGATTCCGCTGCAGGGCTCGGTCGGCCGCTCGAAGCTGGCGCGGTCGATGATCGCGTCGGCGTCGAACAGGACGAGATCGGCGAAGCGGCCGACCTCGAGCAGGCCGCGGTCGGCGAGGCCGAAGCGCGACGCCGGCAATCCGGTCATCTTGTGCACCGCGGTTTCGAGCTCGAAAAAGCGGCGTTCGCGCGCGTAATGGCCGAGCACGCGCGGGAAAGTGCCCCACAGGCGCGGATGCGGCGTCTGCATCGACGGAATGCCGTCGGAGCCGATCATTGCCGCCGGGTGGCGGATGAAGCG
This sequence comes from Gammaproteobacteria bacterium, assembly GCA_024638385.1. Taxonomy (GTDB): domain Bacteria; phylum Pseudomonadota; class Gammaproteobacteria. The sequence continues at coordinate 5,123 of JAHEKJ010000040.1, read as the reverse complement.
CTCGAGATCGCGCTCGTCGATCTGGAAATAGATTGCCGCGGCCGGATAGAGCCGTTCGCAGGCTTCGGCCAGCGAGCATTGCCAGTCGGCGGCGATGCGATCGAGCAGCATGCCGTTGCACTCGGGATGGGGTGTCGACTCGGCGACCAGCACGGATTCGGTGTCACGCACGAATTGCGGCAACAGCGAGGTCGAGCTCGCGCAATACGGATAGACGTCGAAGGCGAACGGCTGCCCCGCCGCGCGGTCGTCGTCGAGCAGCGCGAGCACCTCGCCGGCGCGGCCGTAGTTTTGCGGACCGGCGCACTTGAGGTGCGAAATGACGATCGGCACCCGCGCGCTCCGACCGATTTCGAGCGCCTCGCGTACCGCGGCGACCACTTCGTCGCCCTCGTCGCGCATGTGCGTGGCGTAAACCGCCCCGTCGAAATCGGCGAGAACCCGCGCCAGCTCGACGACCTCGTCGGTCGGCGCCGCCGCCGCCGGTGGATAGTCGAGGCCGGTGCTGAGACCGATACAGCCGTCGGCGAGTGCCCGGCGCAGCGCCGTGCGCATGCGCCGCCGCGCGGTGCTGTCGGCCGGCGCGTCGAGCGGCCCGGCGATGCCGCCGACGCGCAGGCTGCTGTGGCCGGCAAGCAGCGCGACATTGACCGCGCACGGCGAGCGGTCGAAGGCCCGCCGGTAGGCGGCGACAGTCGGGTAGCGGAAATCGACGGTTGCGCCGAGCAGCGGGAAGGGCGGTGGCAACTCGTTTGCGGGTTCGAGCGGCGCCAGGCTGATGCCGCAATTGCCGGCGATGACCGTGGTTACGCCTTGCGACAGCTTGCACGGGAGGTCCGGTTGCCGCAGCACCGCGAGGTCGTCGTGGGTGTGGCTGTCGATGAAGCCGGGCGAAAGAACACGGCCGCCTGCGTCGATGCGAGTCGCGGCTCGCCAGGCGCCGCAATCGCCGAGCGCGACGATGCGCGCGCGATCGACCGCGATGTCTCCGTGCCGGCCCGGGGCGCCGCTGCCGTCGACGAGGCGCGCGTCGTGGATGATGAAATCGCAGGTCGTCAAGCGTCAGGCCGACTCAGCTCGCGGCGGCCCGGGAGTCGTCCTCGCGATAGACGGCGGTGCGATTGCGCCCACCGCGCTTGGCCTCGTAGAGCGCCCGGTCGGCCTGCGCGAGCAGACCGTCGATACCGTCGCCGGCTTCCGGCTGGCTGGCCGCGACGCCGATGCTGGCAGTGTATTCGATGATGTCGTCCTGGTGCTTGAGCACCGCCTTGCCGATCGCGGCATGCAGCCGGGTCGAGAATTCGAGCGCTTCGGCCTCGCCGGTGCTCGGCAGCAGCATCGCGAACTCCTCGCCGCCGAGGCGGCCGATGATATCGCTGCGCCGGGCCACGCTGTTGACGACGTCGGCGAACAGCCTGAGCACCGCGTCACCGGCGGGATGGCCGTAGCGGTCGTTGATCGACTTGAAGTGGTCGAGATCGGCGATCAGCACCGCGAACGCGGATTGGTCGCGGCGCGCGAGCGAGACGTAGTTGCCCGCCCGATCGAAAAACGCGTGTCGGCTCAACAGCCCGGTCAGCGAATCGTGACTCGCGATGCTGCGCATTTCCTCCTCGATGCGGTGGATATGCAGCAGCAGGCCGATCAGGTACCAGCTCAGCAGCGGCGCGACGACCAGCGGTACGCCGGCGGCGAGAATCATCGCGACTTGCCAGTTGAGGTCGAAACCGGCGAGATTGAGCCCGGCGACCGCGAGCGCGGTTACCGCGATCGAGATCAGCGAGGCGATCAGCGAAATGATCGCTACGGTCGTGCCACGCCCGATTCTGGCCAGCAGCTTGATCATCGGGATGTCCTTCGGTTGGTCGTCGTTATCGTTTTGCGGCCACTGTAAATCGATCCTGGCTCGGGTTCAAGGGTAAATGGGGTCGGACCGGTCGGTTCAGCCGTACTCGTCGCGCCGCTCGAGCCAGGCCATGGTCCACTCGAGCGCGTCCTCGTCGCGACCCCTGGGCGCGAGATCCATGTAGTGATAGGCGCCGTTGAGCATGTCGAGGCCGCGCGCGTAACACGAGTAGGTGTGGAAGAGTTCGCCCGCCTCGTCGCGGTAGAACACGCTGACGCCGGGCGCCTCGTCGACCGGGTAGCTGCCGACGCGATAATTGTAATTGCACCGGTCGTTGTCCAGTTCATCCGGCGTGAAGCTGACGTGAAAATCGCGGTTGAAATCGGACTCGAGCGACGAAACCCATTCGAAACGCCAGCCCATCCGCGCCCGGTAGGCATTGATTTTTTCCAGCGACGTGCGCGACACCGCGATCAGGGCGATGTCGCGATGCGCGAGGTGGATGTCGATGCCGTCGAAATTATCGGCCCAGAACGAGCAGCTCGGGCACCCCTCGTCCCAGTCGGGGCCGAACATGAAATGATAGACGATGAGCTGGCTGCAATCGCCGAACAGGTCGGCGAGGGTCTTGTCACCGTCGTTGCTGGCGAAACGATAGGCCTTGTCGAGCCTGACTCGCGGCAGTTCGCGCCGGCGCCGCGACAGTTCGTCGCGTTCACGGGTGAATTGCTTTTCGCGTTCGAGCAGTTCGAGGCGCGCGTCGAGCCATTCCTCGCGCGAGACGATTTTGCTGTTTATCATGATGTTCTCCCGCCGCGGTCGGCCGCGGCCGAGACTATGGGGCTGCCCAGCATAGCGCGAAGCACGGCGTGGCGAAACATCCGTCGCGCCGCCTGCTGCGTACCCAGTAAATCGAATACGGGAGCGCAATATGAAAGCACTGTTACTGGTCGCTCACGGCAGCCGTGCCGCGACCGCCAACGACGAGATCAGGCGCCTGGCCGAGCGCGTCGCGGCCGTTGTCGACGGTGATTACGACGCGGTCGTGCCCGCCTTTCTGGAGATGGCCGAACCGAACATTCACCAGGGAATCGAGCGTTGCGCCGAACTCGGCGCCGACGCGATCGTCGTCGTGCCCTACTTTCTTGCCGGCGGGCGCCACGTAACGCGCGATATCCCGGCCGAGATCGACTGCGCGCGCGCCGGTCACCCGCAAATCAGTATCGAAATCGGCGGCTACGTCGGCGCCAGCGACGCGATGCCGGAGCTGGTCGTCGCGAGCGCGCGCGGCGCGGCCTGAGCGCGGCCGGCGGGCGTCTATGACGGCGCCGCCGGCATTCCCGGAGCGGCTTTATTCGGCGGCGCAAAGGCCTATAATGGCAGCCTTGTTTTTCGCGCCCAGCCGACAGGAGCCCGCATGAACGCGCCGCTGACCAATCACGAATTTATCGAACGAGACCAGGCCCATCTGATTCACCCGCTGCATCACGATCCGGCGCACGCGCACGGCAAGGTCTGGGTTCGCGGCGAAGGGTCGTACCTGATCGATGCCGACGGCAACCGCTACATCGACGGTCTGTCGTGCCTGTGGAACGTCAGTTGCGGCCATGGCCGCAAGGAGTTGGCCGAGGCGGCCTACGCGCAGATGCAGCAACTCGCGTTTTGCTCGAGCTACAACGGCAGCACGAATCCGCCGGCGATCGAGCTGGCCGAACGGCTGGCCGATATCTGTTATCCGAGCATCAACAACTTCTACTTCACGTCGGGCGGCGGCGAGTCGACCGACAGCAACTTCAAGGTCGCGCGGTTCTACTGGAAAGCGAAGGGCAAGCCCGACAAGACCAAGGTCATCAGCCGCCTTTGGGGTTACCACGGCGTGACCTTCGCGGCTATGTGCGCGACCGGCATCGCGCCCTACTGGGCCGCGTTCGAACCGCGGATTCCCGGCTTCAGCCATATCCCGGCGCCCGATCCTTATCACTATCCCGCGCCCGACGACGGCACCTCGCCGGGCGTCGCGATGGCCAACGAACTCGAGAAGGAAATCCTCAAGCAGGGCCCGCAAACCGTCGCGATGTTCATCGCCGAGCCGGTGCAGGGCGCCGGCGGCGTGATCGTGCCGCCGGACGACTACTTTCCGCGCATCCGCGAAATCTGCGACCAGTACGAGGTGCTGTTGGTCGCCGACGAGGTCATCACCGCCTTTGGTCGCACCGGCAAGCTGTTCGCGCTCGAGCATTACGGCGTCGAGCCCGACCTCGTGCAGTTCGCCAAGTCGATCACGTCGGGCTACGTGCCGCTCGGCGGCATCGGCATCAGCGACGAGATCGTCGCGACGATCCGCGCCAGCGACAAGCCGTGGATGCACGCCTATACCTACAGCGGCCACCCGACGACCTGCGCGGTCGGGCTCGCGACGCTCGATTTCATTGCCCGCGAGGATTTGCCCGCCCAGGCCGCCGAAAAAGGCGCCTATTTGCTCGAGCGCCTGCACGCCGAGCTCGACGGTCACCCGCAGGTCGGCAACGTCCGCGGCAAGGGCATGATGTGCGCGGTCGAGCTGGTCGAGGACAAGGCAACCAGGGCCTGGTATCCGCCGGAGTGGGGCGTCGGTCCGAAGATGACCAAAGCGCTGATCGAGCACGGCATCTTCACGCGTATGCGCAACGAGGTCGTCTGCATTGCGCCGCCGCTGACGACCGAGCGGGACACGCTCGACGACTACGTCGCCGGCGTGCGCGGCGCAATCGTCGACGTCTTCGGCGAATGATCCCGAATGCGGATGCCGGCCGGCGATTAAAAGGAGGGGCAGTATACCTGGTTGCCCAAATTCAGTTGCATATCGCAACTAAATTAAGGTAATTAGGTATACTGTCCCCCTAATTGCGGTCGGGGAGTTCCTTGATGTAGAGGTCGTGCTGCGAGAACGGGATTACGATGCCCTCGGCGTTGAAGCGCTTGTAGATCGCGCTAAGCAGTTCGTGGGTTACGAGCCCGCGCTGCGCCGGTTCCTGGACCCAGCACAGCAGTTCGAAATCGAGGCTCGAGCCGCCGAATTGGCGAAACCGTACGCGGTGCGCGGGCTCGCCGCAGACCCGTTCGTTGGCGGCGCCGACTTCCATCAATATCGCCTCGATCCGGTCGATGTCGGAGCCGTAGGCGACGCCGACCTTGACCCGGATCCGGTACCTCGGGTCGCGCCCGCCGGACTCGTTGATGATCTTGGTGTTGCCCATGATCGAATTCGGCACCGTCACCTCGACGTCGTCGCGCGTCA
>JAHEKJ010000039.1:20364-30690 GCA_024638385.1 Gammaproteobacteria bacterium | reverse complement strand
CGGATCACCCAGTCGACCAGTTCGACGCCGTCGCCGCCACCGCCGGCGGTGACGAGAATATAGGGATCGTCGAGGTCGATCGGCGCGACCCAGTTGCGGTCGCTCGGAATCTCGCGGTCGAGATAGCCGGTGAAGGCGAGCTTGCGCTCGATCGCGGCCGACAGTCCGAGGCCCTCGATCGGACTGCCCATTTCGGCGAGCCCGTAAACCCAGATATCGTGGTAGAGCTCCTCGAGCACCGGCGCGACCTGCTTGCGTTCCCATTCGGCGCGCAGCTGTCGCGGTTCGTCCATCACGTCGCGCAGGCCGAGGATGTTGGTGGCACCCTGCTGGCGCATCAGTTCGAGCGTGCTCGTGACCTCGCCCTGCAGCCCGGTCGGCTCCTTGTCGACGAGGAAGATATCGGGCTTGAACATGCGCGCGGTGTGGTAAATGATCGATTCGCGCATCTGCAGCGTCTGCTCGAGATCGATGTGCAGGCCGAGCGAGGTGTAGGCGCCGTCCTTGAGCTTGATCACTCCCGGAATGCGCACGAAATCGACGCGCGCCTTGAAATCGAAACTGCCGATGATCGGCGAACCCGACAGAATCAGCACCGACAGGCCCTTGAACTGCCCGACCAGCGAATGCGCAATCGACCGGCAACGCCGCAGGTGTCCGAGGCCAAACGTGTCGTGGCTGTAGATCAGGATCCGGGACTGTTCCAGTCGTGCCGTCATGATTTTCGGTTGCGATTAGCCCAGCAGCAGCAGACTACACTGATTTTTCGCAAAACGCACTGTCATTAGTCGACAAAATCCGGGGGGCCTGGAATTATTGACAAGCGAGCGGGTCATAAGGTCATATTGCGGCGCACGATTCGCGGAGACCGAATTTGAATAACAAGCTGGCGAACGCGGGATTCCTCGCCTCACTGCCGCTCTTGCAGGGCAGGTACCGCGACGAACGCCTGCCGGAACGCCTGCGCCGTTCGATCCAGGATCAACAGGAACGCAGCGAAGTCCTGATCAGCATCATCCAGCTGATCATCGTCACGATTTTCGGGCTGCTCTATGCGGTCGCGCCGAAAACCTTTTCGCAGGAGGCCGACTTCGCGCCGGTGCCCTGGGTGCTGTCGGTTTACCTCGCCTTCAGCCTGATACGCCTTTATCTCGCGCTGAACCGCAGGCTCCCCGACTGGATGCTCTACCTGTCGTCGGTCGTCGACATCGCGTTGCTGCTGGTGCTGATCTGGAGTTTTCACCTGCAGTACGAGCAGCCGCCGTCGTTTTACCTGAAGGCGCCGACGCTGCTCTATCTGTTCATTTTCATCAGCATCCGCGCGCTGCATTTCGACCCGCGATTCGTCGTCGCCACCGGTGTCAGCGCTGCGCTCGGCTGGTTATTGCTGGTCGGCTACGTGCTCGCTACCGATTCGGCACGCGACATGATCACGCGCGATTACGTCGAGTACATGACCTCGAACTCGGTGCTGATCGGCGCCGAGTTCGACAAGGTCGTATCGATCCTGATGGTGACCGGCGTGCTCGCGCTCGCGCTGCAACGCGCGCGCAACCTGCTGGCCGAGTCGGTCATCGAGGGCAGCGCCGCGCGCGACCTGTCGCGCTTCGTGCCACAGGAAGTTGCCGAGCGCGTGATTGCGTCGGAAGAGGGTGCGATCACCGGCAAGGGCGAAGTCAGCGAGTGTACGATCCTGTTCACCGACATCGAAGGCTTTACGTCGATCAGCGAGACGGTGCCGCCAGAGCAATTGATCGAGGCGCTGAATCACTATTTCACGCTGATCGCCGGTCCGATCGGCGAACACGGCGGCGTCATCAGTCAGTTCCAGGGTGACGCGGTGCTCGCGACCTTCAACGTGCCGAAAACCGACGCCGACCACGCCGCCAACGCGGTGCGCGCCGCGCTCGCGATCCAGCGGGTGCTCGACGGCGTCGAGTTCGGCGACGGCTTCGCTTTCAACACCCGCATCGGCATCAACACCGGGCAGGTGATCGGCGGTCTGGTCGGCTCGGGCGATCGCGTCGGCTACACGGTGCACGGCGACCAGGTCAACCTGACCGCGCGGCTCGAGCAACTGAACAAGGATTACGGCACCCGCATCATCGTCTCGGATTCGACCCTGGCGAAGATTCCGGACGGCGAATTCAACGTGCGCGAACTCGGCGAAACCTCGGTACGCGGACTCAATCGCGCGGTGCGGATCTATACCGTCGAGCCGCAACCGGCGGAAGGCGGCTAGTCCGGCTCGCCGAGGTGATCGAAATATCTGGAGAGGTTGGCGCGCGCGCGCTGCTCGAAGCGCTGCTGAAAGAACCTGGAATGAAAAAAGCGCTCGCGCGCAAGCAGTAACTTCTGAAAATCGCCCTGGTTGCGATAAAAATCCTCGTCGCTGACCGCCGGGCGTTCGCGCCGCAGGTTCTTGCTGTCGCGCAGAAACGCGTCCCAGTCGAGGCCGAAGCTCGACAGGTCGATATCGACCATGTAGTCCGCGTCGGTATCGTCGAGCGAATCGCCGTCGTGCAGCGTCGCCATGATCAGGCGCACCACCAGCGCGACGAGCGGCTCCGCGTGTACGCCGTCCGCGAGCCTGCGATAAAGCTCGGCGCTTCGCGCCTCGTTGTCGGGCGCGCCCGCAACGTAGACGGCATCGTGGAACCAGATCGCGAGCTCGACCGCGTCGGGTTGCTCGAGTTCGGGCTTGCAAAGCTCGAACATTCCGAGGCAATGCTCGATGTGTTCGAGGGTATGATAGAAGCGCTGCGGTTCGCGGTAGGCGTCGAGCAGCCGGCGATGGATCGCGGCGCTGTCGTCGACGGCGCCGGCGACGAGGTTACGCCGCCACAGCGCCTGGAACCGGTCGCGCGCGAGCAACCCTGTCGAATCGGTCGCCGCCATCAATCATTGCCCTGGTGACTGAGTTGCTGCTGCAGGCTTTCGACGCGGGCGTGTGATGTCGTAACCTTGTCGGCAAGCATGCGGATGACGTCGAGCGCGACATCGGCGTTTTCGCGCAACAGGCGGAAGAACATGTCGGCGGTGATCTTCATCGCTCGCAGGTTGCCGTTCGCGATCAGCGTTGCGATGCGCGGCGAATTATTGAGCAGGCCGAGTTCGCCGATGAGCTGGTTTTCCCTGAGCGTGACGGTGACCACCGGCCCGGTTTCGGTTTCGGTGATGATGTCGACCGCGCCGTCCATGATGACGTAGGCGTAATCGGCGCTGTCACCGCTCTTGAAAACGATGTCGCCATCTTCGAACTCGACGATTTCGCTGGCGAACGCCAACAGCTTCAGCTTCGACGTGTCCATCTTCGCGAACATCGGAATTTTACGAAGCAGATCTGTTTCTTCTGCCAGGTCCAAGCGAGGCGCTCCAAACGCAACGAGCGTTTACTGCGGTCAATGCACCAAGATTGGCACGCCACCGCGACGATTTCAAGCGTCGAGGGCGCCGGAAGTCTTTACTTGCGCGCCCAGGCGTAGTAACCCGAGACCTGTAATTCGCTGGTGGGTCGGCGGAACAACTTGAGGCCGACGCGGTCGAGCCAGCGCGACGCCGCCATGCCGAAACGGCGTTCGATGGTTTTTTTCCAGCTGCGGTGCAGGTTGAAAATACTCGAGTACGGGCCGCGCACGGAATACAGCCGCACCTCGGAAAAATCGCGCAGCATCCACGCGATGCCGTCGCGGCTGAAACGATAGCAATCGGCAAACTTCAGGTCCGACGGCGCGTGGTAGCGGTACAGAAAGGGCAGATGCAACAGCAGGTAGCCGTCCGGCGCGAGCAGGCGATGAATCTGCGCGATGGCCGCGAACGGGTCGTAGACGTGCTCGAGCACCGACAGGCAGACGATGCCGTCGTAGTGGGAGGCCTTAAGCCGGCTGGGCGCGCAGATGTCGTCGATGATGTCGGGCTCGGGGTCGCCGTGATTGATATCGACGCTTTCGAGCGACTCCGCCGCAAACAGGGCCGCGTGGCCGCGCGTCGACTGGCCGACGTCGAGCACCCGATTGCAGTGCGTCACCATGTATCCGAGCCGGTCGCGCAACAGGCCGTCGATGTCATAGGCATAGCCGTGATCGACCGGGGTCCGCCGGATGATCTCGCGATGGCGCGCCAGCGCGGCGGCGGCCTCGGAATTGGCGGGATTCGAGGAACCGGATCGAGTCATGCGACCACCGGCTAGAGCAGGCTTTCCCAGTAAGCGGCGAACTGGACCGCAATACGGCCGCTGCGCGAGCCCCGGCTGGTGGCGAAGCGAATCGATTCGAGGCGCGCTTCCTCGTCGAGTTCGAGGCCGCGCGCGGCAAGGCTTTGTTCGACCACCGCGAGGTACTGATCCTGGGTAAACGGGTGAAACGACAGCCACAGGCCGAAGCGGTCCGACAGGGATATCTTTTCCTCGATCGCGTCGCTCGGGTGCAGCTGGCCGTCGACCACGGTACTGTCGAGGTTGTCCTGCATCGATTCCGGCATCAGGTGGCGGCGATTCGAGGTTGCGTAGATGATCACGTTGTCGGGCTGAGGTTGCAGCGATCCCTCGAGGCAGGCCTTGAGCGCCTTGTAGGAATCGTCATTGGCCTCGAAGGACAGGTCGTCGAGGTAGACGATGAAGCGGCGCCCGTCCTCGGCCAGCAGACGAATGATGTCGAACAGCTCGCTGGTCGCGGCCTTCGGCACCTCGACGATGCACAGTTCCCGTTCGCGGAACTCGGTCAGTTGCGCCTTGATCAACGACGACTTGCCGGTGCCGCGGGCGCCCCACAGCAGCGCGTTGTTGGCGGGCTGGTCGCGCAGAAACTGCGCGGTGTTGCGAAACAGCAGGTTTTTCTGCCGCTCGAGATGCAGCAGGTCGGCCTTGTCGACTTCGTCGACGACCGCGATGCCTTCGAGCCCCCGCGCGGTCCAGCGATAAGCCTGGTAGCCTTGCTCGGTGACGAATTCGGCCCGGGCCGGCAGGATCTTCTCGACCCGGTCTAGCAGCAGCTCGAGCCGCTTGAACAGTTTGTCGAATTCGGACATCAGACTTCCAGTTTCTTGTAGCGGATGCGATGCGGTTGCTCGGCATCCTGGCCGAGGCGCTGCTTGCGATGACTCTCGTACTCGGAATAGTTACCCTCGAAAGTATAGACCTCGCTGTCGCCTTCGAAAGCGATGATGTGCGTTGCGATGCGGTCGAGAAACCAGCGATCGTGCGAAATCACGACGACGCAGCCGGGAAAGTCGAGCAATGCTTCCTCGAGCGCGCGCAGGGTTTCGACGTCGAGGTCATTGGTCGGTTCGTCGAGCAGCAGCAGGTTGCCGCCGCTTTTCAGCAGCTTGGCGAGGTGCAACCGGTTGCGCTCGCCACCGGACAGGTCCTTGACGAATTTCTGCTGCGCCGGGCCGCGAAAATTGAAGCGCGAGACGTAGGCGCGCGACGGGATTTCGTAGTTGCCGACGGCGATCGTGTCGAGTCCGTCGGAAACCTCTTCCCAGACCGTCCTGCCGCCGTCGAGGGCGTCGCGCGACTGGTCGACGTAGGCGATCTCGACCGTATCGCCGACGCGCAGCGTGCCGTCGTCGAGCGTTTCTTCGCCGACCATGATGCGAAACAGCGTGGTCTTGCCGGCGCCGTTGGGGCCGATCACGCCGACGATTCCGCCGCGCGGCAGCTTGAAATCGAGATTCTGGAACAACAGCCGGTCGCCGTAGGCCTTGCGGCCGCCTTCGATCTCGACCACGACGTCGCCGAGCCGGGGCCCCGGCGGGATGTACAGTTCGCGCGTTTCGCTGCGTTTCTGGTAATCCTGTGAACTCAGCTCCTCGAAACGATTGAGCCGCGCCTTGCTCTTCGATTGCCGGCCCTTCGGGTTGGCGCGAACCCATTCGAGTTCCGCCTGAATCGTTTTGCGGTGCGCCTTTTCGGCGCGTTCCTCGTGCGCGAGCCGCTGTTCCTTCTGCTCGAGCCACGAGGAGTAGTTGCCTTGCCACGGAATACCGTGGCCGCGGTCGAGCTCGAGAATCCAGCCGGCGACGTTGTCGAGAAAATAACGGTCGTGGGTAACCGCGATGACGGTGCCCGGAAAGTCCTGCAGAAATCGCTCGAGCCAGGCCACCGACTCGGCGTCGAGGTGGTTGGTCGGTTCGTCGAGGATCAGCATGTCGGGATTCGACAGCAACAGGCGGCACAGCGCGACGCGGCGTTTCTCTCCCCCGGAGAGGCGCTCGACGGATGCGTCCCACGGCGGCAGGCGCAGCGCGTCGGCGGCGACGTCGAGCTTGCGCTCGAGATCCCAGGCGCCGGCGGCGTCGATCTTTTCCTGTAGCCCGGCCTGTTCGGCGAGCAGCGCGTCCATCTCGTCGTCGGACATGGGTTCGGCGAATTTCAGGTTGACCGCGTTGAACGCGTCGAGCAGCGCGCGCGTGTCGGCGACGCCCTGCTCGACGTTGCCGCGCACGTCGAGCGCGGCGTCGAGCTCGGGTTCCTGCGGCAGGTAACCGATCCGGATACCCGGTTGCGGACGCGCTTCGCCGACAAATTCGTTATCGACCCCGGCCATGATGCGCAGCAGCGTCGACTTGCCGGCGCCGTTGTAGCCGAGCACGCCGATCTTGGCGCCCGGGAAAAAATTCAGCGAGATGTTTTTCAGAATCTCGGTTTGCGGCGGCACCACCTTGCCGACACCGCTCATCGTGTAGATATACTGCGCCATGCACTCCATCCGCTTCGGAATCGCGCGTATTCTAACAGCGTTGCGTTCGAATCCCAGCGGATTTCGGAGCGTCGCGAAGAGCCGGCCGTATTGACATTCAGTCGGTTTCTCCGCATCGTTAAACCCCTGAACCAATCGTTAATTAACCGCCATACTTCGACTATTATCTCAAGTTTCATCGAAGCCCCGCGCAAAATCATGAAATCGTCGACAGGAAGATTGCTATGAGCATGAAAAAAATGCAGGAGGAGAGTTATCTCTACGGCACCAACGCAGTTTTTATCGAGCAACTCTATTCGCGTTTTCTGAAGGACGAAAACGATGTCGACGCGCACTGGCGAGACTGGTTCAAGGCGCTGCGCAACGGCGAACTCGAGCCCGACCCGGATCACCTCGAAATCCAGGCGCAGATGAAGGTGGCGGTGCAGAACCGCCGCGCCGCCGCGCCGATCAGCGATACCGCATTACACGCGCACGACGCCAGGCAGGTCTCGGTGCTGCAGCTGATCAACGCCTACCGTTTCAAGGGCCATCAGAAGGCGCGGCTCGATCCGCTCGAACTGCAGCCGATTCCCGATATCAAGGAAATGACGCTCGCCGGCAACAACCTGAGCGAGGCCGATCTCGATACCGTGTTCAATACCGGGTCGCTGTTCGGCGTCGAGGACGCGCCGCTGCGCGAAATCATCGATCGCCTCGAGACGACTTACTGCGGATCGGTCGGCAGCGAGTACATGCACATCGAGGATCGCGCGCAAAAACGCTGGATCCAGGTACAGCTCGAGACTACGCTGGCGCGGCCGAACTTCCGCGAGGGTCGGCGCAACCGAATCCTCGACCGCATCATTGCCGCCGAAAACCTCGAGAAATACCTGCACACGCGCTACATCGGCCAGAAACGTTTCTCGCTCGAAGGCGGCGAGTCGCTGATCCCGATCCTCGATCGCGTCGTGCAGCAGGCCGGCGTCACCAGCACCCACGAGGTCGTCATCGGCATGGCGCATCGCGGCCGGCTCAACGTGTTGACCAATATCTTCGGCAAGATGCCGAGCGACCTGTTCGACGAGTTCGAGGGCAAGATCGATTTCAGCGAACGTTACAACTACGACGTCAAGTACCACCAGGGCTTTTCGTCTGACATCTACACCGACTCGGGACCGATGCATCTTGCGCTCGCGTTCAACCCGTCGCATCTCGAGATCGTCGACCCGGTGGTCGAGGGCTCGGTGCGCGCACGCCAGCGGCGTTTCAACGACCGCACGACCAATGACGTGCTGCCGGTGCTGATCCACGGCGACTCGGCTTTCGCCGGCCAGGGCGTCGTGATGGAAACCTTCAACATGTGCAAGACCCGCGGCTACAAGACCGGCGGCACGATCCACATCATCGTCAACAACCAGATCGGCTTCACCACCAGCAACCCGCGCGACATACGCTCGACGCTGTACTGCACCGAGGTCGCGCGAATGGTGCAGGCGCCGATATTTCACGTCAACGGCGACGATCCGGAAGCCTGCGTGTTCATCGCCGAGATCGCGGTCAAATACCGCGAGACTTTCCAGCAGGATGTCGTCATCGACATGGTCTGCTATCGCCGTCACGGCCACAACGAGGCCGACGAGCCGGCGGTGACGGACCCGGTCATGTACGCCAAGGTGCGCAAGCATCCGCGGCTGGTCGAGCTGCACACGCAACGGCTCATCGACGAGGGTTTTACGACCCGCGAAAAGGTCGACCAGATGATTGCCGACTATCGCCGCGCGCTCGAGGAAGGCGGCGCGGTCGCGCTGAACGTGATCTCCGGTCTCGAGGCGACGACCGCGCGCGACTGGGCCAGGCTGCACGACGGCGACGTCAACTCGACGCCCGGCACGGCGGTCGATCCTGACAGGCTTCGTCACATCGGCGAGCGCATGCTGACCCTGCCGGACGGCTTCAAGGTGCATTCGCGTGTCGACAAGATTCTCACCAACCGGCAAAAGATGCTCGCCGGTGAAATCGGCGCCGACTGGGGTTTCGCCGAAAACCTGGCTTACGCGGCGCTGCTCGACAACGGCTACCGCGTGCGCCTGTCGGGGCAGGACAGCGAGCGCGGCACCTTCTTCCACCGTCACGCGGCGATTCACGACCAGGAGACCGGCGAGATCTACAAGCCGCTGAAATATCTCAAGGAAGACCAGCCGCGCTTCGAGGTCATCAACTCGTTCCTGTCGGAGGAGGCCGTGCTCGGCTTCGAGTACGGCTACTCGTCGACCGACCCCGAGACGCTGGTCATCTGGGAAGCCCAGTTCGGCGACTTCGCCAACGGCGCCCAGGTCGTCATCGACCAGTTCATCAGCTCCGGCGAGGTCAAGTGGGGACGGTTGTCGGGACTCGTCATGCTGCTGCCGCACGGATACGAGGGGCAGGGTCCCGAGCACTCGTCGGCGCGCATCGAGCGTTACCTGGAACTGTGCGCGCAGCACAACATGCGCGTCGCGCAACCGACGCTGCCGTCGCAGATCTTTCACCTGCTGCGCAGCCAGATGATGTGCGGATTTCGCAAGCCGCTGATCGTCATGAGCCCGAAGAGCCTGCTGCGCCACGAGGCCGCGGTGTCGCCGATCTCGGCTTTCAGCGACGGCGAGTTCCAGAAAGTCATTCCCGAGATCGACGAGATCGATCCGGGCAAGGTCAATCGGCTGATTCTCTGCAGCGGCAAGATCTACTACAAGCTCTATGAAACCCGTGCCCAGCACTATGATCACCAGACCGCGATCGTGCGACTCGAGCAACTCTATCCGTTTCCGAGGGTCGATCTGAAGGCGATCAACAAGCTGTACCCGAACCTCGAGAATGTCGTATGGTGCCAGGACGAACCACGCAACCAGGGCTGTTTTCGCGAGTTCAAGAGCCGGTTGAACGAGATTTTCGAACCGATCCGGGTACAATACGCGGGCCGGATTTCGTCCGCGTCGCCGGCTGTCGGTTATATGCAGCTGCACCTCGAGCAGGAAGCTCGACTGGTCAAGGAAGCCTTCGAGGCCGATTACGCCCCAACCCGCTGGACGGATAAATAAGAACGCGCAAGCATCGACGGGAGTAAGAAATGCAGGTAGAAATCAAGGTCCCGGTGTTACCCGAATCGGTCACCGAAGGCACGCTGGGCGACTGGCACAAAAAGATCGGAGACCCGGTCAGCGTCGACGAGAACATCGTCGACCTCGAGACCGACAAGGTCGTGCTCGAAATCGTCGCCAGCGCCGCAGGAGTGATCGAGTCGATCGGCTATGAATCCGGTGATACGGTCAAGAACGGCGACGTGCTCGGTGTCATCAATACCGACGGTGCCGGCGCCGGAGCGAACGGCGGCCAGGCGGCGCCCGCCGCCGAAAAATCCGGCGACGAGGCGCCGGCCAAAGAGGCCCCGCCCGAAGATCGCCCCGACGAGTCCGAATCCGACGACACCCAGCGTGCCGGCCCGGCGGCGCGCAAACTGCTCAGCGAACACGGCCTGAGCGTCGACGACGTCAAAGGAACCGGCAAGAAGGGTACCGTGACCAAGGCCGACGTCGAGGCGCATCTGCAGCAACAGGCGCCGGCGGCCAAAGCCGACGCGGCACCGGCGGCCAAAGCCGACGCGGCACCG
>JAHEKJ010000039.1:0-20264 GCA_024638385.1 Gammaproteobacteria bacterium | reverse complement strand
CCGGCGGCCAAAGCCGACGCGGCACCGGCGGCCAAAGCCGACGCGGCACCGTCGGCCAAACCCGCGCCGGCGCCGCTGGCCGGGCGCAACGACCGCCGCGTTCCGATGAGCCGGCTGCGCGCCAAGATCGCCGAACGCCTCAAGCAGGCGCAAAACACCGCGGCGATGCTGACGACCTTCAACGAGATCAATCTGCAGCCGATGATGGACGCGCGCGCCCGCTACAAGGAAGCCTTCGAGAAGACCCACGGGGTCAAGCTCGGCATGATGTCGTTTTTTACCGCCGCGTCGGTCGAAGCGCTGAAACGTTTCCCGGCGGTCAACGCGTCGATCGACGGCAACGAAATCGTCTATCACGATTACTTCGACATCGGTATTGCGGTCAGCTCGGACCGCGGCCTGGTCGTGCCGATCCTGCGCGACGCCGACCAGATGAGCTACGCCGAGATCGAACAGGCGATCCGTGATCTCGGCACGCGCGCGCGTGACGGCAAGCTCGGCATCGAAGAGCTCACCGGCGGCACCTTCAGCATCACCAACGGCGGAATCTTCGGTTCGATGCTGTCGACGCCGATCCTGAACCCGCCGCAGTCGGCGATCCTCGGCATGCATGCCATCATGCAGCGGCCGGTGGTGATCGACGGAGAAATCGTCGTCCGGCCGATGATGTACGTCGCGCTGACCTACGATCACCGCATCGTCGACGGTCGCGAGGCGGTCCAGTTCCTGGTCACGATCAAGAACGTGCTCGAGGATCCGGCGAGGCTGTTGCTGGGGGTTTGACGCTAACGGCGCGCTGCCGTTACAGGGATTTCATGATGCTGAACTGGGTTTTCTCGGCATCGGCCGAGGTGCCTTCCATCAGCGACGCGTCGCCGGAATCGAACATCTGACCGAGGCGCTCGGCGTCGACCTCGCAGATCCGGCCGCCGTCGCGGTCGACGAAGATGAACAGGTTGGCGTCCTCGGCTTTCCACGCCAGCTTGCCGAGCGCGCCCTTGCCGTCCTGTTTCAGGTGCAGCCAGTCACCGATGTTGAGCGCCTGGACCTGGTTGACCTTCTTCGGCTTCGCGGACTTCGACGAATTGAACGCTTCGAGCATGTCCTTCGGCACCTGGAATACGCCGGTCTGCATCATCGCGTCGAACTCGGTCGTGTCTTCCTCTTGCATCGCCTCGAGCGATTGCTCCGAAAGCGAACGGCTGCGGCGCCTGGCCGCGGCGATATTTTCGGCGGTCTTGTCGACGACGTCCTGCTGCTCGAGCTTGAGGTAATCGCGCAGCGATTGCTGCAGCGATTCGGCGAGCTTGAGACTGCGCATCGCGCGATGCAGCGAATGCGAGACCTGCGGCAGGGTTTTCAGCAATTCCTTTTGCTCTTCCTCGGTCGACTTGGGGATCAGCGACCAGACCTGCTTCTTGATCATTGCGTTGGTCTGGTGCCAGGCCTCCGAATCCATGCCTTTGTGCAGCGCGATCTGCACCATCAGCGGCAGCCAGACTTTCTCGAAAAGGATCATCGACGTCCCCTGTATGCGCAGCGCCGCGGTGATCTCGGCGAGTCTCGATTTGACCAGCGGCATGACCTTGCGCGCGGCTTCGGCACGCCGCGCGGTTCGGGTCGCGGCTTCGTTCCGCTTGAGAAAGTTCTGGTAACCCGCGAGCATTTCGCTATAGCTTTCGATCGTGATGAATTCACGACTGGCAAGCTTGTCGATGTAGTCGCGCAGAAAGTTGGCGCCGGATAACTCGGGCTTGCCCTGGCGCGCGATCTCGACCTCGCTGGCGATGATGCCATCGAGCAGGCGGCGCGCCGGATTACTCGAACGGCGCAGGAAGCCGTCTTCCTGGATCGCCGTGATGAAGACGTAGATCTGCAGGCGCGCGAGCTGTTGCTTGACCGCCGGTGGCAGGTCCTCGTCTTCGAAGATCAGCTTGAATATCAGGTTCAGCTGGTCGATTTGCTCGCCGTACTCGTCGATGCCGTAGCGCGCGAAACGCTGTTTCAGCTCGGGGAAGAGATTCTGGTGTTGCTCGGTCGGCTGGCGGGATTTTTCCTTGAAGCGCTGCAACAGCATCAGCAGGCTCGCGCTCTGATCGGGTTCGAAGGATTCCGGCGGGCTCGATTCGGACTGGCCGTCGAGCGGTCGCAGTTTAATTCTCGCCGGCGCCATCTCGGTCAGCATGCCGTGCTCGAACAGAAAGCGGTCGATGCGCCGGTAGAGCGGGCCGAGCGTTTCGACGAAACGGTCGGCAAACAACCGGTAAAGCGCGATCTTGCAATTGACCGCGAGGTTGAGACTGTCGATCGCATACTGGAAGGATTCGCACAATCGCTTGACCTGCAGCGGGTTTTCGTAGACGCTCGCGCGCGGACGCTTAATGCAGGCCTGCAGGCGCTTGAGGATCGAGCGGTCGAACTCCCTGAAGGCCTCGCCGTAGCGGTTGGCGATGGCTTCGAGCTCGTCGATTTCGGCGGCGTCGGTGGCGCCGACGAGGCCGAGTTTTTTCCAGTCGCGCGTGACCTTGTCGGCCGATTCGGGCTTGTTGCCGGCGTTGAAATCGGCGAATTGTTTTTTCAACTGGAAGCTGAAAGAGGAACAAATGATTCGCTGCTTGTGGCGGATCAGTTTGACCAGCCGCGCGCCGTCGTCATCGGACAGGCTCCAGCTATGGTAGTCTGCGGCGCTGTCGATCATGCGCACGAGCATGTCCGTGATCAGCTTCTTGCTGAGCGTGGTGACTTCGGTGTATACGTCGGGGCCGGACAAAGCTCGAGAGGCCTGGCGCTTGTCGGAAGAGTTCATCCTGGCAACGTACTCAAACGCGGTATATGCGTTAATATAGGCCAAAAATCGGCTTTTAAACTGCGACTATTGTCATAAATTCCGGGCCGGGTCGGCGATTTCGGACGAAAGGCCCGAAATTCGCTCCCGGCGGCGCTCCACGATCCTTACCGCATGTCAGAAATCAAGCTGTTCGTCACCGGCCACAAGGGATTCGAAACCCCCTTGCATCACGAGCTGCGCGAAGTCCTCGCGCCGCTGCCGGCGCGTTTGCAAAAGGTTTACGGCGGCGTCGAGATTCACGCCGGCCTCGAGGCGGCCTACCGGGTGTGTCTGCACTCGCGCCTCGCCAACCGGGTGTTCTGCGAGCTCGACGCGGGTCCCGCCGGCGACGAGGATGAACTGTACGAACGGGCTTATGGTATCGACTGGCGCGAGCACCTGGATGCGCGCTCGAGTTTCGCGGTGGCGGCGACCCTGTCGCGCTCGAAACTGAATCACGGGCAATACGCGGCGCTGCGCGTCAAGGACGCGATCGTCGACCGGTTTCGCGCCGCCGGCGAGGACCGGCCGTCGGTATCGAGGCGCCAGCCGGACCTGCAAATTCACGTCAATATTCACCGCGACCGGGCCACGATCAGCCTCGATTTGTCGGGCGAGAGCCTGCATCGCCGCGGATATCGCCTGCAACACGGCGGCGCGCCGCTCAAGGAACACCTCGCCGCCGCGATGCTGCGCGCAGCCGGGTGGGATCGCGACGCCGCGCGCCGGTTGCGGCTGCTCGATCCGCTTTGCGGTTCGGGTACGTTCGCCATCGAGGCGGCGCTGATCGCCGCCAACCGCGCGCCCGGCCTGACGCGCGACTATTTCGGCTTCCTCGGCTGGCGCCGACACCGGTCCGACATCTGGAATGCCTGCCTGGAGCAGGCCCGGGCCGAGATCGAGCCGAAATCCGATGCGCGGATCGTCGCATCGGACCACGACGCTGCCGTACTCGAGATCGCGCGCGCCAACGCGCGGCGCGCCGGCGTCGAGGCGGACATCGAGTTTCGTCACGAACAGCTAGCCGAGCTCGAACTCGACGACAGCGGCGGGCCGACGCTGGTGATCACGAATCCGCCATGGGGCCAGCGGCTCGAAGCGGATGGCGGACTGGCGGCGCTGTACGCGGATCTCGGCGCCATGCTGCGGCGCACGGCGCCGGCGCGGCTTGCGGTGTTCTCGGCCAATCCGGACCTGTTGCATCGCCTGCAACTGTCGCGGACCAGCCGCAAGACCGTACGCAACGGGCCGGTCGAATGCCTGTTCGCGGAGTTCGACGCCGGTGCTGGCGAAATAAAGCCGGCGTCGCCGGCGCCGCAAGCCCGCAAGCTCGCGGCGCGCGACGCGGCGTCGGTCGAACCGTTGCGTAACCGCCTCGGCAAGAATGCGCGCCACCTGGGCCGCTGGGCGAGTCGCCAGGATGTCTCCTGCTATCGCCTCTACGATGCCGACCTGCCCGAGTTCGCGTTCGCGCTGGATCGTTACCAGAGCGCGCTCGACCCGGCCGTCGTCTGGTATCACCTGCAGGAATACCAGGCGCCGCCGACTATCGACGCAAAGCTTGCCGCGCAGCGTCTCGAGCTGGCGGCGCAGGCCGTGCGCGAGCAATTCGAGGTGCCTGCCGAGCGGCTGTTCGTCAAGCTGCGCCAGCGTCAGCGAGGCCGGCAGCAATATACGCGGCTCGATCGCAAGCAGGAATTCTTCGAGGTCCGCGAAGGTCCCGCGTCGCTGCTCGTCAACCTGAGCGACTATCTCGATTCGGGCCTGTTTCTCGACCATCGGTCGACGCGCCGGCGCGTGTTCGACGCCGCCGGCGGCGCGCGCGTGCTGAACCTGTTTGCCTATACCGGCAGCGTCGGCGTGATGGCCGGCCTCGGCGGCGCGCGCGAAGTCGTCAACGTCGATCTGTCGGCGAATTATCTGCGCTGGGCCGAGGAAAACCACGCCTTGAACGGCCTCGATGACCCGGCGCGCTATCGTTTCCTGCGGGGCGACGCGCTCGAGTTGCTGCGCGATCCGGCGAGTTTTGCGCCGAGCGCCGAATTCGATCTGATATTCTTCGATCCCCCGTCGTTTTCGAACTCGAGCAAGATGCGCCAAACCCTCGATATCCAGCGCGACCACGCCGGGCTGATCGACGCCGCGATGCGCCTGCTCGCCGCCGAAGGGCTGTTGCTGTTCTCGACCAACCGGCGCGGATTTCGACTCGACGATGCCGTCGGCGAGCGTTTCGACCTGCGCGACATCACCCGCGCGACGCTACCCGAGGATTTCAGGCGCCGGCCGGGGATCCATCGCTGCTGGGAAATTCGCCACCCGGGGCCGCGGCTTTGAGCCGCGCCGACACCGACGATTACCGGCGACTGTTCGTCGACGATCTGCCGCTGCTCGACGTCCGCGCGCCGGTCGAATTCGCGCACGGCGCGTTTCCGCGGGCCGTCAACATCCCGTTGCTCGACGACGCGCAGCGCGAACAGATCGGGATTCGCTACAAACATGCCGGCCAGGACGAGGCGATCCGGCTGGGTCTCGAGCTGGCCACGCCGGAAATACGCGCCGCGCGCCTGGCGCAATGGTCCGCGTTTTGCGAGCGCCACCCGGACGGCTACCTGTACTGTTTTCGCGGCGGCCTGCGTTCGCGTACGACGCAACAGTGGCTGCGCGAGGCCGGCGTCGATTTCCCGCTCGTCACCGGGGGCTACAAGGCGATGCGCCGCTTCCTGATCGACGAACTCGAGCGCTCGCTGCGCGAGGTCCCGCTGGTCTGCATCGGCGGCCTGACCGGGGTCGGCAAGACCCGGGTGCTGCTGCAAACGCCGCACCACGTCGATTTCGAGGGCCTCGCCAACCACCGCGGCTCGGCCTTCGGTCGCGACCCGCTGAACCGTCAGCCGAGCCCGATCGACTGGGAGAACGCGGTATCGATCGAATTTCTCAAGCATCGCGAGCGTCACGGTAACCGGCCGCTACTGGTGGAGGACGAGGGCCGCAATATCGGCCGGATCAACATGCCGGAGACGCTGGTCGAGGCGCTCGCGCGCGCGCCGCGCGCGATCCTGCAAACCGACCGGCAAGAGCGGATCCGGCAAATTCGCGAGGATTACATCGAGCGCGCCTGGCCGGCCTACGTCGAGGCCTGGGGCGAGGAAGCAGCGCGCGAGTTCGGCCGCTTCGTGCTCGACAACCTGACGCGAATTCGCAAGCGGCTCGGGGACGAGCGTTACCGCGAAGTACGTGCGAGCTTCGAACGCGCGCTGGATACGTTTTTCGGCACCGGCGAGGCGGCGAATTTCGACGCGGGTATCGGCCTCCTGCTCGATCATTACTACGATCCGATGTATTGTTACCAACTCGAGACGAAACGACCGAAGATCGTCTTCGAGGGTAATGAAGCGGAACTGCTCGAGTGGGCGCGGGAACAATGCTCGAGCTGAGCCGGACTAACAATAACCTGTTGCAGGGGCCATCCCCGGATAACAACACATGAAGAAGCTGGTTCTGCTCGGGATCCTGATCCTGATTGTCATCGTGTTTTTCCAGTTCGAGCTGGAGCGATTTCTGACCCTCGAATACATCAAGGCGCAGCAACAGCAAATCGACGAGTTTTACGCCGACAACCGCTGGCTTACGCTGCTCGGTTATTTCGCGCTGTATGTCGTCATCACCGGCGCCTCGCTACCGGGCGCGACCGTGCTGACGCTGGCCGCCGGTGCGATTTTCGGCCTCGTCACCGGCGTCGTGCTGGTGTCGTTCGCGAGCACGATCGGCGCATCGATCGCCTTCCTGTTGTCGCGTTACCTGTTTCGCGACGCGGTCGAGTCGCGCTTCTCGAATACCCTGCACAAGATCAACAACGGGATCGATCGCGACGGCGCGTTCTACCTGTTCGCGCTGCGCCTGGTGCCGGCCTTTCCGTTCTTCGCGATCAACCTCGCGATGGGCCTGACGTCGATTCGACTGTGGACCTTTTTCTGGGTCAGCCAGGTCGGCATGCTCGCCGGGACCATCGTCTACGTCAATGCCGGCACCCAGCTCGCGCAGATCGAGTCGGCCGCCGGCATCTTCTCGACCGAACTGATCCTGTCTTTCCTGCTGCTCGCGGTCCTGCCGTTCGTCGGGCGCAAGGTCGTCAACACGATCCGCACGCGCAAGGCGCTCGAGGGTTTCGAGCGTCCCGAGGCTTTCGACACGAACCTCGTCGTCATCGGCGGCGGATCCGCCGGGCTGGTTACGGCCTACATCGCCGCCGCGGTCAAGGCTAAGGTCACGCTGATCGAAAAGCACAAGCTCGGTGGTGATTGCCTCAACACCGGTTGCGTCCCGTCGAAGGCGATCATCCGCTCGGCAAAGTTTCTGTCGCATGTCGCGCGCAGCCAGGAATTCGGCATTCGCGAGGCGTCCGCGGACTTCGATTTCGCCGCGGTCATGGAGCGGGTGCACGAAATCATTCGCCAGATCGAACCGAAGGATTCGGTCGAGCGATATAACGGGCTCGGCGTCGACGTCGTGCTCGGCGAGGCCCGGATCACGTCGCCGTGGACGGTCGAGGTCGACGGCCGCTCGATCAGCGCGCGCAACATCGTCGTCGCCACCGGCGGCAAGCCATTCGTGCCGCCGATCGACGGACTCGCCGAAATTGATTACTACACCTCGGAAAACCTCTGGGAGATGCGCGAACTGCCCGCGCGGATGGTCGTGCTCGGCGGCGGCCCGATCGGCTCCGAGCTGACCCAGGCTTTCGCGCGTCTCGGTTCGAAGGTAACCCAGGTCGAGATGCTGCCGCGCATCCTGTCGCGCGAGGATCCCGAAATATCCGCGCTGGTCGAGAGTCGATTCATCGCCGAGGGCATCCAGGTGCTGACCGGGCACAAGGCCAAACGCGTAATCGACCATGACGGCCGGCGGATCCTGCTCGTCGAGCACGCTGGCAACGAGGTCGAAATCGAGTTCGACGCGCTGCTGGTCGCGGTCGGTCGCGCCGCGAATTCGGGCGGTTTCGGCCTCGAGGAGATCGGCGTACGCTTAAACGACAATCGCACGATCGAGGTCAACGACTACCTGCAGACGAGCATCCCGACAATTTATGCCTGCGGCGACGTCGCCGGCCCGTACCAGTTCACCCACGTCAGCGCGCATCAGGCCTGGTACACGTCGGTCAACTCGCTGTTCGGCATCGCCAAACGCTTCAAGGCGGACTATTCGGTCATCCCGTGGGCGACCTTCACCGAGCCCGAGGTCGCGCGCGTCGGTCTCAACGAAACCGAGGCCAGGGAGCAGGGCGTCGATTTCGAGATTACCCGCTACGACATCGACGATCTCGACCGCGCAATTGCCGACGGCGAAGCTCACGGTTTCGTCAAGGTGCTGACGAAAAAAGGGGGCGATCACATCCTTGGCGTCACCATCGTCGGCGAGCACGCCGGCGACCTGATCGCCGAGTTCGTGCTGGCGATGCGCTACGACATCGGGCTCAACAAGATCCTCGGTACGATCCACATCTACCCGACGCTGGCGGAGGCCAACAAGTACGCCGCCGGCGAGTGGAAGAAGGCGCACGCGCCCGAAAAGCTGCTCGCCTGGATCGAGAAATTCCACGCCTGGCGGCGCAAGGGCTAGGTGATCGACGGGCGGGATCCGATGCCAGCGTCATTGCGAGCGCAGCCAGGCAATCTCCCGGGACCGGGTAAGTGTCAGGAGGTTGCTTCGTCGCGCGCGACCTTCGGTCGCGCACTCCTCGCATTGACCTGCCGGTTCCCGCGGATCCTGGCTAGTGGCCGTCGAAGACCTTGTTGAATTGCTCGCCGGTCTTGACGAAGGTCGTGCATTTGGACAGCCACTTCAACTTCTTGGCGCCGGCATAGGTGCAGGTGCTGCGAATGCCGCCGAGCAGGTCCTGGATCGTGTCGTCGATCCGGCCGCGGTAGGGCACCTGGATCTCGCGGCCCTCGGACGAGCGGTACTCCTTGAGGCCGCCGAAGTGTTTTTCGTTGGCCGCTTTCGAGCTCATGCCGTAGAAATTGACGTATTTTCGCTCTTCGACGACGTCTTCCCAGGCGTCGCCGAGCGGTCGCACCTCGCCGGTCTTGAAGTGCCGAGTGATGATGTCGCCGCCGCCTTCGTCGTGACCGGCGAGCAGACCGCCGAGCATGACGAAGTCGGCGCCGGCGGCGAAGGCCTTGGCGACGTCGCCGGCGCAGGTGCAGCCGCCGTCGGCGATGATGTGGCCGCCGAGGCCGTGGGCCGAGTCGGCGCATTCGATGACCGCCGACAGTTGCGGAAAGCCGACCCCGGTCTGGATGCGCGTCGTGCAGACGCTGCCGGGTCCGATGCCGACCTTGACGATGTCGGCGCCGCTGAGAATCAGTTCCTCGGTCATCTCGCCGGTGACGACATTGCCGGCGATGATGACGACTTCGGGGCAGGCTTCGCGCAGCTGCTTGATGAACTCGGAGAAGCGCTCGGAATAGCCGTTGGCGACGTCGACACAGACGTACTTGAGTTGCCCGCCGGTGCGCGCGTAGACATCGCCGAACTTGGCGTAATCCTGCTCGGTGATACCGGTCGAATAGGCGACGTTCTCGCGGCGCGCGGAATCGCCGGCGGCGAAGAACCCGATCAGTTCGTCGGCGTCGTAGCTCTTGACGAGGCAGGTAAAAAGCCCCAGCCGGGCGAGCGCGTCGGCCATCGCGAAGGTGCCGACGCCGTCCATGTTCGACGCCATGATCGGAATGCCTCTGTAATGCTCGCCGTTACCGCGGTAATTGCGAAAGCGGAACTCGCGTTCGAGTTCGACGTCCTTGCGACTGCCGAGCGTGCTGCGTTTGGGCCGGATCAGTACGTCGGTGTAATCGAGCTTGTAATCGTCTTCGATTCTCATCGGTCTGGGGAGGGAAAATTACTTCGGACAACCTCTGAACATAGCACGAAAGCCGCGGTCCGAACAGGGTAGTGCGACCGGTCGGGCGCGCGCACCGGGGTTCACTTGATTCGGGCCCGGGACAAGCGTATTCTGATTTGCAACTCGTTTTCGACGGGGGAGGGGGCAACATGAAACGACATTTCTATGTCAGCGACGATCTGGATGATCTGGACCGTATCGAAGAGGAGCTCGAGACGCGCGGGGTACACCGGCCGCAGATCCACGTCTTCAGCCGCGACGATAGCGGCGTCGAAACCCACGACCACCTGCACAACATGGAATCGTTGTTCAAGAAGGATCTCGTGCACGGCACCATCGTCGGCACCTGGATCGGCATCGCGGCGGCGGCGCTGGTGCTCATCGTCGTCTCCTACACGAACCTGCCGGAAAACTATACCTGGGTCCCGTTCATATTTCTCGCCATCGTATTACTCGGCTTCGGTGCCTGGTCGGGTGGTTTGTGGGGCATCCAGGAGCCGCACCACGATTACAAGCGATTCGAAAAGCAACTCCGCGAGGGCAAGCACGTCTTCGTGGTCGACGCGGACCCCGAACAGGAGGCCGTGCTCGAGAGGGTCGTCGAGAAGCATCCTCGCCTGCAACTCGCCGGCACCGGCAAATCGCGGCCGCGCTGGATCGTCATGGGGCAGCACCGCATCAAGAAGTTCACGTCGGAGACGTTTCCGTAACAGATTCGTGCCCGTGGCGCGCCGGCGAACCGCCGACCGGGGCAGACAGATCGAGTCATGGCCGAGCCGAAAGCAGCCGAAAACGCGCTCCTGATCGACCTCGACGGGGTCATTTACCAGGGTGACCGGGTCATCAGCGGTGCGCTCGAAACGCTGGACTGGATTCGCCGGCGCGACATTCCCCATCTGTTTGTAACCAACACGACCTCGCGCTCGCGCGACGCGCTGCTCGAAAAATTCGAGCACCTGGGTTTCTCCGCCGAGCGCGACGAACTGATGACGCCGATCGTCGCGGCGACGCGCTACCTCGAAGAGCACGAACTGCGGCGTGTCGCGTTGTTCGTGCCGGACGCGACGCGGGCGGAATTCGATCGGGTCGAAGCCAAGGCCCGGGACACCGAAAGCGAGGTCGACGCGGTCGTCATCGGTGACCTCGGCGACGGCTGGGATTACGCGACTCTGAACCAGGCATTCCGACTGCTGATGCGCGAGCCGCAGCCGCTTCTGGTCGCACTCGGTATGACGCGCTACTGGCGCGGGCCGGACGGCCTGCGCCTCGACGTCGCGCCCTTCGTCAAGGCGCTCGAGCACGCGGCGTCCTGCGAAGTCTGGGTCGCCGGCAAGCCGGCGCCGGCGTTTTTCGAATCCTCGCTGGCAATGCTGAACTGCGCGGCCGCCAACGCGTTGATGGTCGGCGACGATATCGTCGCCGATATCGACGCGGCCCAGCGCTGTGGTATTCGCGGGGTGCAGGTGCGCACCGGCAAGTTTCGCGAGGCCGATCTCGACGGCGATATCGAACCCTATGCGCTGCTCGACTCGTTCGCCGACCTGCCCGGCTGGTGGCGCCGCGCCGGCTAGGCCCTTAACTCAGGCCTCGGCCTTGCTGACCGCGCCGTGAATATCGGCGAAGGTGTGCGCGCGGTCGGACAGCTCGATTTTCATGCCCAGCTGTTTCTCGATCTGGGTCGACGAGAACAAACCGCAAACGACCTGGCTGCCGGTGTCGCCGGTCAGGCTGACCAGCATGTGCTGGCGTCCGGCGTTTTTGATGGTCTCGACGATGTCGCCGACGCTGGCCTTGCGCACGTCGTCGAGGTCCAGCGCCTCGAGTTTCGCCAGCGGCGTCATGATGTCCTGCGCCAGTATCTCGCCGCGGGGGCCGCCGTGCTCCTGGATATAGCGCACGGGCTTTTCGCCGAAGATGTCGGTATAGGTCACCAGCCCCTGCAGGACCCCGTCGCCGTCGGCGACGAAGAGCAGGCGTACGCCGCAGGCGATCATCTTGTCGTTGACCTCGTCGATCGTCGCGCGCGAGCCGATCGAAAACGGCCGCGCGTAGCGGAAGTCGGTGAACACCTCGACGGCCCTGTCCTGCAGGGTGATCGTTTGCGAACCCGGGCTCTGGCTTTGCAGGATCGCCGCACCGGGCGCCAGCAACCGATGGGACAGGATCTGGTGATTATTTTGCATGTCGACTCCGCTCAAACCTGGACGGACGAGCGATTATACCCGAATCCGCGGCGCACGCCCGGCGGCGCAAGCTAGCGCGTCCGCGGGCAGATTCCGTCGTCGCCGAAAAAGAACGCGATCTCTGTTTTGGCCGTCTCCGTGCCGTCCGAGCCGTGCACCGCGTTCTCGTCGACGGTCTTGGCGAAATCGGCGCGAATCGTGCCCGGCGCGGCCTCGGCGGGGTTGGTCGCGCCCATGACTTCGCGGTTCTTCGCGATCGCGTCCTCGCCCTCGAGCACCTGCACCATCACGGGCCCGGAGGTCATGAATTCGACCAGTTCGCCGTAAAACGGTCGCTCCTTGTGCACGGCATAAAACTCGCCGGCCTTTGCCGCGCTCAGATGTTCCATCCGCGCAGCGACGATGCGCAGCCCGGCTCGCTCGAAGCGACTGTAAATTTCGCCGATCACGTTTTTCGCAACCGCGTCCGGCTTGATGATCGAAAGGGTACGTTCGATGGCCATAGACCCATCTCCAGTAATGAAAAATGCTGCGAATGATACGCCTTGGGGTACACTTATGCGACCTTTTTTCCGGCTCTCCGCGACGTTGAAAACCGATCAGCACCAGCGCAGGTACCTGAAGGACTATCGGCCGCCCGATTTCACCATCGAGCGCACCGATCTCGACTTTCGCCTGCATCCGACGCGGACCCGCGTCACCAGCCGACTCGCGATTCGTCGCGTCGGCGGCGATCCCGGCCGTCCGCTGGTGCTCGACGGCGTCGGGCTCGAGTTGCTCGAGCTCGAGATCGACGGCGAGACGGTCGCGACGAGCCGTTATGCGCTCGACGCCGACACGCTGACGATCGCCGATCCGCCGGAACGGTTCGAACTGCACAGCGTCGTCGAGATCGATGCCGCGAGCAACACCCGGCTCGAGGGGCTGTACCTGTCGAACGGCAATTTCTGCACCCAGTGCGAAGCCGAGGGCTTTCGCCATATCACCTTTTACCTCGATCGGCCCGACGTCATGTCGGTTTTTACGGTGCGCATCGAGGCCGAGCGCAGCGACTACCCGGTGCTGTTGTCGAACGGCAATCGCGTCGAGCAGGGCGCAGACGGGGCCCGGCACTGGGTGCGCTGGCAGGATCCGTTCCCGAAACCGAGTTACCTGTTCGCGCTGGTGGCCGGCGATCTCGCCTGTATCGAGGACCGCTTCGCGACGCGTTCGGGTCGCGACGTCACGCTGCAGATATACACCGAGCACCGCAATCGCGACAAGTGCGACCATGCGCTCGCGTCGCTGAAGAAAGCGATGCGCTGGGACGAGGAGGTCTACGGGCTCGAATACGATCTCGATCTTTACATGATCGTCGCGGTCGACGACTTCAACATGGGCGCGATGGAAAACAAGGGGCTCAACGTCTTCAACACGCGCTACGTTCTCGCCAACCCGGCGAGCGCGACCGACGACGACTACCTCGCGATCGAGGGCGTCATCGCGCACGAGTACTTTCACAACTGGACCGGCAACCGCGTGACCTGCCGCGACTGGTTCCAGTTGAGCCTCAAGGAAGGCCTGACCGTGTTCCGCGACCAGGAGTTCAGCGCCGACATGTTCTCGCGCGCGATCCAGCGGATCAACGACGTGCGCGCGCTGCGCAACCACCAGTTCGCCGAGGACGCCGGGCCGATGGCGCACCCGGTGCGGCCGGCGTCGTACCAGGAAATCAACAACTTCTATACCGCGACCGTGTACAACAAGGGCGCCGAGGTCGTGCGCATGATCCACGGCCTGCTCGGCGCGGAAAACTTCCGCGCCGGCATGGACCTGTATTTCGCGCGTCACGACGGCGAGGCGGTGACGACCGACGATTTCCGCCGCGCGATGCAGGACGCGTCCGGCATCGATCTCGAGCGCTTCCAGCGCTGGTACGAACAGGCCGGCACGCCGCGGCTCGACCTGCGTCGCGAGTATGATCCCGGGTCAGGTCGACTGACGCTGCGCATCACGCAACAGCCGGGCGCGACCCGCGGCGAACTCAACCGGCCCTTCCAGATTCCGCTGCGCCTGGCGCTGTTCGACGCCGCCGGCGCGCCGCTGCCGCTCGACGCCAGTGGTACGCTCGAGCGCGTCGAATCGATCGACGCGCACGAAACCGAGCTGGTCTTCGACGACATGCCCGCGGGTGTGATGCCGTCGGCGCTGCGCGGATTTTCGGCGCCGGTACTCCTGACCACCGATCTCTCCGATGCCGAACTCGCGCGGCTGATGATTTGCGACAGCGATGCGTTCAACCGCTGGGAAGCGGGCCAGCAGCTCGCCTGCCGCGTGATGCTGGCGATGCTGCAGCGTGACGCCAGCGACTGGTCCGACCTGCAGGCCGATCTGATCTCGGCTTGCCGCGGCCTGCTGAAAGGCGACATCGACGACCGCGCGCTGATCGCCGAGATGCTCGTGCTGCCGGGCGAGAAATACGTCGCCGAAATGCTCGAGCGGGTCGATATCGCACGCCTGCACGCCGTGCGCGAAGCCCTGCAGACCGCCGTCGCGCGCGCCACCGAGGGCGCACTGCTCGAACACTATTCGGCGTGCAAGGCGGCAGGCGAGTACCGTTTCGATGCCGCGGCGGTAGCCGGCCGGCGGCTGAGGAATACCTGCCTGCGCTATCTGCTGCGACTCGAGCAGCCGCGGTACTTCGAGCTCTGCCGGGAACAGTACGGCGCCGCCGACAACATGACCGATCAGCTCGCCTGTCTCGAGGGCATCGCGAACTACGATCATGCGTTGCGCGACGAGATCGTCGCGCGATTCTACGACCAGTGGCGACAATCCCCGCTGGTCGTCGACAAGTGGTTCACCGCCCAGGGCGCGAGCCTGCGCGACGACGCGCTCGACGCGATCGTGCCGCTGTTCGAGCACCCGGCCTACCGCCTCGACAATCCCAACCGCGCGCGCTCGCTGCTCGCGCCGATGATGCAGAATCCGCGCGCCTTCCACCGCGCCGACGGCGCCGGCTACCGCTTCGCCGCCGGCAAGATTCTCGCGCTCGACGCGCTCAACCCGCAGGTCGCGGCGCGGCTCGCGAACCCGTTCCTGCACTGGCGCAAGCTCGTGCCGGAGCTGGGCGAGCAGATGCGCGCCGAGGTCGAGGCGATGCTCGCGCGCGGCGACCTGTCCAATGACTTGCACGAGTTGTTGAGCACGAGTCTCGCCGACTGAGCGCGGCCGATGCCGGCCCGGATCAGCCTCGTCCTGCCCGGACTGTTCGACCTGCCGCTGGCCGAACTGGGCGAGCGCTTCGTGCGCGAGCGCCTGCCGCGACTCAACCGCATGCTCGGCCTTGCCGATCCGCTTGCCAATCACGCTTTCGATATCGATTCGATAGTCGCGCGCGCGCTCGCGCTCGACACGGCCGGCGGCGGCCTGCCGCTGGCGCAGGCGCAAATCGAAGCAGGGGATACGGCGGCGACGCGCGCGCTGCTGTGCGAAGCCGTGCACCTGCGCCCCGATCTGCGCAGTGCGGTGCTCGTGCCGATCGAGAAAAACCGGCGAAATCTGCAGGACATAGGTATTTTAATCAATGACTTAAAGGAACTATTTAAGCTAGATTTTGATATCTCTGCGCTGCCCGACGGGGGTTTCCTGCTGCGGCTCGAATCGGTCACGGCGCCGCGTCACTACCCGCACGTATTGTCGGTACTCGGCAAATCGGCTTCGCCGTATATCGAGCAATCGCGCGACAACCTGCCGTGGTACCGGTTGCTCAACGAAATGCAGATGTTTCTGCACCAGCACCGCATCAACGCGCAGCGAACCACCGAGGGTTTGCTGCCGATCAACAGCCTGTGGTTCTGGGGTGGCGGATCGGCGCCGGACGCGACCGACCTCGCCGCCCGGTGGTACGGCGACGACGCCGCGCTGAACCGCTTTGCCGCGAGCCTCGGATTCGAAGTCCGCCCGCTCGATGCGTTTGCGCGGGCGGCCGAGGGCGATGCCGTCGTCGTCGATCTGCGCCTGCTCGAAACCCTCAAATCCGCGCGCGGCGGGGCGCTCGATGCGCTGTTGCTGGAACTCGAGCGGCAAGTCTTCGCGCCGGCGCTCGCGCGCGTATCGGGAGGCGGCCATCGCCTGCGCCTCTGCGCCGGCTTCGAGCGCGATTTCGAGCTGGGATCTCTTTCGCGCCTGCGTTTCTGGCGCCGGCCGCGCAGCCTGCTCGACTGGGCGCCCGGCGACGAAGACGCCTGAGGATATCCATTGCCCCGAAGCTGTGCGAAAATGCGCCGAACTCCGGCCAGGCTGCGCTGCTCATGGGGCAACAGATTCCGAACTTCGCGACCGTCGAGGACGTAATTGCCGATCTCGCGCCAGGTTACCCGATCTACTGCCTGCGACCGGCCGAACTCAAACGCCAGGCCGAATTTTTTCTCGATGCCTTTCCCGGCCGCGTCATGTACGCGGTCAAGTGCAACCCGCACCTGACCGTATTGCGCGCGCTGTACGAGGCCGGCATCCGCCACTTCGACACCGCGTCGCTCGCCGAGATCGCGCACGTGCGCGAACATTTTCCGCAGGCCGACTGTTATTTCATGCACCCGGTCAAGGCGCGCGCGTCGATCATGACCGCGCATCAGGTCTACGCGGTCGACCATTTCGTTATCGATCACGAAAAAGAGCTCGCCAAGATCATCGACGTGACCGGCGGCGGCGACGGCCGGGTCGTGCTGGTGCGCATCGTCACGCCGGTGCACGACGCGCAGTACCAGTTGTCGGACAAGTTCGGCATCGCCGCCGAGGACGCGGCGGAACTGCTGCGCAAGGTCCACGAGGCCGATTTCCAGACCGGTGTCGCGTTCCACGTCGGCTCACAGTGCCGCACCCCGCAGGCCTTCGTCGACGGTATCGAGACCGCGCTCGGCGTGATCGAGGCGGCCGGCGTGCCGGTGCACTACCTCGACGTCGGCGGCGGCTTTCCGGCGGTTTACCAGGACGATTATCCGCCGGCATTGAGCGTCTACCTGTACGCAATCCAGGAAGCCTTCGACCGGGCGCGGTTACGCAAGGATTGCGTGCTGATGTGCGAACCGGGCCGCGCGCTGGTCGCGAGCGGTTGCTCGCTGCTGACCCAGATCCAGCTGCGCAAGGACGACAAGCTCTACATCAACGACGGCATTTACCAGAGCCTGTCGGAAACGCTGCTCGGCAAGGTGAAGCTGCCGGCCCGGCTGATCAATCCGAAGCGCGAAATCGCGACCGAGTGCCGGGATTTCACGATCTTCGGACCGACCTGCGACAACCTCGACATCCTGCCGGCGCCGTTTTGCCTGCCGGTCGATGCCGAGGAGGGCGACTGGATCGAAATCGGCCAGACCGGCGCCTATTCGAACTCGGCGGCGACCCGTTTCAACGGCTTTTTCCCCGAGACCTTCGTTTCGGTCGACGCCCCGCCGCTGATGCCGGGTTAGACCGGATTCTCGCCTATACTCCGAGGTTAACGCCCGCCCGTCGCCAAACCCATGGATTCGTCCCCGCTAGAACAGCAGAGCAGCACGTCACCCGAGCGTGCGCCCGGGCGTGCGCCGGACACGGTCATGCCGCCGTTGCAGACCGCGCTGCTGTGCCTCGCCGGCGGGCTCGTGCTGACCGCGATCGCGGTTACTGCGCAGAGTATCGGTTTCGGCTTCGACCAGGTGAACCTGTTCAGCGCCGGGGTGCCGTTCATTATCGGTTGCGCCGGCACCTGGCTCGGCGTGTTTTTCGTGCGCCGCAACCTGGCGCGCCTGCGGCGCGAGCTCGAGGCCGAATTCACCGCGCGCACGCGCGACCTGCGGCGTGCCGAGGACCGCTTTCACGATTACGGCGAGGCGTCGAGCGAGTGGTTCTGGGAAACCGACGCCGACATGCGCTTTACCTTTATGTCGTCGCACGTATTCGAAGTCAGCGGCGCCCGGCCCGAGGACATGCTCGGGCGCCGGCGCGAGGATCTGCGACTCGAGACCGACGATCCGTTCGAGCTCGAGCAGTGGGAGTATTATCAGGACTGCGTCGCCAGGCAGGTGCCGTTTCGGGATTTTCACTATCGCAGCCGGAGCCGCAGCGGCAAGGAGCTGGTTTACCGCAGCAGCGGCCGGCCGTATTACGACGACGCCGGCAACTTCCTGGGCTACCGCGGCTCGGCGCTCGACGCGACCGAGCGGATCGCCGAGCAGAAACTCCGCCGGCAGACCCACGAACTCATCTACACCGCGACGTCGTTGCTCAACGACGGTTTCGTCGTGTTCGACGCCGACGAACGCCTGGTCATGTGCAACCAGCGCTATCGCGAGATCTACGCCTCGATCGACGCACTTATCGAGCCCGGCGTCAGCATGGAAGAACTGACGCGCGCATGGAACCTGCAGCGGCCGCAGGCGAAAAACGCAGCCGAGCGCGAAGCCCTCATCGCCACGCGGCTGGCGCAGTTTCGCAACCCGGGCGAGTCGTACGACGAGCAGTTGCCCGACGGCAACTGGATTCGGGTTCTCGAGCAGAAATTACCGAGTGGCGGCACGGTCGGCCTGCGCATCGACATCACCGCGAGCAAGCGTCTCGAAGAAGAACTCGAACTGGCGCAGCGGATATCGAAAATCGGCAGCTACCGGATGGATTTCAGTGGCGACGTGATGACGTCGTTTTCGAAGCAAATCGCCGAAATCTACGGTCGCAGCGCCGACGAAATCGCGGCGATGGACGACCAGTACCTGCTCGACTACGTGCACCCGGACGATCGCGAGCGATGCGCGCAAGCCTATCGCGACGCGCGCTTTAACGAAAAACTCGACCGCGGCGACCAGATATTCGAGATCGAATACCGGCTGCTGCGGTCCGACGGCGAGGTTCGGCACATTCTCGAGCGCGCCGAGGCAACCCAGGTGGAGAACGGCAAGGTCGTCGAACTGGTCGGCACGATGCAGGACATCACCGCGACCAAGCGCGTCGAGGAAGAGCTCGAGAAGGCGCAGCGCATCGCCGGGGTAGGCAGTTTTCGCTGGGACGTCATCGACGACAGGCCGATCTCGTTTTCGGCTGAAATCGCGCGCATCTATGGTCGGCCGCTGGATGAGGTCATGCGCCTCGGCGACGCCGAGATCATCGAGCTGGCGGTGCACCCGGACGATCGCGAGCGGGTGCTCGATTCCTATCGGCGGGCGATCGAGGCGGGCGAGGGTTACGACATCGACTACCGGATCGTGCGGCCGAACGGCGAGATCCGCTACGTCATCGAGCGCGCCGACGTCACCGCGCGGGTAGACGGCAGGGTGCGTGAATTCCTCGGCATGTTCCAGGATGTCACCGCGCGCAAGCTTGCCGAGTTCGATCTCGAACGGGCCCAGAGCATCGCCCGCGTCGGCAGTTTCCGCTGGGACATAGTCGCAGACAGGCCGATCGGATTCTCGGACGAGTTTGCCCGCATTTACGGCCGCAGCCGGGAAGAAATCGCGGCGCTCGGCGACCCCGAGCTGACGACTTTAACGGTGCATCCCGACGATCGCGAACGCGTGTTGCAGGCTTACCGGAAATCCGGTGAAACGCTCGAACTCTACGAAATCGACTATCGTATCCTGACGCCCGACGGCGAGCTTCGCCACGTCGTCGAACGCGCCGAGCCGTCGGTCGTCGTCGACGGCAAACCCCGCGAATACATCGGTACCCTGCAGGACGTGACCGAGCGCAAGCTTGCCGAGCAGGAACTCGAGGAAGCGCAACGCATCGCCAATACCGGCAGTTTTCGCTGGGACGTCGCAAACCAGCGGATGCTGTCGTACTCGAAACACTATCTGCAAGTTCACGGGCGCAGCGAGCGCGAAATGCGCGCGCTGGGGATGGATGGCTACCTCGACGAACTCGTTCATCCGGACGATCGCGAGCGGGTGCGGGAAGTCTACCGTCGCTCGCAAATCGAGGACGGGTTCTACGAGGTCCGGTTCCGCGTCCTGCGCCCGAACGGCGAGTACCGTCATATCTTCGAACGCGTAGACGCGTCGGCGCGGCGCAACGGCAAGGTCGTCGAACAACTCGGCACGATGCAGGACGTCACCGAGCAGGTGCGCAGCGAGCAGGAGCTCGAGGCTGCCCAGGCGATCGCCAAGGTCGGCAGTTTTCGCTGGGATCTCGCCAACGCCCGGATGCTGTCGTATTCGAGGGAATACCTGCGCATCCATGGCCGCAGCGCGGCCGAAATGGAGGCGCTCGGACTCGACGGCCTGCTCGACGAGATCGTCCATCCCGAAGACCGCGAGCGCGTGCGCGAGGTCTTCGCGCGCGCCGAGACCGAAGACCGGATGTACGAAATCGAGTACCGCATCCGTCGGCCCGACGGCGAGTATCGGCACGT
>JAHEKJ010000139.1 GCA_024638385.1 Gammaproteobacteria bacterium | reverse complement strand
GCGGATATCGACGCGCTGCTGCACGCGAGCGATGTCGAGATGTACCAGCACAAGCGCGCCGGCGCGTCGCGCTAGGGTCGAAGCTCGCCGGCGGCTTTGCCGGTGGTCACTGGCCGCGGTCGGGCCGCAGGCGCGGTGCGCGAGCGCCGCTCGCCGGTATTTTTCGATCCATCACGCCACGGCCGGTTCCGCAGCGCCGGACAGGCGTAGTATCATGCGATTTTGACTCGTGTTCGAACATGGCCCGGAGAACCTCGATTCTGATCACCGGCGCGTCGGGCGGCATCGGCCGCGCGGCCGCGATCGAGTGCGCCGGCCAGGGCGCGCGCATCGGCGTGCATTACCACGGCAACGAGGCGCGCGCCCGCGAGACGCTGGCGGCATTGCCGGGCGACGGGCACGTGTTGCTGCAATGCGATATCACCGAACCGGACGCGGCCGCCGACCTGATCCGGCGCGCCGAAGCCGAGTTCGGCGGGCTCGACGTGCTGGTCAACAACGCCGGGGTTTCCGAGCGCCACGCCTTCGCCGAACTCGACTACGCGACCTGGCAGTCGGCGTGGCGGCGCATCGTCGAGACCAACCTGACCGCCGCCGGCAACCTGAGCTATTGCGCCGCGTCCGGGATGGTCGCGCGCGGCGGCGGGCGCATCGTCAACGTGTCGTCGCGCGGCGCGTTTCGCGGCGAGCCGCTGATGCCGTGGTACGGCGCGTCCAAGGCCGGGCTCAACGCGATGGGCCAGTCGCTGGCGCAGGCGCTGGCGCCGGACGGCGTCTACGTTTACACGGTCGCGCCGGGCTTCGTCGAAACCGAAATGGCGGCGGCGGTGCTCGACTCGGCCGACGGCGACGGTATCCGTGGCCAAAGCCCGCTCGGTCGCGTCGCGCAGCCCGAAGAGGTCGCCCGCGCAATCCGTTTCCTCGCGCTCGAAGCGCCGCCATTCATGACCGGCTGCATCGTCGACGTCAACGGCGCGTCCTACCTGCGCTCCTGAGTTCCGCGGCCGCCGGCTTGGCGGCCGCCTCGCGATCGTGCCACACTGCGCGCCGTGGAGACCTCGATAACCTTGCCGCTGTGGCTGTTCGGCGTAATGCTCGCGGCCACGGCATTGCTGATTCTGGATCGCATCCTGCTGCCGGGTGCGCGCGCCTACCTGCGGCGGCGCGTCAATCGCGTCATCGACGAGGTCAACAAGCGGCTCGACATCGAGATCCGCCCGTTCCAGCTGACGCGCAAGCAGGCGCTGGTCGACCAGCTCGTGTTCGACGACAGGGTGGTCGCCGCGATGAAGGAGTACGCCGCGGAAAAGGATTTGCCGCGCGAGGCCGTGCAGGCGCGCGTCGTGCGCTACGCGCGCGAGATCGTCCCGTCGTTCAATGCCTACCTGTACTTCCGGCTGGGCTACTCGCTGGCGAAAACCGTCGGCCGGATGCTGTACCGGGTGCGCGTCGGTTTTTACGACGACGACCAACTGGCGGAGGTCGATCCCGAGGCGAGTGTCGTTTTCGTCATGAACCATCGCAGCAACATGGATTACGTGCTGGTATCGTTTCTCGCCGCCGAGCGCACGGCGCTGTCCTACGCGGTCGGCGAATGGGCGCGGATCTGGCCGCTGCAGACGCTGATCAAGTCGATGGGCGCGTTCTTCGTCCGCCGCAACTCGAAGAACCCGCTGTATCGCAAGGTGCTCGAGCGCTACGTGCACTACGCGACGCGCGCCGGCGTTCCGCAGGCGGTGTTCCTCGAGGGCGGCCTCTCGCGCGACGGTTTGCTGCGCGAGCCGAAGCAGGGGTTTCTCGATTACATGCTGCGCGACTACCGCCCGGACGCCGATCGCGACGTCGTGTTCGTGCCGGTCGGCATCAATTACGATCGCGTGATCGAAGATCTCAGCCTCGTACGGCGGCTCGACCCGGCCGCCGAGCGGCGCAGCTTCGGCTTCGTGTTGCGCACGAGCCTGCGCTTCGGGTTGAAAACCCTGTTGATGAATCGCGAGAAGCGCTGGCTGCGTTTCGGTTACGCCTGCGTCAATTTCGGCCGGCCGCTGTCGATGTCGAGATATTGCCGCGAACGCGGTATCGACCTCGCGTCACTGGACGATACGGCGCGCTTCGACGAGGTGACGCGCCTGAGTCACCGGCTGATGCGCGACATCGCGCGGGTGGTGCCGGTGCTGCCGGTCGCGCTGTTGTGCGACGTATTCGTCGAACAGCGTGACGCCTGGCATAGCGAGCTCGAGATCAAGGCGCTCGCGGCACGACGCATCGACGAATTGCGGGAACTCGGCGCGCCGGTGAGGTTGTCGCTGGGCGCGCGCGAGGCAGTTCTCGAGCGGGCGCTCGGAATGCTCGAGGGACGGGGTTTGGTCGAGTCGCGCGACGGCCTGCTGCGGGCTCGCGAGGCGTCGCTGGACGTATTGCAGTATTACGCCAATTCGATCCGGCAATGGAGTTCGCGCGGCGATACCCCGGCGGAATAGAACGTCGTCCGCCGGTACCCGTGGCGCCGCCGAATCTACGACGGCTGCTGGAGCGGGAAGCGGCGGTACCGGCGGCGACGTATTCGTTAACCGCGGCGGTCCGAGCCGTGGCGGCGTTCGAGCGCGTAGCGGTTTTGGTCGCTGCTGCGCGCGCGGCTGGGCTCGGGCTCCGAGCGCAGTACCCGGTAAAGCCAGAAGCCGAGCACGCCGAACAGCGCGATGCGGACAAAAAGGTAGAGGCCGACGCCCCAGGCGAGTGCGTTATCCATGGTGATATCCTCGTGAAGAGTTTATTCGGTCAGGTGGCGTCAGGCCCGCGCGACCCAGGCGCTGCACCAGCCGGCGGCGGCAACCTGCTGGTTCGGGAAGATCACGCACGGACCCCTGGCCGAGTCGGCCGCACCCGTGTAGAGCCGGCAATTGGCGCAATTCCGTTCGGCCTGCGGCGAGTCTTGCACGTAACTCAGGGACCTGGCCTGGGGTGCGGCCGGGTCGACGTTCGGCAGGGCGGCCGCGCGCGCGGCAGCGCCGCCCAGAGCGAGCAACGGGCTCGCGCTCAGGGCCA
Organism: Gammaproteobacteria bacterium; assembly: GCA_024638385.1. Lineage (GTDB taxonomy): Bacteria > Pseudomonadota > Gammaproteobacteria. The sequence continues at coordinate 5,159 of JAHEKJ010000139.1, read as the reverse complement.
CCGATGCGCCGAGTAATTGTCTGCGGGTCAGTTGCTTCATCAGGGTCTCCAGTTACAATTTGGCTATCAATTTTTATGTATTACGCAAGTTGTCTAGAGTAAGTTCAATTAAAAAATAGAAATATAATAGACAATTTGTTCGGACTCTCGTCGGGTAGCGTTGGGTCGCGCGGAGTGGCTTCCCGCGGCGTTCGTTCTCTCGTTAGTTCGCCACGGACGGCGGTCCTCCATCCGGCGCAGCGGCCGGAAATCCCTGAAAGCTGGTTAGTTGTCCCGTTCTCGCAGCGGGACTTCTCTTGCGTGGATCGAATTCGACGCCAGGCCGGCGACGCGGGTGGCTTCAGGCCGGCGGCGCGGTTGGCAAGCCTTCGTGTTCGATCACGCGGGCGAGCGCCTGCTCCATTCGGCCGCGGGCCTGCGATGCGGTCGCGTAAAGCAAGGCGTGCAGTTCGGCATCGGCCGCGTTGCGGCTCTCGCACTCGGCGCTGTACGCCTCGAAGCGCGCCAGGCTGGTGATCAACTGCACGAGGTGATGCGGGCATTCGCAGGCGACCGAGGTCGAGTAGGTGGCGAGGAACGCCAGCGTGCGGTCGTCGTAGCGGCGCGGCGGCGCCGGCGGCACTGGTTCGGCGATATCTTCGTCGCGAGCGGGGGCGAAACGCCGCATGACCAGGCTCTCGAGGGTCGCGAGGTCGAGCGGCGCGCGCAGCGCGACGATCCGCTCGCCGTCGAGGCGCGCGAGCGCGGCGCCCGGCGCATAGTCGTAGACCAGCAGCAGATGGCTGACACCGAGGCGATTGGCGATTCGCGTCGCGTCGACGCCGGCGTCCGGATGCAGGCTCGGCCATTCGACCACGGCGACGTCGGCGCGGGTCGCCGTGTCGACGTCGACGGCCTCGTCGTAGAGCCCGAGGTAATCGATCTGTTCGCTGTCGCCGCAGGCGGCGGCCAGCGTCGCTAGCGATGGCCCGAGCAACAGCACGCGCGCCTTGCGCGCCGGCAGGCTCGGCGTTAGATCGCGCGACTGTTGCAGCCGCCGGGCGAGTTCGGCGCGGTCGAGCCGCGCGATCGAACCGATCGCATGGCCGCGGTCGACGAGCTGTTTCAGCAGGGCCAGCTTGTCGATGTCGCGCTCGCTGTAGAGGCGGCGCTGGTTGCTCGCGCGCCGCGGCCGGACCACGCCGTAGCGTTTTTCCCAGACGCGCAACACGTGCTGCGACAGGCCGGTCATGCGGCAGACGGCGCCGATGCGAAACTTGGCCTCGTCGTCGAGGGCTGGCTGATCGTCGGACATGAGTCGAAATCCCGGGTGAGGTGTCTATGTTAATACTATCGAAAGATCGCGTTTTCGGCGCAATCGCGACTATTTGTCGAAGTATTCTTATCGAAACGCTTCGCGATAACAAGCACCGGCGTCGAATCCGGCCGGGTCGCACAAGGCTCGCGACGCGCCCGTCAGTTGCTGACCCGGTTGTCGATCGGCGGCAGCCCGCGCAGGTAGTCGATCAGCGCGTTGCGGTCGGCGTCGGTCAGTTGCCCGGTCCCCTGGATCACCGCGTCCATCGTGCCGGCGGTGTACTCGCCGTTCGGCAGTTCGCCGAAGCGCAGAAACGTGTGCAGGGACTCGCGACTCCAGTCGCCGATGCCGGTCTCCGGATGCGGCGTGATGTTCGGCACCAGTTCGCCTTCGGGCCCGTCGGCGTTGCCGGCGTAGGCGAGTTCCGTCCGCAGCGCGCCGAACCAGTCACGCGGCGTATGGCATTCCTGGCAGTGGCCGAGCGCCTCGGCGATATAGGCGCCGCGGTTCCACGCCGTGCCCTTGTCGCTGCGCGGCCGGTACTCGCTCGGTTTGAAGAACAGCCACTGCCAGACGCGCGCGGCGAAGCGCCAGCTGACATACCAGGCGAGTTCGTGGTCGCGATTGGGCCGGTCGGAAACGGGCAGGGTCCGGATGTAGGCGAGGATTGCGAGCGCGTCGGCGTCGGTCATTCGCGTGTACGACGTGAACGGAAACGCCGGGTAGTAGGCGCTGCCGTCCGGGCGAATGCCGTGACGCAGCGCGAGCACGAATGCGTCGTCGCTCCAGGCGCCGATTCCGGCCGCGTCGTGCGCGGTGATGTTGGGGGTATGGAAAACGCCGAACGGCGTTTCCAGCGGGCGGCCGCCGGCGAGTGGCGGGCCGTCCTCGGCGGTATGGCAATGCCCGCAACCGGCAGCCTTGAACAGGTATTCGCCGGGGTTTGCCGGCGGCTCGCCGCTATCCCGGGCGAACGCGACGGGCGCCGCGAAAAGCAGCAGCGCGGCGAGCAACGCGCGCATTCGGCGTGCCTTTATCATCGATCGAGCGCGGCAGCTGGCGACAGACGGAGGCTCGTGAATCCCGAGGTTAAAAATACCGGAACCCGGCGGCGCAATAGTCCGTCCGGGTCCCGATCAGTGGGAGCCGTCAATTCGGGTTACTTTTTCTCGCGAAAGTCGTCGTGGCACGCCTTGCAGGATTTGCCGAGGTCGCCGATTTTCGATTTCAGCGCGTCCTGGCCCTTGCCGGCGACCGCGGCCAGCTCGTTGACCGCCTTGGCGTAATTCTTGCCGTAATCGGTGATTTCGGGGTAGGTTTCCCAGATCTTCGGCAGCGCGGTGGTCTTGCCCGGGTAAGCTTCGTTGTGCGAGCCAGCCGCCCACGCGCGGCCGTTGTCGAGATCGAGCAGCAATTTCAGGTTGCCGGCGAGTTTGCTCGCGAGTTCGGCGTCGTAGTCGATCTGGCCCTTGGCCATGCCGAACAGCGGGCCGGCGTTGAAAGAGCGCAGCTGCATTTCGCCCTGGCGGGCCTTGATCGCTTTTTCGAGGGGGTCGTCGGCGGCGTGGCTGGTCGCGACGAGCGCGAGGCCGGCCAGCAACAGGCCGAGTCGGGTGTGAATGCGCATGGCTGATCTCCTTGGTTGGTGTCATTATCGATACGCGTCGCGGCATTATAGACTGATAGATAATTACATCAAATTGGATTTTTTTGCGTTATAGTGGTGCAATTATGCACCAGCTTAACTGGGACAACCTGCGTTACGTGTTGATGGTTGCGAACAAGGGCTCGATCGCGGCGGCCGCGCGCGAACTCGGCGTCAACCGCAGCACCGTGCTGCGCCGGATCAACGCGTTCCAGGACAGCCTCAATTGCCGTATCTTCGAGCGCGGCGACGCCGGCTACGTGCTGACGCCCGAAGCCGAGAAGATGGTCAACGCGGCGCGCGAAGTCGAAAACACGCTGTTTACGATGCAGCGCCAGATCGCCGGCCGCGAACTCCGGCTCGAGGGCGAATTGCGCGTGACCACGACCGACACCTTCATGCTCGCGCTGCTCGGCCCGCACCTCGCGAGCTTCCGCGAGCGCTACCCGTACATCGTCGTCGACCTGCTCGTCACCAACAGCGTGCTCGACCTGAACCGGCGCGACGCCGACATCGCGATTCGGCCGACCGCGCAGCCGGAGCCCGGGCTCGTCGGCCGCCGGCTCGGCGATGTCGAATTCGGCATCTACGCGACCGCCGAGGTCGTCGCCGGCATGCCGGGTGGCGAACCGTTCGCCGCTAGCTGGATCGGCTTCGCCGACAGCCTGCGGCCGACGCCGATCGGCAAGTGGTTCGAGGCGACGGTCGACGCGGCGCGAATCGGTCTGCGCTGCGACTCGTTCGTCGCGCTGCGCAGCGCGGCCGAGGCCGGCATCGGCCTCGCGCTGTTGCCGCGGGTGCTGGGCGACCAGAGCGCCAGCCTGGTCCGGCTCGAAGTGCCGATCGAGACCCTCTCGACCGGATTGTGGTTGCTGACCCACCCCGATCTCGTGCGCTCGGCGCGGGTGCACGCGTTTCTCGAGCATTTCAGCGCGGCGCTGGGCGCGCGCGCAGCCGCGTGACGCCGATCCCGCCGAGAATCGTCGCCAGCGCGGCGTAGTGCCACCAGCCGACCGGCTCGGCCAGCAGCCAGGCGCCGCAGAAGAACGCGACCACCGGAATCAGGTAGTTGATCGTCGACAGGAAGGTCGGCCCGGCGCGGTCGATGACGGTAAACAGCACGATCGTCGCGAGCCCGGTCGGGCCGACGCCGAGCCACACCACCGCCAGCATCGAAGCCTGGCCGATCGCGTCGTTCGGCGGCGCGAGCAGCAGCCAGAACGGCAGCAACAACAGGCTCGAGACGATCAGCACGCCGCAGGCGCCGACCAGCGGCGGGCAACGCGGCAGGCGCTTGATCAGCACCGCGTTGACCGCGTAACAGGTCGCGGCGACGAAGATCGCGAAGCCGCTGACGAACTCGCCGCTGCCGGCGTCGAACACCGGCCCGAGCAGGATCGTCACGCCGGTCAGCCCCATCACGAAACCGACCAGCTTGAAGCGGTTGAGGCTTTCGCCCGCGACGAAGTAGTGCGCGATCACCATCGTCGTCAACGGCATCGTCGCCATGATCATGCCGGCGACCCCGGAGTCGACGGTCTGCTGGCCCCAGGTAATCAAAAAAAACGGCAACGCGTTGCCGGCGATTGCCATCAGCACGAAACCGCCCCAGATTTTCGCCTCGCGCGGCAGCGCGTGGCCGCCCGCCCAGACCACCAGCGACAACACCAGCGCGCCGAGTACGAGGCGGTAGAACACGATCGAGATCGGGTCGATGCTGCGCACCGAGATCGCGATGAACATGAACGACGTGCCCCACAGCACGATAAGCGCGAACAGCAGCGCCCAGTTGACCAGGACGGTACGCGGAGCCAAGGTTCAGGCCGGCGAATGCAAGCGCCGGCCTAGGTCCCGAGCTCGGGCAGGTCGCGATAGAGTTCCAGTGCTTCCGGATTGGCCAGCGAGTGGAGGTTCTTGACCGGGCGGCCGTGGACGACCTCGCGCACCGCGAGCTCGACGATCTTGCCCGACTTGGTGCGCGGGATTTCGGCGACCTGCACGATCTTCGCCGGCACGTGGCGCGGACTGCACTTCGCGCGGATGGTCTTGCGGATCTTGTCGCGCAACGCGTCATCGAGCGTAAGCCCGTCGCGCAGCACGACGAACAGCACGACGCGCACGTCGTCGTCCCAGTCCTGGCCGATGACGATGCTCTCGACGATCTCGTCGAGGTTTTCGACGTGGCGGTAGATCTCGGCGGTGCCGATGCGCACGCCG
>JAHEKJ010000002.1 GCA_024638385.1 Gammaproteobacteria bacterium | reverse complement strand
GTCGCGCAGGCCATGCCGATGATCGAGTAGCGGCCCCATTTCTCGCCGCCCTGCACCGATTCGAACAGGTAGGTGTAGGGTTCGTTGGCGAGTTTCAGGTAGGCCGACAGCGGCGTGTCGAGGTCGGCGAAGATTTCGCGCACCAGCGGCACGCGGTTGTAATCATCCTTGAGTTGGGTGAATTGCTGAAGGTTCATGAACGACTCGATCGATTACGGGTTGGAAAAAGGGTCAAACGGCAACGCGGGCGATCACCATCGCCAGCTTTGCGTTCCCCATTCCAGCCAGTATTCTTGAGTCATTTCGTTCGTGTCTCGATGTCGAGAGGCCGAATCTATCACAGCCATCAGACCGAGGCCACGACTATTTCGACGCCCCTCAGACCGCGTGCACGCGCGCGAGTTCGTCGCGCATTTGCCGGATGATGCCGTCGTAGCGGTGCGGATCGTCGTCCGCGCCGCAGCCGAAGATACCCGACCCCGAAACGAAGGTGTCGGCGCCGGCCGCGGCGATCTTGCGGATGTTGTCGACCTTGACCCCGCCGTCGATCTCGAGGCGGATGTCGTAGCCCGACTGGTCGATGAGCTGGCGCGCGCGGCGCAGCTTGTCGAGCGCCGCCGGGATGAAGCTCTGCCCGCCGAAGCCCGGGTTGACCGACATCAGCAGGATCATGTCGACCTTGTCGAGCACGTGCTCGAGCCAGGAGAGCGGCGTTGCCGGGTTGAACACCAGGCCCGCGCGGCAGCCGCTGTCGCGGATCAGGCCGAGGCTGCGGTCGACGTGCTCCGACGCCTCCGGGTGAAACGTGATGTAGCTCGCGCCGGCGGCGGCAAAATCGGGAATGATGCGATCGACCGGCCTGACCATCAGGTGCACGTCGATCGGCGCCTCGACGCCGTGCTTGCGCAAGGCTTCGCAGACCAGCGGCCCGATCGTCAGGTTCGGCACGTAGTGGTTGTCCATGACGTCGAAATGGACCATGTCGGCGCCGGCGGCGAGCACGTTGTCGACTTCCTCGCCGAGGCGGGCGAAGTCGGCGGACAGGATCGACGGCGCTATCTGGTAGTCTGGCATGCTGTGACCTCGTCGAAAGTGGCCGCAATGTACACCAATTCGGGGGCGATTTCAGCCTGGCCAGTTGGGGTAGCGCGGTGCCCCGGAGATGTGATTGGCGCGCGCCGGCGTTAGAATGGCACCGAATCCCGTTTACCGAGAGAACGGATGACGCCGCAGCAGATTCTCAAGCAGGAAATCGCCGCGCTCGAGCACGAATTGCGCCGCGTCAGGGACGGCCTCGAGCGCAACCCGTCGCACGCGCTCGAGGCCGAGGCGCGCCGCCTCGAGGACAATATCGCGCTGTGCCGGCGCGAGCTCGAGCTCATTCGCGAGACGCTGGAACCATCGCGCGAATAGCCGCGCTCATGCGCGCGACGTGGGAGCCTTCCCAGTAAACCTGGCGGCAATCCGGGCATCGATAGAATTCGCGGTAATAGCGCCGCGTCATCGGCTCGAGCTCGTCCCAGACCTCGGCGCGCGCAACCGCCTCGATCTCGCCGTTGCAGCGCAGGCAGCGGCATAGCGGCTTGACGTCGCGATACAGGTCGAGCCGCGCGAGGACTTCGTCGACCTGGGCCGCGGGGTCGTCGGCCCTGACCCAGTAACCGTGCGTGACCTCGCGATGGAACAGCAGGCGGCGGTCGCGGGTCAGCACGATGCGGCGCTCGCGCCGCGCGAGGTCGACGATCTCGCGGTCGGCGTAATCGTTGCGCCAGGCGGTGTCGAAACCGAGCATGCGCAGCCGCCGCGCGAGCTTGCCGAGATTTACGTCGACGACGAACGCGGTGTGACGCAGCGGCGCCGGGCGCAGCCGCTGCAGCGGCGCGATGTCGAGGCTCTCGAAGACCGGGTAGACCGCGACCCGGTCGCCGTCGGCGAGCGGCTGGTCGAAACCGACCGATTCACCGTTGACCAGGATCAGGTCGACCTCGCTGTGCGGCACGCCGAGCGTCTCGATCGGGTCCTTGATCGCGGGCCGGTCGCGAAAGCGGTACTCGATATCGCGCTTGCGCCGGTCGGGCGGCAGGAAGTCGTTCAATTCCTCGTAGAAGCGGAAATTGGCGCGGTATGGCTTCACGCTTATAATCGGTAATCCTTAGCTTCGGGGTGCCAACGATGATTTCATCGCGCAATGGCCAGGTCAAGTGGCGACCGCTGGGCCTCGCCGTCGCCTGCGGCGCCCTGCTCTGCCTGGCGGCGGCGCCGGCGGCGGCACAGGATGCGTTCGCCGCCGCGCGCGCGCAGCTGGTGGGCGAGATCGAGGACGACGTTCGCCGCACCGCGGAATTGCTCAAACGCGCGGCATTGCGCGACGAAGTGCTCGGCGCGATGCGAACGGTGCCGCGCCACCGCTTCGTGCCGCCCGCCGAGGTCGACCGCGCCTACCTGAACCGGCCGCTGCCGATCGGCCATGGCCAGACCATCTCGCAGCCCTACATCGTCGCGATCATGACCGACCTGCTCGACGTCGATGCCGGCGGGCGCGTGCTCGAGATCGGCACCGGTTCGGGCTACCAGGCCGCGGTGCTCGCCGCGCTCGATATCGACGTCTGGACGATCGAGATCATCGAGCCGCTGGCGCACGAAGCCAGCCAGCGGCTCGACACGCTCGGCTACGATCGGGTCGTCGTGCGCCACGGCGACGGCTACTACGGCTGGCCCGAGCAGGCGCCGTTCGACGGCATCGTCGTGACCGCGGCGGCAAGCCACATCCCGCCGCCGCTGGTGCGCCAGCTCAAGGTCGGCGGCCGCATGATCATCCCGGTCGGCAGCCGCTTCGCGGTGCAGGAGCTGATCCTGGTCACGCGCGACGGTGACGACAGCTTCAGTACGCGCCAGCTGCTGCCGGTGCGCTTCGTGCCGCTGACCGGCGGCCACTGACGACGGCGTGCGCGAGTCGCTCGCGTCCGGCGTCGCGGTCGCGCTGATCTCGGCGGCCGTGCTGGCCTATGAAATCCTGCTGATGGCGCTTTTCTCGCTGATCCAGTGGCACCACTTCGCGTTTCTCGTCGTCAGCATCGCGCTGCTCGGCTTCGGCTTCAGCGGCAGCTTCCTCGCGCTGGCGCGGTCGCGGCTCGCGCACCACGGCGCCGATTTCATGTCGAGCCAGGCGCTCGCGTTCGCGCTCGCCGCGCCGGCCAGCTTCGCGCTCGCGCAGCGCCTGTCGTTCAACCCGGAGGAACTGATCTGGGATCCCGGCCACTGGTTGCGGCTCGGCCTCGTAATCCTGCTGCTGATGCTGCCGTTCTTCTTCGCCGCCAACCTGATCGGCTTCGCCCTCGACGCCTACCGCCGGCGGCAGGCGCGGATCTATGCCGCCGACCTCGCCGGGGCCGGCACCGGCGCGCTGGCGTTGATCGCGCTGCTGGCCCTGCTGCCGCCGGCGAGCCTGCTGCGCGCGATCGGCTTCCTCGGCTGCGCCGCCGGCCTGGCGCTCTGGCTGGCGCGACCCGACCGCAGCCGGGCGCGTCTCGCCGCGCTCGCGGTGGTCGTGGCGGCGCTCGCGCTCTACCCCGCTCGCTGGAGCGCGCCGCTGATATCTCCATACAAGGAGATGAGCCAGTTGCTGCGCGTGAGCGGCGCGCGGGTGCTCGCCGAGCGACACGGCCCGCTCGGCCTTGTCAGCGTCGTCGACAGCGGCGCGATCCCGTGGCGGCACGCGCCCGGTCTCAGCCTCGTCGCGCGCGGCGAACCGCTTCCGCAACTGGCGCTGTTCACGAATGCCGGCGCGCCGAGTGCGATCACGCGCTATCGCGGCGAGCGCGACGCGCTCGCCTACCTCGACCAGATGACTTCGGCGTTGCCATACCACGTCGCCGCGCCGGCCCGGGTACTGGTGCTCGGCGCCGGCGGCGGCGCCGACGTGCTGCAGGCGCTGTTCCACGACGCCGCGCGAATCGACGCGGTCGAGCTCAATCCGCAGGTCGTCGAGCTGGTCGGGCGCGATTTCGCCGAGTTCAGCGGCGGGATCTACAGTCACCCGCGAGTCTCGATCCACGTCGCCGACGCGCGCGGTTTTCTCGAGCGCGACGGCGCGCGCTACGACCTGATCCAGGTACCGCCGCTCGATCCCGGGGGCGGCGCGGGAACCGCCCTGCAGGGGCTCAACGAGAACTTCGTCTACACGGTCGACGCGCTCGCGCGCGCGCTCGAGCGCCTCGCCCCGGGCGGCACCATCGCGCTGACCCGCTGGGTCGCGCTGCCGCCGCGCGACAACCTTAAACTGTTCGCGACCGCGCTGGCGGCGCTCGCGCGCGCGGGCCTGGAGGCGCCCGAGCATCACCTGGCGCTGATTCGCGGCTTGCAGACGAGTACGCTGCTGATTTCGCGCGACGCGCTCGAGGGCGATGCGATCGCCCGGCTGCGCGACTTCGCCGACGCGCGCCTGTTCGACTCGGTCTATTACCCCGGCATGCCGCGCGCGCTGGCCAACCGCTACAACCGGCTCGATACGCCGGCCTTCTACGACGGGATCCAGGCCCTGCTCGGCCCCGGGCGCGACGATTTCATGCGCGATTACAAGTTCGAACTGCAGCCGGCAACCGACGACCGGCCGTTTCATTTTCACTTCGCCCGCCTCGGCACGCTGGTCGAACTGATGCGGCTGCGCGACAGCGGCGGCGGCGGTCTGCTCGAGACCGGCTACCTGACGCTGCTCGTCGCGCTGGTGCTCGCCGTCGCGCTCAGCCTCGGCCTGATCCTGATCCCGCTGCTCGCGCTGCGGCGGCGGGCGCGCGACGCGAGCGGTGCCGGCGGGTTGCGGGTGCCGCTCTACTTCGCCGCGATCGGGCTCGGCTTCCTGCTGCTCGAAATCACCTTCCTGCAAAAATACGTGCTGCTGCTGCGGCATCCCGTGGTCGCCGCCGCCACGGTGCTGGCGTCGTTCCTGATCGGCGCCGGCCTCGGCAGCGCCTTCGCCCAGCGCCACGCGGGCAAGCGCCGCGCGCGCCGCGTGCTGTGCATCGCGGTCGCCGCGATCCTCGTGCTCGGCTGCGGCTACCTGCTGCTGTTCGACGCGCTGCTGGCGGCGCTCGCGGCGGCCTCGACCGGCGTGCGCCTGCTGCTCGGCGTCGCGCTGATCGCGCCGCTCGCGTTTTGTCTCGGGCTGCCGTTTCCGCTCGGCCTCGCCGCGCTCGGCGCCGGCACGCCGGCGCTGGTGCCCTGGGCCTGGGGCATCAACGGTTGCGCCTCGGTCGCCGGCGCGATCCTCGCGACCCTGCTCGCGATCCACTTCGGTTTCGACGCGGTCATCGCGATCGCGCTCGGCTGTTACGCGCTCGCGGCGGCGACCTTCCCGCGGCTCGAAGATGACCGCAAGCGCCGTCCTGTGGTAAAAACCGCCTCGGAGTGATGCCGAGATGAGCCACAACACGATCGAGGAGAACCGGCGCCGCAGCCGGCTGGCCGACGACGACGAGGTCTGGCTGTTCGGCTACGGATCGCTGATCTACCTGGTCGACTTCCCCTACCTCGAGTCGCGCCCGGCGACGATCCGCGACTGGAGCCGGCGCTTCTGGCAGGGCTCGCACGACCATCGCGGCACGCCCGCGAACCCGGGCCGTGTCGTCACGTTGATCGAGGAGCCGGGCGCGGTCTGCGGCGGCGTCGCCTACCGCGTCGCGGCGCCGGTATTCGCGCAGCTCGACGTGCGCGAGAAAAACGGCTACCTGCGGTTTGCCACCGAGATGGAATTTGCCGACGGCAATCGCGATACCGGCCTGGTCTACATCGCGACTCCCGACAACGAAGCTTATCTCGGCGCGGCCAGCGAAGCCGAGATCGCGCGCCAAATCCACGCGTCGGCGGGGCCGAGCGGCAGCAACGCCGATTACCTGCTGCGCCTCGCCGAGTCCCTGCGTGAACTCGATCTCGTCGACGCCCACGTGTTCGAGATCGAGCGCCACCTGTTGCGCCTGGCAAGCGATCGCGGCTGACGACGGCGATCGAATTCCATCGGGTCAGCGATCGAAAAAATGATCTGGCGGCGCGCCGGCGTCGATCCTATGCTTGCAGCATCGAATCCCCGGGAGCGTCCGCCTCGTGACCGAACTCACGCCGAGCATCTCCGCAGACCGCGGCAGCCTGCTGCCGACCTGCCTGGTCGTGCTCGCCTGCGCGTGTTTCGGCACCATCCCCTACTTCGCCAAGTCGCTGACCGACGCCGGCATCGCCAGCTACGCGGTCGCGTTCTACCGCTACGGGCTGTCGGCGATGGTCTTGCTGCCGCTGCTGCTGCGGATACCGGCGGCGCTGCTGCCGACCGTGGCCTGGGGTCTCGTCTCCGGTGTCACGGTCGGGCTCGGCTGGATCGGCTTCGTCGCCGCGCTCGATAGCGTGCCCGTATCGAGCCTCGGCGTGCTGTACATGACCTACCCGGTGTTCACGCTGCTGATCGGCTGGTTCTGGTTTCGCGACTCGCCGTCGAAGCGCGCAATCAGCGGCGCGCTGCTGGTCGTCATGGCGGCGATCCTCGCGAGTTCGCCGGCCGCGATCGAGCCCCGCCAGTTACCGGCGATGCTCTTGTCGCTGAGCGCGCCGATCAGCTTCGGCTTCGGCATCAACGTGCTGATCCACAAGCTCACGCCGCTCCCGGCGCTGGCGCGGGTTGCGACCTTTTCGACCGGCGCCACGGCGAGCCTGTTGCCGCTGCTGCTGCTCGCATCACCCGAGCAGGTAATTCCGCAAGGCAGCGACCAGTGGTTGCTGGTCGCCGGCCTCGCCTTCGGCACCGCGCTGCTGCCGCAACTGATCTACACCACCTTCGCGCCGATGATCGGCGCCGCGCGCTCGGCGGTCGCCGGCAGCATCGAGTTACCGATGATGTTCCTGGTCGGGCTGTTGTTCATGAACGAGTCGATCGGCGTCGCGCAATGGGTCGCCTGCCTGCTGGTGACGGCGGCGATCGTCATGACGCCGGCGCGGGCGACGCGCAACCTGTCGACGCAAATGGTCATGCCGCGCAAACCGGGGCGCGACGAGTCCTCGAAAGATTGAGCCTGCCAGCGAAGATTCCGCGCCTCTGCAAGAAATCTATGCGCAGGATCGAAACGGCCGGCCGGGAAGCCGGCATTAAAAATTACTTGAGGGTGGCGATGTAGTCGCCGAGGTTGCGGATCTCCTCGTCGGAGAGTCCGGCCGCCATCGCGTTCATGACCGGGTTCTTGAGGGCGCCGCTGCGGTAGTCGGTCAGGTTCTTGCGGATGAAAGCGGCGCCGCGCCCCTTCAGCGACGGGTAGGTCGTCACGGTGCTGACTCCGCCGGCACCATGGCATCCGATGCAGCCGCGCGCCGCGTAGGTCGTCTTGCCGGCCTCGGCGTCGGCGCGCGCGGTGGCGCTCGCGCCGAGAGCGATAGCGAGAAAAACGACTGTCCAGATGGGTCTCAATGCGGACTCCCGTGGTGTAAACTCGAAAACGCCCGCGGAACGGGCGGCCGAACCATTGTTGCAAAGCCATTTATCGAAGTAAAGCCTAAGCCAGGGGTCTTAATCCGTGCTGAACGATCGCGAAGAATACAATCGCAAGATCCGCCAGGATCTGCGCCTCGCCCACGCCGGACTCGAGTTCTTCGCGACCTGGGGCCTGTTCTCGCCGCGCGCGGTCGACGACGGTTCACGACTGTTGCTCGAGCACGTGGAGATCGACACGGACGCCGATTGTCTCGACCTCGGTTGCGGCTACGGCGTGCTCGGGCTGTGCCTGGCGCGGCGCGCGCCTAACGGACGGACGCTGCTCGTCGACAAGGATTTCGTCGCCGTCGACTACGCCGAAAAAAATCGCCTGCACAACGGCATCGACAACGCGAGCTGCCTGCTGAGCAATGGCTTTGCGCAAATACCGCCGCGGCAATTCGACCTCATCGTGTCGAACATCCCGGCCAAGGTCGGCAAGGAAATGCTCTACATCTACCTGTTCGACGCGCTCGAGTACCTGAGGCCCGGCGGCTCGTTTTACATCGTCACGATCACCGGCTTGCGCCGCTTCTTCCAGCGAGGCTTCACCGAGGTCTTCGGCCACTACGAAAAGATCAAGCAAAGCAAGTCCTATACGGTCGCGCGCGGCATCAAGCAGGGCTGAAGTCGAAAGCGCGCCCGATCGCGACCAGGATCGGATCGACCGGCCCCGGTTTTTTACTCTGAGCAAACACTACTGAGACTACCTAGGGTATCTACTCAAAGTAAAAACTGTTGCGGTTATCTTTTTGCCGGAATTTTTCGGCGCGGTCGCACCGGGCGAGGACAAGTCAGGTGCCGCCCTTGCGCCTTTCGTGTCGCGCCAGGACGAAACCGAGCCACACGAGCAGGATTCCGCCGAGCAACAGGAAAACCGGGTTGAACCAGATCCACGGGCCGCGTTCGATCAGTATGTCGGGCGGTTCCGAACCCTCGAAAAAAGGATCGTAGAAGAGTTCGACCTCGTCGCCGACCTCGTTGGCGGCGAACCACTGCGTGCTGTGCACGTCGCGACCGACCAGGCGGCGGCCGTCGAGTGTCGTGTATTGCGCCATGACCCGTTTGAGGCCCTTGACGCCGACGTCGATGCCGACCACGGTGCCATCGGTTTTCCGGCCCTGCTCGAGCAGGACGGCGCGATCGAAGTACGTCAGGTAACCGAGGGTGAGCGCCAGCGTCCCCAGCGTCAGGGCGGCGGCCAGAACCAGTAGCTGGCGGACTGTTTTCCCGAAGATGCGACTCACCGCGATGCAAAATCCGACTGCATGAGTATAGCCGTGCCCGGGGTAATCGGGCCCGGGGCCACGCGTCAGGGCGATTTCAGACTCGCGCGCACCCGCGCGAGCAGCGCGAGCGCGTCGTCGACGCTCGCGCCGAGGCAGTTGACGTGGCCCATCTTGCGCCCGGGGCGAGCTTCGGTCTTGCCGTAGAGATGCAGTTTGGCGGCGTTGTGAGCGAGCACCGTGTCCCAGGCCGGGCTGCCGTTCGCCGGCCACAGGTCGCCGAGCAGGTTCAGCATTGCGACCGGCGTATGCTGGCGGCAGGAACCCGCCGGCAAGCCGCAGACCATCCGCAGCTGCTGCTCGAACTGCGAGCTGTCGCAGGCGTCGAGCGTGTAGTGCCCCGAGTTGTGCGGGCGCGGCGCCATCTCGTTGACGAGCACGCGCTGGTCGGTCGAGACAAAGAACTCGACCGCGAGCACGCCGCAGTAGTCGAGACCGTCGGCGATGCGCGTGGTCGCGTCCTGCGCCAGCGCGGCAATCTCCGGTGCGACCTTCGCCGGCGCGAACGACACGTCGAGAATACCGCCGGCATGACTGTTCTCGGCGACCGGGAAACAGGTCGAAACGCCATCCCGGCCGCGGCACAGTACGACCGAGATCTCGGTGGCGAGGTCTATGCGCTGTTCGAGCACGCAGGGCTTCCTGCCGACCTGCTCGAAGGCCGGCGCGAGGTCGGCGAACTCGCCGCAGGCCAGCTGGCCCTTGCCGTCGTAGCCGAACATCGCGGTCTTGAGAATCGCCGGGAAGGCGAAATCGCGCGCCTGCTGCAGATCGTCTTCGTTTTCGAGCGCGACGTAATCCGCGGTGGCGAGCCCCTGCTCGCGGAAAAAGTCCTTTTCCAGCTTGCGGTGCTGGGCGATGTGAAAGGCTCTCGCCGAAGGGTGCACCGGCACCGATTTGGCGAGATAGGCGAGCGTCACGGCCGGGACGTTTTCGAACTCGGCGGTCACGACCGCGCAATGTTGCGCGAGCGTGTCTAGCGCGTCGGTGTCATCGTAGTCGCGCGCGATGTGCTCGCTGGCGAGCCCGCCGGCGGGGCTTGCCGGATCCGGATCGAGCACGATGACGTCGTAGCCGAGCGTACGCGCGGCGATCACGAACATGCGCCCGAGCTGGCCGCCGCCGAGCATGCCGAGCGTTCTGCCGGGCAGGATCGCCACGTCAGCCGGCCGGCGGCAGCGTCATGTCGAGTACCGCGTCGCGCTGGCGCGCGCGAAAGGCGTCGAGGTCGCGCGCGAGCGCGGCGTCGTCGTTCGCCAGCAGCGCGACCGCGAACAGCGCGGCGTTGATCGCGCCGGCCTTGCCGATCGCGAAGGTGGCGACCGGCACGCCCTTCGGCATCTGTACGATCGAGTAGAGCGAATCCTGGCCGCCGAGGTGTTCGGTCGGCACCGGCACGCCGAGCACCGGCAACGAGGTATTGGCGGCGAGCATGCCGGGCAGATGCGCCGCGCCGCCGGCGCCGGCGATGATGCAGGCGAATCCGGCTTCGCGCGCACTCTTGCCGAACTCGGCGAGCAGGTCGGGGGTACGGTGCGCGGATACGACCCGCGCGTCGTAGGCGACGTCGAAAGCGTCGAGGATCTCGGTCGCGTGCTGCATGACCGGCCAGTCGCTGGTGCTACCCATGACGACGGCAACGCGGGGCTTGGACATGATCTTCTCGGTGTCCCGGAAAAGCGTGCGATTATAGCGCGATTTAATTTTAAAGATTAAGTCCGCGGATTATTGACGCGCGCGCTGCGTGCTATGATGCGCGGCTTGTGGGAGTGAGAGCGGCCATGCACGACGAGCCCGTTTACGAAACCCGGATCGAAAACCTCGAGCTGATCGGCCGCGGCAAGGTCCGCGACATCTACGCGATCGACGCCGCGCACCTGCTGATCGTCGCGACCGACCGGCTGTCGGCTTTCGACGTCGTCTTCAACGAACCGATCCCGGGCAAGGGCGCGATCCTGACCGAGGTGTCGAATTTCTGGTTCGGCCGCACCGCCGGCATCGTGCGCAATCACCTGACCGACCTGAAATTGCGCGACTACCTGCCGGCGGAAACCTGCGCCGCGCTCGAACCGCGCTCGGTCATCGTCGAGCGGCTCGAGACGCTGCCGGTCGAGGCGGTCGTGCGCGGCTACCTGATCGGCTCGGGCTGGAAGGATTACCAGGCGAGCGGCGCGGTCTGCGGAATCGAGTTGCCGCGCGGCCTGCCGCAGGCCGCGCAACTGCCGGAGCCGATCTTCACGCCGGCGACCAAGGCCGAGATGGGCGATCACGACATCAACATCGATTTCGCCGACATGGTCGCGCGGATCGGCGTCGAGCGCGCCGAACGCGTGCGCGATATCAGCCTCGCGCTCTATCGCCACGCCGCCGACTACGCGCGCGAGCGCGGCATCATCATCGCCGATACCAAGTTCGAATTCGGCGTCGACGCCGCCGGCGAGATCGTGCTGATCGACGAAATCCTGACCCCCGATTCGTCGCGCTACTGGCCGGCCGACGAATATCGCACCGGCATCAGCCCGCCGAGCTTCGACAAGCAGTTCGTGCGCGATTACCTCGAGACGCTGGACTGGGACAAGACCCCGCCGCCGCCGCCGATTCCGGCCGGGATCATCGACCGCACCCGGGCCAAGTACCAGCAGGTGCGCGATATCCTGCTCGCCGATGTGCCCGTCGACGCCTAACCGGACCGGGCTGGCGTCAGCACGACCTTGCCGGTAAGCCCGCCCGCTTCGAGCATTCGATGCGCGTCGGCGGCCGCCTCGAGCGGAAAGATCGATGCCAGCTCGACCCTGATCTTTCCCGCCCCGAGCCAGCGCACTGCTTCGCGCACGATTTCGCCCTGACGCCGGCGCGCGGGCTCGAGGCCCAGCCACATCGGCGTCAGCATCATGACGTTGTGAATCGTCAGGTTGGCGTTGTACGCGGTCTCCTCGGGGGTATCGCCCGGCGTGCCCATCAGCGTGACGACGCGACCGTACGGCGCCATCGCGGCGAGCGTGCGCCGAAACGTGTCTGGTCCGACGTTGTCGAGCGCGACCTCCAGACCGCCACCGTCGCTCCAGTCGAGGCAACGGGCAACGAAATCTTCGCCGTGGTAATCGATCGCGAGTTCTACGCCGAGCGCGCCGACGAATTCGGCCTTGGCCGCGCTGCTGACCGTGGTCGCGACGCGCGCGCCGATCTCGCGCGCCAGTTGCACCGCGACATGTCCGGTGCCGCCGGCGCCGCCATGAATCAGCACGCGCTCGCCCGGCGCGAGTCCGGCACGCTCGACCAGGCTCTCCCACGCGGTAATGAACACCAGCGGCAGGGCCGCCGCGGTCGCGCTGTCGACGCCGTCGGGCACCGGCGCCAGCAACCATTCCGGCACGACCGCGTAGCGCGCGTAGGTGCCGGCACCACCGCCGATGCCGCCATTGCAGAAACATACCCGGTCGCCCGGTTCGACGCGGTCGACGGCAGCGCCCGTGGCCTCGACCACGCCGGCGCCGTCGTGACCGAGCACGGTGCCGGCGGCCTTGCCGACGTAGGGACCGAGGGCGCGAAAAAAGGTGTCCGCCGGGTTGACTCCGGCGGCCTCGATTCGCACCAGCACCTCGTCGTCGTGCCCCGGCCAAGGCAGTTCGATCTCGCCCATCTCGAGAACTTCGGGCGCGCCCGCGTCGCGCAAGACGACGGCGTCGCATTTGAACGACATGACTGACTCCAGGCGGATAAAGTTCAATCGTATACCGAATGCCGCGAGGTTGCATGATAGCGATCCGGAGAATACGCCGGGGGCGATGGCCCTCGGCATTTGCTGGTAGAATTTCGCCGTTCATCGCTGCGGAAACCGGGACATGTTGAAATCAATCGGAACCACCCTGCTCACCGGCCTGTTCACGATCCTGCCGGTCGTGCTGACGATTTACCTGCTCTACTGGATGGTTGTATCCATGGAGGAAGTCATGGGCACGGCACTGCGCCGGGTCTTGCCGGAAATCATCTACTTTCCGGGCATGGGCACGCTGGTCGGTTTGATAGTCGTATTCATCGTCGGCCTGCTGATGAAAGCGGTGCTGGTGCGCCAGGTCTTCGCGCTCGGCGAGAGCATCCTCTATCGACTGCCGATTTTCAAGACGGTGTACCGCGCGATTCGCGACCTGTTCGATTTCTTCTCGCCGAAGGAAGAAAACTTCGGCCGCGTCGTCATCGTCCAGCTCGGCGACCTCGAGATAATCGGCTTCATCACCCAGGAGGACCAGGAGCGGCTGCCGGAATCGTTTCAGAATCGCGACAGCGTGCTGGTCTACCTGCCGATGAGCTACATGATCGGCGGTTACACGATGCTGGTGCCGAACGCTCGCATCCGCCCCTGCAGCCTGACGATGGAAGAAGCGATGCGCTTCGCGCTGACCGCCGGCATCACCGGCAAGGATCTCGACCGCACGCGGCCGCGGGTCAAGCAGGCATGAAAGCGATGGTGCTCGAACGCCCGGGCACGCCGCTGGCCGAGGTCGAGCGGCCCGACCCCGCGCCGGGCCCCGGCCAGGTGCAAGTGCGGGTCGCGGCCTGCGGCGTCTGCCGCACCGACCTGCACGTCGTCGACGGCGATCTTACCGAGCCGCGTTTGCCGGTCGTGCCGGGCCACGAAATCGTCGGCCGCGTCAGCGCGCTCGGCGACGGCGTTGGCGACTTCGCGATCGGCGACCGCGTCGGCATCCCGTGGCTCGGACATACCTGCGGGCATTGCTTCTACTGCGAACACGATGCCGAAAACCTGTGCGACGAACCGGGATTCACCGGTTACCAGATCGACGGCGGCTATGCCGAAATGACCGTCGCCGACGCGCGATATTGTTTTGCGCTGCCCGTCGATGGCGAGGATTCGGCGCTCGCGCCGCTGTTGTGCGCCGGGCTGATCGGCTACCGCTCATTGGTCATGGCCGGCGACGACGCGAAACGTCTCGGCATCTACGGCTTCGGCGCGGCCGCGCACATCCTCGCGCAGGTCGCGACCCGGCAGGGGCGCGATATCTACGCGTTTACGAGCCCGGGCGACACCGCCGCGCAAGCCTTCGCGCGCGAACTCGGCGCGGCCTGGGCCGGCGGTTCCGACGAAGCCTCGCCGGTCGAACTCGACGCCGCGATCATCTTCGCGCCGGTCGGGCCGCTGGTGCCGGCAGCGCTCGCCGCGGTGCGCAAGGGCGGCACGGTCGTCTGCGGCGGAATCCACATGTCGGACATTCCGGCGTTTCCGTATTCGATCCTGTGGGGCGAGCGCACGGTGCGCTCGGTGGCGAACCTGACGCGACGCGACGCGATCGAGTTTCTCGAACTGGCGCCGAAGGTCCCGGTGAAGACGCATGTCGTCGAGTACCCGCTCGCGCAGGCCAACGCCGCGCTCGACGACCTGCGCGCCGGCCGCCTCAGCGGCGCGGCGGTGCTGATCCCTTAACACGGATCCGGAGGGCGAGGTACCCGGTTTCCCTCGTTCTTGTGCCCGGCGTGTTATCTGCGAAATACCGCACTTTCCGAAATTCGGAAGTCCGCCGAAACTGGCAGTTTGGCCCACGGCATCTATATTTATAGGTGTGACACGGGAAGTTTCTGATGGCAATCCCTGGCGCGCACCCGGAATTAAACGAATGATCATCCTGATAATGTTCATGGCCCTTTTTTTCGCCATCAAGATCGTGGCGGTAAGCCGGGCCTTCTACACGCCGGATCTGCTGGAATTATCGATCGACATACTGGCTGCCGAGGGCCTGTTGTTCGGCACCCTGTTGCTCGTCGGTCTCGCCTCGACTCGTATCGAGAACAAGATTATCGCGACCGGCTGCCGAATCGCGATCCTGCTGGTATTGATCGCATCCTTTCTGGACGCCTACCTGCTTTACGCGTTCCAAACCCGTTTATCGCTGCAATATCTCTACCAGTTTGCCGCCGAACTCGAAACGACCTTGTTCTTCATGAAACTGGCCATGCTGAATAACGGGATCCAGTACTGGGTGATTCTCGTATTCTCGCTTTTTCTGATTCTGGTCTACTCCTTGCGCAAGGAGGTCGTGAACCGTCCGGCCAGTGTCCTGTATTCGGGCATCGCCGCCACGTTGCTGGTCGTCGGCGTGGCCGGGGCAAACTTCGGCAACAGCGTTGCGGCCGCCGACACCATGGATATTTTCAAGTCGCAGGGACGAAATCGGCCCTATAGCCCGGAGTTTTCCCGCGTCAGCCTGCAACAGGCGGGGCAAAGACTACAATGCCAGACCGGATCCGGCCGAGGCACGGGCAAGAACGTCATTTTCCTGATACTCGAATCCTACTCTCACTACCATAGCGAACGATTGCTTGCCGAGTCGAGTTTTACTCCCGAACTCGACAGGCTATCGGAAAAGGCCATGTTCTACGAAAACTTTCATGCCAACGGCTATGCAACCGAGGGCGGCCTGATTGCCATGTTCACCAACAATATTCCGTTCACGGCCACCCAGCATAGAAAGGGGTTCAACTTCGGTTACACCGGACATTTCAATCCCGAGCGCAGCTTGCCGAAAACGCTCAACGACAACGGCTATCAAACCGAATTCTTCACCACCGGCGACCTCGGATTTTTCGGCAAGGGAAAGTGGCTGAAACATATCGGATTCGACTATGTCGAGGGATCCGAAAACAGCTTTTATGATGGCTGGGAACGTTTTCTGTTCGACGCCGCAGCCGACGAAGCCCTGTACCTGCGCCTCAGGCAACGTCTCGAGTCCATCGCTCCGGAGACAAAATACTTTATCGCCATAGAGAATGTCTCTACCCACAAGCCCTTCCTCGATCCCGTCACGAAGACCGAATCGGAACGCAAGGCGTTTCAGTATGCCGACCGCGAGCTGGCCGGGTTTTATCGATACCTCGAAGAAACCGGGTTCTTCGAAAACGGTCTGCTGTTCGTCATCGGCGATCATCGCTCGATGACGCCCATCCAGCGGCTCGAACGGGAAGTTTACCAGCTGCGGGCGCCGGCAATGACCCCGATGCTGATCTTCGGCATGGACAAGGGCACCGACAATCGGGCATTTCAGCAGGTCGATGTCATGCCGTCGCTGATCGACTATCTGACCGATGACGAGTATTGCACGACGCCGTACCAGGGCAATTTTCTCGCCGATGCGAAGGTCGAGCCGGAGTGCATAATACATGCGCCGGGACTCGATCAGAATAACGTCTACGCCTACTGCAGCGACCACGAGATCACCATTGCCCTGGACGGAGATCGAACCCGAATTGCAAATGAAAACAAGCCGTATTCGCGACGGGACGATTTGCTTGGCGAGGTCAACTACCAGCGAATAAGCATTTCCGCGAAGATCAACTTCCTGTAAAAGAGTGGCCCCGAGCCCGCCAGGTTCGATGCCTGTCGCAAGTCGCTGCAATAGATTGGCTACCTGGCTACAATTCCCAGGTAGAGCTGGCTGGCATTCGACTGGCACGGGGTCCCGAAGGAGATTGCAAATCCAGGCGCCGCATCTCGACCAGGGCAGGACATCGCCAGCAACGATTCCGCGCCGGCTTTCGGAGGTAAAAAGGTTCGAGGTCTCCGAATGTCCGGTCATCGATGATGGCACAAACGCAGGACCGGCGGAGATAGCGAGACAAGGTGACGCCCGCACTTTCCAGGCGAGCGTCGCAATCCGGTTTTCCAGACTCGAACGAAAAGTGCATTGAAAAACGATAAGGCCGATACCGGTCCCGATATCGATAGCCATCCGATGTTCGGCAGAATTGCCCTGGGTTGCGCAACGGTTTTTCTTGTCGCGGGATTGGGGTATTCGATCAGTTTGCAGCCGCAGGTACTGGGCGACCTGGTGTTATGGCCGGTGGTGCTCCTGATACTCGTGGGCGTACCCCTGACCCTTTGCCTGAACACCGTCGAATTCGCAATTCTGGCGCGGCTCGGACGGGTCCCGGTTACGGCGGTGAAAGCCCTGCAGATCACGGTGCTGGGCTCGGCGGCAAACCTGTTGCCATTGCCGGGATCCACAATGGTGCGAATCGCTGCCCTGAAAGCGGGAGGAACCCCCCTGTTCAAGGGCACGTCGAGTACCATCGTCGTCGGCGTGATCTGGATAGCGGTGGCGTTCGGATACGCCGGCGCCTGGATGCTCGGCCTGTCGAACGGCCCGGTCGCCTACGTCTTTTTGTCCATCGGGGTGCTGGTGTTCCTGGGCTGTGTCATCTGGTGGCGTGTCCTCGAAGGCGGCTATATTCTTCTGCTGTCGATGCTGGTTACCCGGCTATTGCTGGTCGTTACCGATGCCGCGCGACTCTACCTGTGCTTTATCGCGCTGGGCGTGGCGGCAAGTTTTGCGCAGGCATCCGCGCTGGCCGTCGCCGCCGTGGTGGGCTCGGCGGTGTCGATCGTGCCCGCGGGTCTCGGAATACGGGAAGGTGTCGCAGCGGCGATCAGTCCCGTCGTCGGCCTGGCCGCTGCATTCGGATTCCTGTCGGCGTTCCTGAATCGCCTGGTCGGCCTGGTCGTCATCGCGCCGCTCGCCGCGCTCCTGTCGCTGCAGTCATTGCGGTCAAAAACAGATTGAGATGCGAAAATATCATCGCTTTCGGCCCAGCCGCGTCGCTTGCGACCCGCGTCGGTCGCGCGTTTCGCCCCGGCCCTGCCCAGGCCATGACGACAGTAACGCATGCCGCCATGGCTATCGAGCGAGATTCGAGGAACATTTTTTACCGCGGGCGCGGGGATACCCCGAACGAAGGCACAAGGGCCGTTACTGCAGTTTTGCAGCAATCGGCAATACGTACTATAAAACTACCATTCCGGGCATTTCCGGTAACCGGCACAAAGATACGAAGGTTTGTTTCCGCCGGAACCCGGGTATCGGGTCGTCGAGCAGAATTTTTTCCGTTATTGCAGGTGCTCGAGCCGGGCTAAACTAGTATCCGCTGGTAGTATTTCACCGGTCGGTTCGCACCGGTTTTTCTATGGCCCATACTCCTCGATGAAATTGATAATCCAGATTCCGTGCTTCAACGAAGAACAGACATTGCCGGCGACGCTGGCCGACCTGCCATCGGAAGTCGAGGGATTCGATGTTACCGAGTACCTCGTCATCGACGACGGATCGACCGATAATACCACCGAGATTGCCCGGGAGCACGGCGCTCATCATGTCGTCAAGCTGGTGAAAAACCGGGGCCTCGCCCGGGCATTCATGACCGGGCTGGAGGAATGTTTGCGCCAGGGCGCGGACGTCATCGTCAATACCGATGGCGATAATCAATACCGGGGCGAATGTATCCAGTCGCTCGTCAATCCCATTCTTTCCGGCGAAACGCAAATCGTGGTCGGAGCCCGCCCGATATCCGAGATAAAAACGTTTTCACCGATCAAGAAGTTTCTCCAGTACCTGGGAAGCTGGGTTGTCAAAATTGCCAGCGGGGCGAACATCCCGGATGCCCCCAGCGGGTTCCGTGCTTATCACCACGACGCCGCCATACGGCTGCAGGTCAACAATAATTACACCTACACCCTGGAAACCATTATCCAGGCAGGGCGGATGGGTATACCGATGACTTCCGTTCCGGTATCCGTGAATCGGGTCGATCGACCCTCGAGACTATTCCGCAGCACTTTCGAATACGTCTTTCGCTCGATATCCACCATTATCAGGGTTTTCGTTCTCTACTGCCCCCTGCAATTCTTCTTTTACCTGGCAGCCATAGTATCGATACCGGGCCTGCTGGGAATCGGCAGATTTCTTTATTTCTATTTCACCGAGGGCGGCGCGGGTCATGTCCAGTCGCTGGTCATATCGGGGGTGCTGGTAGCGCTGGGGTCCATCCTCATGGCGGTCGGATTGCTGGCGGATCTGATTTCATCCAATCGACGACTACTGGAAGACATCCGGGTCAGGCAAATCAAGATGGATCTCGAGTCCCGTGACCAGTGACCGATTGTTTTGAAAAAACGGAAGCTCGGCTAGTGAATTTACGTGAAGCAAGGTATCTCGATGTTTCGCTTCTGGCCGTCACGATTCTGGTCATCCTCGGCATCCAGGTATTTTTTCTAATCCACTTCAATATCAACTGGGACGAGTTCTATTTTTTGAGCCTCGTCTTCGAGTATTCGAACGGAACGCTCTCCAGATCACTGCAAACATTTCATGTCCACCTGTTTGGCTGGATGAGCAGTCTCGGCTGGGACGAAATACGGCTTATCCTCCTCGGCCGAACTTTCATGTTGGGTTGCGAACTGCTGACACTCGGTTTTATTTTCCTGATCGCGCGGAATTTCGTCGACATCAGGTTGGCCCTGTTTGGAGTGCTCTGTTATCTGGCCTCCGGTTATGTTCTGATGCACGGTACAAGTTTCAGGGCCGACCCGATAATCACCGCCCTGCTGATGGCGGGTATTTTTCTATTGATGGACAAGCCCGCCGGCTTGTGGAAGGACATGGCAGCGACGCTTGCCATTGCGCTGGCATTCGTCATTTCGATCAAATCCGCTTTATATGCTCCCGCGCTGCTCGGAGCCCTGGTCTGGAGGACGAGGCACGACGGCGAAGTAAAACAGCGCATCAAGGTTTGTGTCGGCCTGGGTCTGAGCGTATCGATTACGGCCCTGATTTTTTACCTCTGGCATCGGAACACCCTTCCTCTCGGGGGAGCGAAAGTTGCTGCCAGGCTGGATTCGATTTTCTCGAAGGTACTGCTCGATGATCCTCTCTGGCCGCAGCGCGAATACTTTTTGTCATGGATTATCGCGAGCTGGCCGCCGATGCTTTTGTTGCTTGCCGGATGTCGTTTCCTGTGGCAGCGTCACGACCGGGAATCCACTACCCGCCTGATCGTATCCGTATTGTTCGCGCTGCCGATACTGAGCATTTTCTTCTACCGCAACGCCTATCCGTACTTTTTTCCGTTTATCGTTGCGCCATCGATGGTTGCCGTGTCCATCGGAGCCCGGGCCTTAACGGAAAACTCATCGAGGTCATACGGCAGATCTCGACTCGCAGTGCTCGTCGTGTACATGGCAATTCACACCCTGGTGCAGGGTTACCTTTACAGCTATCACCATCAAACCGGACAAAAAGAGATTATCAATGCGATTCACAGCATGTTCCAGCAGCCGACACCCTACATCGATCGCAACTCGATGATCTCAACCTTTCCCAAATGCGGCTTGTACATGTCTTCGTGGGGGATGGAGAATTATCGGAAAAACGGCAAGCCCGTATTCGAGCGTATTCTTGAAGAATGCGAACCGAAGTTTCTGATCGCAAACGCGTATCAACTCGACCGGGCCATGCGCGCGAAATCCTCCGAGGACAAACCCCGTGAGCTGCTCGATGAGGATGCCCGGGTGCTGCGGTCGAATTTCATCCACCACTGGGGCGCCATCTGGATTACCGGTAAAAGTTTTCATCTCGACGGGCAACCGATACGCTTTGATATTCCCGTCGAAGGCACCTACACCGTCGAAAGTTCGGCGCCTGTCATGCTCGACGGTCAGCGATACGAGGACGGGGATTATGTGTTTCTGGCGAAAGGTTCTCATGTTTTGGAGTCGACGCCGCAGCAGGTCGAACTCCGGTTTGGCCGCCGTTTACCCCGCCCGGATCATGCGCCCACCTCGCCTGTATATTTTACTTTCCTATGGAAAATTCGGTACCTGATCGAATAATTTTCGTGACCCGCAAGTGGCCACCATCCGTCGGCGGGATGGAGACCTGGGCAAAGAGGACATCGGAAGAGCTGCGTAAGTATGCCAGTGTCGGGATTTACGCCCTTTCGGCCAAAGATCACCGCTCGGTGCCCGGCGCCGGCGCTCTGATTCGGTTTGGAATAGCGACTGCATTTCGAATGATCTTCAGATGGCGCGGGATCGATCACCTCCTGATTGGCGACCTGGCCTCCTGGCCCATCGCCCTTGCCGCTCTGCTGAGATCGCCGCGGGCGAAAGTGGTGATTGCTGCGCATGGTACCGACGTCGGCTATGCCGGCAGGCCAACCCTCAGGGGCAAACTGTACAAATTCTATCTTCGCCTGGCGGCGGCGATGCTTGGCAAGGCCCTGGTCATCGCCAATTCCAGTGCCACCGAATCACGAGTGAAAAATGCCGGGTTCCGGCGCACCCGGGTCATCCCGCTCGCCGCCGACGGCAATAACCCGGCGCCATCGGGGAAACACGGCAACAACCTTCTGTTCGCCGGAAGAATCATTCCGCAAAAAGGACTGGCGTGGTTCGTCACCGAGGTTCTGCCCCGGATTCCGGAAAACATCGGCCTGGACGTCGCCGGGCAAATCCTGGAATCCGCGGAAGCGGCCGTGCTGACCCACCCCCGGGTCCGTCACCTGGATGCCCTCTCCCCGGATGCATTGAAATCGGCCTATGCCAACGCCCTGGCGGTCGTAGTCCCCAATATTTCGATGCCGACGAACGAATACGAGGGCTTCGGGTTGGTGGCGACCGAAGCCGCCGCATCGGGAGGCGTCGTGCTGGCCGCGAACCTGGATGGCATCAAGGATGCCGTGATGGATGGTCAAACGGGATTCCTGTTGGCCGCGGAGAACCCCGCGATCTGGATCGATAAAATTGTCGAAATCGGCAAGTGGACAGATTCGCAACGCCACAAGTTTATCCAGTCATCGATGGAAGCCTGCCGGGAGTGGTATTCGTGGGACCGCGTTGGCCGACAAACCTTCGACGCCTTGACTGGCGAATAAAGGCATCCGGGAATCAGTCATGAAGAAAGACCTCGTGTTTATCGCATCCGGAGGCAGAACAGGATCCATGTTCCTGGGCAAGTACCTGAGCCGAGCCATCGAGGATTGCTACTCGGAGCATGAACCCGACCTGTTCGCGGGTTTGTCACGGCTCACGCTCCGCCGAATCAGGCACTTCGGCTTCAGGCACATGGTCATCGACCGCTGCCTGGGAAGATCCGGGATCAGGGTATTAGGCCAGAAGCTGATGCTGGGAAAGATGACCGACCAGGAATGTTTCGCGCGAATCAGAAAAGCGCGCAATCGATACTATAATCAAATTTCCGAGGGACTGATTGTCGAAAGTTATTATGCCTGGTGGCTTTTTGCCAGACACATCAACCGTATCTGGCCCGAGGCAAAAATGGCGGGCATTATCCGGGATCCCAGAACCTGGATCGATTCCTGGAAACGTCACAGTCCGAAGCGCAGAAAAGGCGCGTCAGGCGACGGTATCCTCCAGCCTCTACTCGAGCCAGACAGCCTGAACGACAGGCAATGGTCCCCCCTCTGGAGCGATATCGGCCAGACGGGGAGGCTGGCCTGGGACTGGTCGATGGTTTATCGCGAACTGCAAGAGGCACAAAACGATTCGAGTCAGGTACGCATCTTCAGGTTCGAGGATGTATTCGACGCCGAATCCGGGAATCGGGAATCGCTGATTCGATTCATTTCCAGTCATGCCGAACGTCATTACCGAATTCTGGATCTGGAAATAATGGGGAGCCCGCCCGTCAACGAAAGTGCGAATACCGAATATTCCTGGCGAGCATGGCCCGCCGCCGAAGCCAGGATAGTCGACCGGATCTGCGGCCCGTTGATGCGGCTTTACGGTTACGGCACGGAACCCGAATGGCGGGAGCTGCTCGCCGGTGAGTCGGGTCGATGAATTTCACGGACTATCGGCAGCGGCTTGCATGACCCGGGTCGGTATCGATTTTGGTTGTCAATAATGAAGCGAAGAATTCATTTATTCATACTGGCGCACGCTTTGTTGGCATTCGCGGCAATGCTGATTACGTCGATGAGGATGCCGCTTTCCGCGAACGTATTGATCATCCATCCGTTGCTGGTGTGCGCCGCCTATACCCTGGTTTTGTATTTCATGCCCCGCGCATTGAAAACCCTTGCCGTCGCGACTCTAAGCGTGTTCCTGTGTCTGTTGTATGTCACGAACCTGGTTGCCATCCAGTATTGGAACGAGTTCATTTCATGGTCGTTTTTGACGATCAACCAGGAGGTGATCGTCGAGGAGTTGAGCCGGTTTCCGGTCTATATCCTGCCGGTGTTCGTGATTCTCGCCGGCCTGGTTTTCATTGCCTATCGTTATCTGCTGCCCTCGATCACACTGAAAACGCAGGACTTCGGGCTGCTGCTTGCCACGCCTTTGCTGGGAATGGGCTTTGCCTGGTCGAGCTGGGTAATCTCGGAGGACATGGACATCATCTGGCAAGGAGAGCCGATTTACGAATTCCTGAACACCCGCGCCGCCGGCGGACAAATACAGCAGGAAATAATCGTCTCGCCGGCCAAAGAAGTGGCGCGGGATGCGGGGTCGCGGATGCCGAATATCGTCCTGATTCACGGAGACGCGTTGCGAGCCGATCGCCTGAGCACCTATGGCAATCAACGAAAGACCTCTCCGTTCATCGACGGAATAGTCGATTCGGGCGCAAAGAAAATACCTTTCAGCTTCTCGAACTGCAGCGAGTCCATCTGCGGATTCTCTTCGGTATTGACCTCCAACTTTTCGTACAAAGATGCTCCCACCGGGCTTTTCGAGATCATGTCCCGGCAAGGCTATGTCAATAATTTTATAGGCGCGGGCAGCCTTTATCATGCCGGGCTCGATCGATACCTGCGACCGAGGATCGAAAACTTTTTGCGCGCCGACCTCGATGACAACTACTACATGCACGACGACCGATACGTGCTCGACATACTCGATCGCTTTCCCGGCTACTCCGGAGTGCCGAACCTCTTCTACCTCCGCATGATGTCTTCGCATGGGCTGGGCAGCCACCCGCAAAAATACCAGAAGTACCGACCGACGCGAGACAGCCTGTTGTTCATGCTCGGCGGCGAATCCCACCGTCGCGCGTCGATCAATGACCACGACAACCGCGCCCATCAATTCGATGACTATGTCAGGACTATATTTTCGTCGCTCGAAGAAAAGGGCTACCTGGACAATGCGATCGTCGTCATCTTCGGCGACCATGGAGATGCGATGGGCGAGCGCGGAAACTATGGCCACTACCAGACCCTGTACCAGGAAGAAATTCACGTGCCGATAATATTCTGGAGTAGCAACAACATGGAACTGGACATCGACACCGGTTTTTTTGCAACGCTGATGGATATTCCGCCGACGCTGCTGTACCAGATGGAATTGCCGGTCCCGGATTCGTTCATGGGACGCCCGTTGCAGCAGCCGGGAGCGAGAAAATTCGGCTATCTGGATAACCGGAAGGATACCCTGGGCCTGGTCTACCAGGACGCGCAACACCTGTTGAAGCTCATCATCGGCAGGGACGGTGCTTCGCAGGCGCAACTCTACGACCTGAGAAACGATCCCGGCGAGAAGGAGAATCTGTACGAATCGCGACCGGAACTCGCCAGGATGATGACGGACAAGCGGATGTCCGCGATAAAAAGGCTCCAGTTGGCCCGGTAAATAACCGGGTTCGAGCGGACAATCGCGGTTTCCGGCGGTGTTGGCCAATGCCTGGGATCTATCGAGAAGATTCAAGGATTCGCGCCTGGCCGTGCTTCAGGTCGTTTTGGTTGACGGTAATGCCGCGCTCGACGACCTGCGCGCGGGTATTCTCGCCGACGACGCGGTCCTGATTCGGTGAACGCAATTGACATGGCAGACACAAACTCCCGGATCGATGAGTGACGAGCGTTTCTACCACGAACTCGAGGCCTTCGACGACTTCGCCGGCATCGCCAATCCCGACCACTACGCCGTCGCGCCGGACGGCTGGTACGTCGTCATCGCCGACGTCGAGGGCTCGACCCGCGCGATCGCCGAGGGCCGCTACAAGAACGTCAACCTGATCGGCGCCGCCAGCATCAACGCCGTGCTCAACGTGACCGAGCGCGGGCTGATTCCCTACGTCTTCGGCGGCGACGGCGCGACGCTGCTGATTCCCGAAGCCTCGCTCGCGGCGTGTCGACGCGCGTTGCTCGGCTTGCGCCGGCTGGCGGAGACGGATTTCGACCTGTCGCTGCGTGTCGGCCTGGTGCCGGTGGTCGAAATTCATCGCCAGCCGCGTGCGCGCGTGCTCGTCGGCAAGTACCGCCTGAGCCCGGGCAACGAGCTGGCGACCTTTACCGGCGGCGGCATCGACCTGGCCGAACGCTGGATCAAGTCCGATCCCGCCTGGCGCGTCGAACAGGCCGGCGACGAGGGGCCGCCCGACCTCGACGGCCTGTCGTGCCGCTGGGAACCGCTCGAGGCCCAGCGCGGCGTGATGCTGAGCCTGCTGCTGCGGGCGCGCGGCGACGACGCGCGGGCGAATGCCCGGCTCTACCGCGACCTGATCGGGGAAATCGACACCATCGCCGGGCGTCTCGACGCGCGCTGCAAACCGGTGTGCGACGCCAACATGCGCTTCCGCTGGCCGCCGCGCGGGCTCAGGGCCGAGATCAGGGCCACCGTCGGCGACCGCAACCGCATCGGGTACGCCGCCCGGCTGTACTTCAACAGTTTCGTGCAATTCTTGCTGGACCGCTTCGACTGGAGCGCGGGTGGTTACGCCGGCAAGCGCTATCGCGTCGAACTGCGCAGCAACACCGACTACCGCCGCTTCGACGATACCCTGCGCCTGCTGCTCGACTGCAGCGAAGAACAGGCCGGGCAGATCGAAGCCGCGCTCGCGGCCCGCGCGGCCGGCGGCGAAATCGAGTACGGCCTGCACCGCTCGGATTCGGCGTTGATGACCTGCCTCGTGTTCAGCCTCGAGGACAGCCGGCACATTCACTTCGTCGACGGCAGCGACGGCGGCTTTACCAGCGCCGCCAGCCGAATGAAGGCCAGTCGTGGGGTCGGACCAACCTGAGATACCGATTGCAAGACTCTACCGCCCTGCTTTCGGCGACAAACCGTATTCGAATCAACGGGTTATCGTGTTCCGAGCCCGCTCGGTGCGGTTTCAGTCGGGGGCATCGCCGCGCATCGCGTCGACCTGGCGCTGGCGTTCGAGGCGTTCGAATTCGATGTGCTTGATCCGCGCGTAGCCCCACAGGACCGTGATCGCGACGACGCCGGCGAACGAGCCGTAGAGTACCCAGGCCGAGGTCGCGGTCGCCCAGACCACGGCGAGCCCGATCAGCGCGAGCGCGAACAGGTAGATCAGGATTCTTTCGTTGACGTAGGCAATGCCCCAGGACTGGCGTTCGGCGACGCCGCTTTTCTTCGCCGCCTGCGTCTTCAGGATGCCAAGTTCGGCGTTGTCGTCCATTGTTTCCCCTGTCGATA
This sequence comes from Gammaproteobacteria bacterium, assembly GCA_024638385.1. Classification (GTDB taxonomy): domain Bacteria; phylum Pseudomonadota; class Gammaproteobacteria. Next base: position 60,155 of record JAHEKJ010000002.1, on the reverse strand, counting down.
CGGCGGTGGCGAACCTTTCGCTCAGCTTACGCCCGCGGCAACGCGATTACCAGCACCGTCGGGATCGCCAACGCTAGAAGAAATAAGCCAGTTCCAGCAGCAGGTGGTCGTCCTTCGCCACTGCGGCAAGCGGATCGGCGGCGTCGACGTTGGCGAACAGTTGCAGCTCGAGCGTGCCCTTGAAGCTGTCGCCGAAGCGGCGATTGCCCTCGATGCGGAAACTGCGGCTGTCGTAGTTGGTATCGACGATGAAGCCGGCGAGCACTTCACTCGACTGCACGTCGTTGAAGGCGAAACGCGCGCCGAGGAACAGGTCGCGGTCGAACACGCCGCGCTCGTCCTCGGGCCGGTCGTCGTAGGAGTACTCGGCGAGCAGACCGAGGTCGGTTGGCGATTCGAGGATGCCGTAGAACGTATACTCGAAGCCGGCGACGTACGCCGTGCGGTCGCCCGAGTCCGCTTCGCGGCGGATCAGTTCGAGCCGCCAGATCCAGTCCTCGACGATCAGTTGTGCGTCGACGCCGATTTGCGTCATTTGCTCGTAGAACGGAATCAATACCGAATCGCCGTCTTCATCGGTGCCGGGCAATAGCACCGGTTCGCGGTTGGTGCCGTCGAACAGGTGCACGCCGAGATCGAGATCACCAAAGGTCTGCGACCAGCGCAGGGCGAAATCCACGTGGTTTTCCTCGTCGCCGGACTCGTACTCGGCCTGGTCGGTGTCGACGACCAGTGGCGGGCGCAGCCGGCCCTCGGCTTCCTGGAACGTGCGCTCGCGGAAGCCGGGCAGGATCAGCACGTCGAATACGCCCGCGTCGGCGTAACGCTTCCAGTGCAGCATCGGCTGGCCGAGCTTTTCCTCGCCGTCGATGCCCTCGACCGCGTCGATCTGGTTGATCACGTCGACCAGGTGCTGCGATTCGACCACACCCCAGAACATCGTATTGATGCCGACGCGCCACTCGTTGTCGCCGTCGATGCGCAACCACAGCAATTCACGGATATCGGCGTGCTCGCGGCCGGCGTCCTCGTCGTCGGCGCGCAGAAACAGCTCGGCGCTGAAGCGGTCGTCGCCGTCGTTCCATTGCGCCGTCCAGCGCGGCTCGAACGACAGCGTCGCGTTGTCGTCGAACTGCTCGTCGAACTGCGCGTCCTGGAAAAAAGTCACCGCCTCGATCGCGATATTGCCAGAAAAATCGGCGGCCGCCGGGGCCGCCGTAACAATGCACTGGAGGAGGAGGATGGGGGGGATCCAGCGCATCAATTCGTGCGTTTGAGCGTCTGCGAACGGAAATCGGCTTCACTGAGCCCGGTGCGGAAGCGGTAGCCGGTCCACTCGAGGATCGTGCTCTTGCCGGTCTGGTGGTTGACCATTTCCATGCGCCCCGGGCGCCAGTAATGATCGAGAAACTGCAGGTATTCGCTCATCGTCAGCGTCTTCAGCAGGGACTGCTTGCGGTCGTAGTACTCGGTCCTGGCGACGCGATAGGCCGCGGTATCGAGCCAGACCACCTGGCGGGTGTAGCCGGAAAACTCGTAGGCCGGGTAGCGCTCGATCACATGGCAGGTCCAGTCGCCGCAGGGCTCGTCGCGCAGGTACTTGTAAGTGTACTTCTCGACCTCCTGCGAGCCGAGGTCCTCGAAGGCAAAGGTCGAACCCATGAACGGCCCGGACTTGTTGCGCGAGCTGATCCGCTTGACGCGCTTGAGCGCCGGCAGGTAGAGCCACTGGTCGTCGGGTTCGAGGCCGTGCGAATAGGTCAGCATCTTGGTGCCCTTGACGTCGGCCGGCTCGTCGAAGATCGACAGGCTCTTGTCGCCGTCGCCCTCGACCTCGAGGGTGCGGATGCGAATCTCGCGGGTCGACGTGTCGCCGGCCTTGTTGACGAGAATCATCTTCATGTCGGCGACGAAATCGCCGAAGCCGGCATCGTAGGCGTCGGCCGCCGTGGCGATCTCGAGGCCCTTTTCCCCGGCGCTCGTCGCGACGGCTGCGAACGGCAACGCCAGCAAGACCAGGGCGATAAATCGGTTGAGTCTAGACATTGCTTTGCTCCTGCGTCTTGTAAGTCATCAAGGGATCGGCGCTGTCCGCCGGCTTTTTATCGCGGTCGAGCGCCATCAGCAGCGGCGGCAATAACAGGAAATCGGCGACGATCGCGAACACGATCGTGACCGCGGTCATCGTTGCCATCTGCGAATTCAACACGAAGGCCGAGAACGCGAGCACGCCGAAACCGGCGACCAGTACCAGCGAGGTCACGACCAGCGCGAGGCCAACGGTGTTGAATGCATAGCGCACCGCGTCGGGCGAATCGAGTCCCTTTTCGCGCCGTGCGCGCAGGTACTTGCTGAGGAAATGCACCGTGTCGTCGACGACGATGCCGAGCGTCATGCCGGTCACGACCGACAAAGCGAGCCCGACCTGTCCGACGAAGATGCCCCAGACGCCGAACGCGAGCGCCGCCGGGATCAGGTTTGGCACCAGGCTCAGCAGGCCGATCTTGATCGAGCGCAGCGCGAACACGAGGATCAGCGAGATCAGGACCAGCGCGACGGTCGTGCCGAGCAGCATGCTCCTGATGTTGCGCTCGCCGATGTGGCTGAACATGATCGTCGGGCTCGCGCCGGCGACCTGCATACCGGGCGGCGAGTTCTCGCGCAACCAGGCCTGCGCGCGCGCCTCGAGCGCGAGCACCGTCTTGGTCGTCATGTTGTGCAGCATGACCGTCATGCGCGTCGCCGACTTGTCGATGTTGAGCTGGTTGTTCAGATCGAGGCCGTAGGGCAGCGACATCTCGTAGAGCAGCAGGTACTGCGCGGCGAGATCGCGCTGTTCGGGCAGCCTGTACCGGGTCGGGTCGTCGCCGTGCATGCTCTTGTTGAGCCGCTTGAAGGTATCGGTGATGACGTTGACGTGCTGCACTTCGGGCTGAGCGCGGTACCAGTTGGCGAAGTTCTCGACGTGTTGCTGGAACTCGGGGTTGCTGACGCCGCCGTCCTCGCCCGACTCGAGCGAGTAGTCGATCGTGTAGAGCCCGGCGAGGTTTTGCGACGCGAAATCGGCGTCGCGACGAAACTCGATGCGCTCGCTGAAATACTTGACGAAGTTGTCGTTGAGCTCGTTGGCCGGCACGAAAGAGATCAAGACCAGGCAGCCGAGACCCATGCCGACGAGCAGCCGCCGGCGATTGGCGATGACGAACTCGGCGAAACGCGCCATCAGGCGGCTCGACGCCGAATCGACCCGCCGCTGCCGCTCCGGCAGCAGCATCATTACCGCCGGCAGGAAAGTCACCGACAGCACGAACGCGATCATGACGCCCATCGCGACGATGTTGCCGAGATCGTGGAACGGCGGCGCGTCGGAGAAATTCATGCTCAGGAAGCCGATCGCGGTCGTGATGCTGGTCAGGAACACCGGCTGCAGGTTGATCCGGATGCTGTCGACCATCGCCGCTCGCTTGTCTTCGCCGCGTTGCCGCGCGAGCACGTAGTTCATCAACACGTGCACGCTGTCGGCGATCGCCATCGTCGGGATGATCATGATCGCCGAAAACGACGGCGGCGTCAGCGCGATGCCGAGCCAGCCGGCCATGCCCATCGCGCCGACGATCGAGAAAATGATGATGAAAAAGGTCGCGATCGTGCCGGCAAAGCCGCGAATCCAGAAATACAGCACGACGACGAACATGACCAGCATCAGCGGGAACAGCGTCGACATGTCGTACTGGCTGGCCTCGGGGAACGCGTTGTTCATCATCGAGATGCCGGTCAGGCGAACGTCGATGCCCGCGAAGGTCTGTTCGAATTCGGCCGCGAGCGCGCGCACGAACTCGACCACCTGCGGATTCTCGGTAGTCTGGTCTTCGCCGGGCAGCTCGATCGTGACGTTGACGCCGGTGACGTGCGCGCGCGGCGAAACCAGTCGATTGACCAGTACCGGCTCGGCGAGCGCGATTTCGCGAATCCGGGCGAGATCTTCGTCGCCGAGGCTTTCCGGCTCGTAGGCGAGATCGGCGACCACCAGGTCGTCGCCCTCGGCCGCCGTGTGCTGGTAATTGGAAAGCGATTCGACGCGGGTCGAAAACGGCGTCCCCCACGCGCGCTCGGTCAGCCACGCGACCGCGGTGAGGGTTTCGCGGGTGAAGACGTTGCCGTCGTCGGGCACCAGCACGAACATGACGTTGTCGTTCTTCGAGTAGGTGTCCTGCAGGTACTCGAACGCGACCAGCTGCGGGTTGTCCTCGCCGAAGAAGACGCGGTAATCGTTGGTGAAGGTCAGGTGCTGCGCGCCGGCGCCCATGATCGCGATCCAGATCACCGATAGCAAAACCACCGTCCATTTGAACCTGAGGATGAATTGCGAGTATTCGCGTGCCATGGTCGTGTCTCTCGATTATTTGCGCAGTAGTTGCAGGAACTGGATGAGCCCGGCGCCGCACTGATGCAGCTTGTCGAGGTCCTGCGCCACCTTCGCGGCGGTGATACTGCCTTCCAGGGTCGACGCGATCATGACAGCGAGGCTGTCGGGGTTCGCCTCGTCGATGATCAGTCCGGCGTCGCGCGCGCGGCACAACACGCTCGCGATCGATGCGTGCCACTGGGCGTACATGCGGATCAGGCGGGTGCGGAATCCCTCGTCGATCGGCGCCATTTCCTGCGCCAGCACCGTCAACGGGCAGCCGAGTTCGATGTCGGTCATCGAAAAGCTCGCGCCGGCGTCGCGGATCAGATCGATGAATCCCTCGATCGGATCGTCGAGTCCTTCGAGCGGACCGATGAACGAAACGTAAATGCGTTTGGCGATGACTTCGTCGACGACCGCGTAGCCGAGCTCGGTCTTGCTGTTGAAGTGATGGTAGAGCGCGCCCTTGGTGACGCCGGTCTGCGCGAGGATGTTGCTCAGGCTCGCCGACTGAAAGCCGTTGAGATGGATTTCCTTGTAGGCCGCGAACAGGATCTTGTCGCGGGTGTCGAGCGGCGCGTCGTCGAGCGGGCGCCACCAGTAAACGTCGTTGTCGGTCAGGCCGTTCATGTCGCATACATACCAGTCGGTATGCTTTATAATACCGACCGGTATGTATGTCAACCGCTTCGGTCCCTCCAGATAGCAGTTCATGCGCATTGAACGATCGCGCGACGCCGATTTCGACAGCCCGGAAGAATGTTATTAATCGGAGCAAAAACTCGTTGCCTCCCTCCGCCGACCGGAGTTTTTCCCTGGGTAAGATCTGATTGGGCGAGCGTTGGTTGCAAGCGCGGGGTGTTAGTTCAGATCGAAAACCCGCGAGTTTATGATCTGAACAAAAATTATCTGGTGCCGGGTATCAGGTGGCGACGATGACGCGGACGGCGTCGAGGCGCAGGCGCGCGTGGCCGAGCGCGGTTTCGAAGGCGTCGAGCTCGGCGCGGAAGAATTGGATCTCGTCGTCGCGCACGCCGGGATTGACCCGCTGCAGCGCTTCGAGGCGCTCGATTTCGTGGCCGAGGAGTTCGCGCCCGCGGTCGCGCGCGGCCGCGATCAGCGCCGGCACCTGCGCCTCGGCGACCAGTTCGGCCTGCTCGAGAACCTGCGCGAGCTCCGCCTGGCGGGCCTTGACGATCTTGATCGCGGTGTCGCGGTCGACCCGCTGGGGCTGCATTTGCGCCGGGTCGAATTCGATTCGCGCGGCATGCTCGCCGCCGCGCTCGTCGAGCACGACGCGGATGCTGGCGTTCGGGAAATAGCGCTCGCGGTGGCTGCGTGCATCGTCGCTGAAATCCATCAGGAAGTAACATTCGGCGAGCACAGTGCCGGGATCGACGCCGACGCCGGCGAGCGCGACCAGCGCGGTATTGCCGAATTCGCTCGACAGGATCATGTCCATCGCGTTGCGCACGAACGGGTGCTCCCAGGTCAGGTAATGCAGGTCCTCGTTGGCGAGCGCGGCGCTGCGGTCGTAGGTCACGGTCATGCCGTCCTCGGGCAGCCCCGGCATCGGCGTCAGCATGTTGTCGCCCGGCGTAACGGCCCAGCGTCCGGCGCCACGGATATCGCTGTTGACGCCGTAGCAATCGTAGATCCGCTCCATGTAGCCGAACAGGTCGAGTTCGCGCTCGCGCGCGAGCGCTTCGTCGATCAGGCGTTCGGCGACCCTTGGCCGGCACGAATTGAACTCGAGCAGGCGATCGCGACCCTTCTGCAGCGCCGCGTCGAAGCGATCGTGCAGCGCGCGCGTCTGGCCGAGCAGATCGTCGAGCGGCAGCGCCGGATCGTCGAGGTGGCGCTCGAGCTCGTGCTGCAGGTTCTGGTAGACCTGATGTCCGGCCGGACAGGTCCGGCGAAACGCGTCGAGGCCCTCGTGATACCAGCGAAAAAGCACCTCGCGTTCGCTGCCGGCGGCGTAAGGCACGTGAATGCGAATGACCGCGCTCTGGCCGATGCGGTCGAGACGGCCGATGCGCTGCTCGAGCAGATCGGGATTGCGCGGCAGGTCGTAGAGCACGAGATGATGCGCGAACTGGAAGTTGCGTCCTTCGCTGCCGATCTCCGAGCACACCAGTACCTGCGCGCCGTCGTCCGGATCGGCGAACCAGGCCGCGGCGCGGTCGCGCTCGACGAGCGACATGCCCTCGTGAAAGGTCGCCGCGCGCAGCCCGAAGCGTCGCTTGAGCGCGGCCGCGAGCCCGATAGCGGTCGACGCGGCGGCGGCGATGACGAGCACCTTCGTGTCGCGCATTTCGCGCAGCAGGTCGCCCAGCCAGTCGCAGTACCGCTCCTCGCTGACGCCGGCCGGCAGGCTCGCCGGCAAGGCTTCGCGCTCGGGAAAGCCCTGCACGACGTGGCGGGTATTGCGAAACATCACGCGGCCGGTGCCGTGTCGGTCGAGCAGGTCGTCGACTTCGGCGGCGCGCCCGGGATCGTCGAGCATCGCCTCGACCTGGTCGGCGAGCTCGCCGTAGCCCTGCTCCTCGTCGAGGAAGCGCCCGAGATCGGCGAAACGATCGGGATCGAGCAGGCGCAGGCGGGCAAAATGGCTCTCCTTGCCGAGCTGTTCGGGCGTCGCCGTCAGCAACAGCAGGCCCTGGGTCCCGGCGGCCAGGTCCTCGACCAGGCGATAGGCGTCGCTGACGGCGGCGGGCGACCATTCGAGGTGGTGCGCCTCGTCGACCACCAGCAGGTCCCAGTCGCCGTCGCGCGCCCACGCGGCCTGCTGCCGATGGCGCAGCAGGAAATCGAGGCTGCAGAGCACGAGTTGCTCGCCGTGCCAGGGGTTGTCACCGTCGTCGACCTCGGCCTCGTCGTCGCCGAAGCGCGCCTCGTCGAAGATGCGGAACATCAGGTTGAAGCGGCGCAACATTTCGAGGAGCCACTGGTGCACCAGCGATTCGGGCACGACGATCAAGACCCGGCGCGCGCGTTCAAGCAGCAGTTGCTGGTGCAGGATCAACCCGGCCTCGATCGTCTTGCCGAGACCGACTTCGTCGGCGAGCAGTACGCGCGGCGCGTAGCGTCGCGACACCTCGTAGGCAATGTAGAGCTGATGCGCGATCAGGTTCGTACGGCAGCCCGCGAGTCCGTAGACGTCGGATCCCTGCAAGCGGTTGGCGATCTCGCGCGTCGCGCAGCGCAGGTCGAACCATTTGTTGCGGTCGATCTGTGCGTTGAGCAGGCGTTCGCCGGGCTGGTTCAGCTGGATGAAGTTGCTCAGCCGGCCCTCGGGCAACTCGACGCGCGCGCCCCGCTCGTCTTCGCAATGGTAGGTGAGCAGGCCGCCCGCTTCGGACAGCGACAGCACGCGCAGCTGTCCGCCGTCCTGCTTTTCGACCCAGTCGCCCTCGCGAAAACGGACCCGGGTCAGCGGCGCGTCGGCGCGCGCATAGATGCGGGTCTCGCCGGTAGTCGGGAAAATGATACTGACGGTACGGTGCTCGATCTCGATCACCATGCCGAGCCCGAGGTGAAGTTCGGCCGCGCTGATCCAGCGCTGGCCTACGGCGAATTCCTGCATCGTCACGCGAGTTTGCGAAAACGCGCGCGATTATAACAGAGGCCCGCGACGATGCTTGCAGTCGCTCGGCAAACTGCCGAGAATGCCGGCATGATTCCGCTCGCCGCCAACGGGTACTTTATCACCGGATCCGATACCGACGTCGGCAAGACCTACGTGGCCTGTGAAATCGTGCGCCAGCTGCGCGCGCTCGGCCGCAGCGTCGCGACGCGCAAGCCGGCCGAGTCGGGCTGCGAGGTTGCGCCCGACGGCGAATTGCTGCCACACGATGCGCGCGCCCTGCATGACGCCAACGACGGCCGCGAGCCGCTCGAGCGGATCGCGGCCTATTGCTTCCGCGCGGCGCTCGCGCCGCATCGCGCGGCGCGCCTCGAGGGCCGGCGGCTCGAGCTCGCGGCGCTGATCGCGGCCAGTCGCGACGGTGCCGACGCCGACTGCCTGCTGGTCGAGGGCGCCGGCGGATTCCTGTCGCCGCTGGCCGAGGACGGGCTCAACGCCGATCTCGGGGTCGCGCTTGACCTGCCGGTCATCGCCGTGGTCGAGGATCGCGTCGGCGCCGTCAACCAGGCGCTGCTGCTGATCGAGGCGATCGCCAGTCGCGGACTCGCGCTGGCCGCGCTGGTCCTGAACCGGGTGCGGGCCGAGCACGAGAACGGCATGGACAACGCCGCCGATCTCGCCACGCACTATGCCGGCCCGCTGTTCCATTGCGCGCACGCGGCAGCCTTGCCGCCGCTGTTCGAGGCTCCGCGTGACCCCGTCTAGGCTCGATCGACTGCTGGCGCCGTGGGTATTCGTCACCACCGGCATCCTGTTCAATATCCTGTCGGCCGTCATCACGCACTACTTCATCGGTCTCAACAACGACGACATCAACGGCATCGATCGCCGCATCAATGACAAGCAGGTGTTGATCGACAGCCTCTGGCAAGCCAAGACCGAGGTCGACCGCAAGCAGGAATTCTTCATCCTGCTGCTGTCCGGCCAGCCCGATAACCCCGAGCTGGTCGAGCGTTTCTACGTGGATTTCGTCACCCGCCTGATCGAGACCTATCGCCTGCCGGAATTCGAGGACGAGCTGGGCGAACGCGATGGCGCCGAACTCGACCTGGCGCTCGAGATCAGCCAGGCGGCGCAGCAATCGATCATCGCGTCGATCAACGATACCTACTTCGAGATGCTCGAACTTCAGGAGGCCAGGATGCCGCTCGAGCGCGCCAACGCGCGCCTCTTCAGTATCGCGATCTTCCTGCAGGTGACCGGCCTGATCCTCGTGCTCGCGCGCGACCTGCGGCGCCACTGACCCGGTGAACCGGGGATACGCCGTGATCCTCGCCGGCTACGTCGGCTGGGGCCTGTTTCCGCTCTACTGGACGCTGCTTCGCCACGTGCCGCCGCTAGAGGTTTTGCTGCATCGCATGGCCTGGTCGGCGCCGGTGCTGGCGCTACTGGTATTCGCGAGCGCGCGCCGCCGCGGCCAGGTCGCGGCGGCGCTGCGATCGGCGCGCGATCTCGGCTGGCTCGCGGCGTCGGGTCTCGTCGTCAGTTTCAACTGGGGCGTCTACATCTGGGCGGTAGCCCACGAAAAGGTGGTCGAGGCGAGCATGGGATATTTCCTGACGCCATTGCTCAACGTACTCGCCGGGGTCGTCGTGTTCCGCGAGAGGCTCGGCCGGCTCGACCTCCTTGCGGTCGGACTCGCCACGGCCGGGGTGCTTTACTACATCGTCGGCACCGGTGCCGTGCCCTGGGTCGGGCTCGCGGTCGGCATCAGCTTCGCCGCCTACGGCCTGCTGCGCAAGCGCATGCCGATCAACGCGGTGCCGGGGCTGTTCGTCGAGGTGCTGTTATTGCTGCCGTTCGTGCTGGCCGTGATCGGCTGGCTGCACTACCGCGACGAGGCGCTGTTCCTGAACCTCGACCGCGCGACCGACTGGTGGCTGATCCTCGGCGGCCCGGTCACCGCCGCGCCGCTCGCGTTCTTCGCCGCCGGCACCCGCATGCTGCCGATGACGACGGTCGGGGTGCTGTTTTACGTCACGCCGTCGCTGCAATTCCTGTCCGGTATCGCGATCCTCGGCGAACCCTTCGGCGTCGACAGGCTGATCGGCTTCGCCGGTATCTGGGCCGGGCTGGTGATTTTCAGCTACAGCCTGCTGCGCGGCGCCAAACCGCGACGCGTCGAAACGACCTGATGCCGCGACGTTGATTTGACCTGAGTTTCATCGGGCCGGGCGACATTCACTCCGATCGTGTTCACTCTGATCGTGATGGCGAATACTTTATTTCGTCATTGCGAGCGCAGCGAAGCAATCTTCCGGATTCGGGCAAGAACGGGGAGGTTGCTTCGTCGGCTGCGCCTCCTCGCAATGACCTGATATTGCCCGGGACGGCGCGCTAGGCGACGAATTGCGGCATGTTGCCGGCCTCGACGATTTTCATCGCGTTGGTGCCGCCGCCGGTGCCCATCAGGTCGCCCTTGGTAATGATGACGAGATCGCCGTCGGCGACCGTGCCGCGCGCCTTCATGACTTCGACCGCTTCCTGGTTGGCTTCGGCGTGGTTGGTATGCACGGTCGGGAAGTAGACCGGAAACACGCCGCGGTACAGGTTGACCTTGCGATTGGTCGATTCGTGGCGCGACAGCGCGTAGATCGGGATTGCCGACGAAATGCGCGACATCCACAGCGCGGTCGAGCCCGACTCGGTCAGCGCCGCGATCGCGCGCACGTTGAGGTGGTTTGCGGTGTACATCGTCGCCATCGCGATCGCCTCGTCGACGCGCTCGAAGGTGTCGTCGAGCCGGTGCCTCGACTTGATCGCGTGCTGGTGGGTTTCGGCGTTCATGCAGATGTTCGACATCGCCTTGACCGTAAGCACCGGGTAACGCCCGGTCGCGGTCTCGGCCGACAGCATGACCGCGTCGGTGCCGTCGAGCACCGCGTTGGCGACGTCGAACACCTCGGCCCGCGTCGGGATCGGACTGTCGCGCATCGATTCCATCATTTGCGTCGCGGTGATGATGAGGCAATTCAGGTCGCGCGCCTTGCGGATGATCTCCTTTTGCACGGCCGGCAGCTTGGCGTCGCCGATCTCGACCCCGAGGTCGCCGCGCGCGATCATGACCGCATCCGATGCGCGCATGATTTCCTCGAGATTCTCGAGTGCCTCGGCGCGCTCGATCTTGGCGACCAGGCCGGCCTTGCCGCCGGCCTCATCGAGCAATCGCCGAGCCTGGTTCATGTCCTCGGCGTTGCGCGGGAACGAAACCGCAAGATAATCGGCATCGATCAGCGCCGCGGTCTTGATATCGGCCTTGTCTTTTTCGGTCAGCACTTCGGCGGTCAGGCCGCCGCCTTTCAGGTTGATGCCCTTGTTGTTGGACAACTCGCCGCCGATACTGACGGTGCAATTGATCTGCGATCCTTCGACCGAGTCGACGTCGAGCACGATGCGGCCGTCGTCGAGCACGAGCACGTCGCCTGCCCTGACGTCGTCGGGCAGCTTCTTGTAAGTGACGCCGACCCGTGACTGGTCGCCGGCGTCGGCCGGCAGTTCGACATCGAGGGTGAATTTGTCTCCCGGCGCAAGCTCGATCGGCCCTTCGCGAAACTTCTCGACCCGGATCTTGGGTCCCTGCAGGTCGGCGAGAATCGCGAGAAAGCGCTCGTTTTGCTGCCCGATGCGGCGTATCTTCTCGACCCGCGCGAGATGGTCGTCGACGCTGCCGTGCGAGAAGTTGAGCCGCAGCACGTCGACGCCGGCCTTGATCAGGCCGTCGAGCACCTCTTCCGATTCGCTCGCGGGACCAATCGTCGCGACGATCTTGGTCCTACGCGGAACCGCCCTGATAGTCTCCATATCTCGCCTCCAGCATTGCTACAGCCGGCAGTTGCTTGCCCTCGAGAAACTCGAGAAAAGCGCCACCGCCGGTCGAAATGTAAGAAATGCGATCGCCGATACCGTACTTGTCGACCGCGGCGAGCGTGTCGCCACCGCCGGCTATCGAGAACGCCGCCGAATCGGCGATCGCCTGCGCGATCACGCGCGTGCCGTTGCCGAACTGGTCGAACTCGAAGACGCCGACCGGCCCGTTCCAGACGATCGTGCCGGCGTCGCGCAGCAACGCGGCGAAGCGCTCGGCGGTCGCGGGCCCGATATCTAAGATCATGTCGTCGGCCGCGACCGCATCGACCGCCAGTATTTCGGCGACGGCATCCTCGGCAAACTGCTTGCCGCAGACGACGTCGTCGGGAATCGGAATCTGCCGGCCGTCGGCCTCGGCCTGCGCGACCAGCCGCCGGGCCTGCGGGATCAGGTCGGGCTCCATCAGCGAGCGGCCAACGTTGTGGCCGGCGGCGGCGATGAAGGTGTTGGCGATGCCGCCGCCCGGGATCAGCCGGTCGACGATACCGGTGAGCGATTCGAGCAAGGTCAGCTTGGTCGACACCTTGGCGCCGCCGACGATCGCGATCACCGGCCGCGCCGGTTCGGTGAGCGCCTTGCCGAGCGCGTCGAGTTCGGCCGCGAGCAGCGGCCCGGCGCAGGCGAGCGGCGCGAAACGGCCGACGCCGTGGGTCGATGCCTGCGCGCGGTGCGCGGTGCCGAACGCATCCATGACGTAAACCTCGCAAAGGGCCGCGTAGCGCTTCGCCAGGGTCTCGTCGTCGGCGCCCTCGCCGACGTTGAAACGCACGTTTTCGAGCAGCACGACATCGCCATCGTCGAGTTCCGGCGGCTGTTCGAGGTAATCGGTGATCAGCGGCACTTTCCGACCGAGCGCGACGCCGAGGTAATCGGCGACCGGGGCGAGCGAATACTGCGCTTCCGGTTTGCCCTCCTCGGGCCGGCCGAGATGCGACATGATCATCAACCGCGCGCCGGCCTCGAGGCAGTGGCGGATTGCCGGCAGCGACGCCTGCAGGCGCGCCTCGCTGGCGACCTTGCCGTCCTTCAGCGGGACGTTCAGATCCTGCCGGATCAGGACCCGCTTGCCGCCGACGTCGAGATCGGCCAGTTGCAGGACCGGCATGTCAGCGCGCGGCGATGACTCGCGCCATTTCGACGACCTTGCACGAGTAACCCCATTCGTTGTCGTACCACGAGATGAGCTTGACGAAGGTGTCATCGAGCTGGATGCCGGCCCCGGCGTCGAAGGTCGAGGTATTGGATTCGCCGCGAAAATCGGTCGACACGACCTTGTCCTCGGTATAGCCGAGCACGCCCTTCATCGGGCCCTCGGACGCTTCCTTCATCGCCGCGCAAATCTGCTCGTAACTGGCGCCGCGCTCGAGCTCGACGGTCAGGTCGACCACCGACACGTTCGACGTCGGCACGCGAAACGCCATGCCGGTCAACTTGCCGTTCAACTCGGGCATGACCTTGCCGACCGCCTTGGCCGCGCCGGTCGACGACGGGATGATGTTCTCGAGGATGCCGCGGCCGCCGCGCCAGTCCTTCATCGACGGTCCGTCGACGGTCTTCTGCGTCGCGGTCGCGGCGTGCACGGTCGTCATCAGGCCGCGTTTGATGCCGAAATTGTCGTGCATGACCTTGGCAATCGGCGCGAGGCAGTTGGTCGTGCAGGACGCGTTCGAGATGATCGCCTCGCCGGCATACTGGTCGTCGTTGACGCCGAACACGAACATCGGCGTGTCGTCTTTCGACGGCGCCGACATGATGACCTTCTTTGCGCCGGCATCGATGTGCTTTTGCGCGGTTTCCTTGGTCAGGAACAGCCCGGTCGACTCGACCACCACGTCGACGTCGAGGTCGCCCCACTTGAGGTCCGCCGGGTCGCGTTCGGCGGTCAGGCGAATCTTGTTGCCGTCGACGACCAGCGTGTTGCCGTCGACCGCGACCTCGCCGTCGAAGCGGCCGTGCACCGAATCGTGGGTGAGCATATAGGCGAGATACTCGGGGTCGATCAGGTCGTTGATGCCGACGACCTCGACGTCGTCGAAATCCTGCGCGGCGCGGAACACCATGCGCCCGATGCGCCCGAAGCCGTTGATACCGACTCGTATAGTCATTGCGTTCTCCTGTCAGTCTGAATCTTCATCGTTGCCCAGCAAGGCGTTCACCGCGCCGACGACCTTGTCGACGGTGAACCCGAAATAAGCGAACAGTTCCTTGGCCGGCGCGGATTCGCCAAAGGTATCGATGCCGATGATGACGCCGTCGCTGCCGACGTACCGGTGCCAGGTCGCGGTCGCCGCGGCCTCGATCGCGATGCGCGCGCCGACCTCGGGCGGCAGCACCGATTCACGGTAGTCGCGCGGCTGACGATCGAACACGGTCGTGCTCGGCATCGACACCAGGCGGATTTTCTCGTCCTCGAGCGCTTCCGATTCGAGCGCTGCGACGGCGAGCTCGACCTCGGAGCCGGTGGCGATCATGATCACCTCGGGTTCGCCTTCGCAGTCGCGCAGGACATAGCCGCCGCGGGCGATCTGCTCGATCTGTTCGGGCTCGCGCGGCTGAAACTTCAGCCCCTGGCGCGAGAATATCAGCGCGCTCGGGCCATCGCGACGTTCGATCGCCGCCTTCCAGCAAACCGCGGTCTCGACCGTGTCGCAGGGCCGCCAGACATCGAGGCCCGGGATCAGGCGCAGGCTCGGGATGTGCTCGACCGCCTGGTGCGTCGGCCCGTCCTCGCCGAGCCCGATCGAATCGTGGCTATAGACGAAAATGCTGGGCACCTTCATCAGGGCCGAGAGCCGCACCGCGTTGCGCGCGTAATCGGAAAACACCAGGAAGGTCGCGCCGAACGGGATGAAACCGCCGTGCAACGCGAGACCGTTGATTATCGCCGACATGCCGAACTCGCGCACACCGTAATTGACGTAGTTGGCCTGCGGTTCGTCGGCCCGCATCGGCCTGTATCCCGACCACTCGGTGCCGTTGGAACCGCCGAGATCGGCCGAGCCGCCGAACAGCTCGGGCACCAGGCGCGAATAGGTCTCGAGCGCCGCCAGCGAGGCCTGCCGGGTGGCCTTGTCTTCGGCCGCCTCGACAACCTCGGCAATGAACGCATGGGACATTTTTTCCCAGTCGTCCGGCAGCTCGCCGCCGACGCGACGCTCGAATTCCGCCGCCATCTCGGGATGGGCGTTGCGGTAGGCGGCGAACTTCTCGTTCCAGTCCGCTTCCTGCTTCTCGCCGGTCTTGCGGTGATCCCAACCTTCGTAGATTTCCTCCGGAACGACGAACGGTTCGTGTTCCCAGTTCAACTCGACGCGCGCCAGCGCAACCTCGTCTTCCCCGAGCGGCGCGCCGTGAACGCCATGACCGCCCGCCTTGTTCGGCGCGCCGTAGCCGATGATCGTCTTGCAGCATATCAGCGACGGCCTGGCGGTGATCGCGCGCGCCGCCTCGATCGCAATCTTGATCTCGTCGGCGTCGTGCCCGTCGACCTCGACCACGTGCCAGCCGTAAGCTTCGAAACGCTTCGGGGTATCGTCGAGGAACCAGCCCTCTACCTTGCCGTCGATCGAGATGCCGTTGTCGTCCCAGAAGGCGATCAGCTTGCCGAGGCCGAGCGTGCCGGCGAGCGAGCAAGCCTCGTGCGAGATACCCTCCATCATGTCGCCGTCGCCCATGAAGACGTAGGTAAAATGATCGACGATGTCGAATTCGTCGCGGTTGAACTCGGCGCCGAGCGCGCGCTCGGCGATCGCCATGCCGACCGCATTGGCGATACCCTGGCCGAGCGGACCGGTGGTGGTCTCGATTCCGGGCGCACAGCCGAACTCGGGATGGCCCGGCGTCTTCGAGTGCAGCTGACGAAAATTCTTCAGATCCTCGATGGCGACGTCGTAGCCGGTCAGGTGCAGCACCGAGTAGGGCAGCATCGAGCCGTGACCGTTCGACATGACGAAACGATCACGATCGATCCACTCGGGATTCGCAGGATTGTGACGCATGAAATCGGCGTACAGCACCTGGGCGATGTCCGCCATCCCCATCGGCGCGCCGGGATGCCCCGAGTTGGCTCGCTGCACCGCGTCCATTGCCAGCGCCCGAATGGCATTCGCCAACGTTTTACGTGATGCCATAAATCGCTCCCCGAATTCGAAATTTCAACATAAGTAACTGATATTTATAGAAATATTTCAGGCTTCTGGGTTTCAGTAACGGCGCGTGAACGGCAGCGACGGCCGACCGCCACACCGGCGGAGTTGGCAAGGCGCGCTATTCTCTCGTAAATGAATTGGCTCGGCAACCGCTAAAATGGCTTCCCGCGGGCACCCCCGGGGGCACGCATTTGGCTATGTCATTTTCGGTATTGTTTCTTATAATGCGCTTCTTTTGACCCCTTCTCGAGGCAACAGGCATGTCGGGATCCTACATTTTCACCTCCGAATCGGTTTCCGGCGGACACCCGGACAAGATGGCCGACCAGATTTCCGACGCCGTACTCGACGCGCTGCTCGAGCAGGACCCCAAGTCGCGGGTCGCCTGCGAAACCCTCGTCAAGACCGGCATGGTCTTGCTCGCCGGCGAAATCACGACCAATGCCGAGGTCGACTTCGAGGCGCTGGTGCGCAAAACCGTCAGCGACATCGGCTACGACAATCCCGAATGCGGATTCGACGGCAAGACCTGCGCGGTGCTGACCGGGCTCGGCAAGCAGTCGAGCGATATCGCGATGGGCGTCGACGAGTCCGGCGACAAGCAACAGGGCGCCGGCGACCAGGGCCTGATGTTCGGCTACGCCTGCGACGAGACCGAGGTGCTGATGCCGGCGCCGATCACCTACGCGCATCGCCTCGTGCACCGCCAGCACGAACTGTTCAGGTCGGGCGAGCTCGACTGGCTGCAACCCGACGCCAAGAGCCAGGTCACGCTGCGCTACGAGGATCACAAGCCGGTCGGCATCGAAGCGGTCGTGCTTTCGACCCAGCACAAGGAATCGGTCAGCCTCGACACGCTGCGCGAGGCCGTCATCGAGACTATCCTCAAACCGGTATTGCCGGATGACTGGTTTGCGCAGTGCAAGTCCGAAAACATCCACGTCAATCCGACCGGTCGCTTCGTCATCGGCGGCCCGGTCGGCGACGCCGGCCTGACCGGGCGCAAGATCATCGTCGATACCTACGGCGGCAAGGCGCGCCACGGCGGCGGCGCGTTTTCAGGCAAGGATCCCTCCAAGGTCGATCGTTCGGCCGCCTACGCGGCGCGCTACGTCGCCAAGAATATCGTCGCCGCCGGCATTGCCGAGCGTTGCGAAATCCAGGTTTCCTACGCCATCGGCGTGGCCGAGCCGACGTCGATCAGCGTCGACACCTTCGGCACCGGCCGGATCGCCGACGAGCGCATCGTCCAGCTGATCCGCGATCACTTCGACCTGCGGCCGAAGGGCCTGATCGCGATGCTCGATCTGATCAGGCCGATTTACCTGCCGACCGCGGCCTACGGCCACTTCGGCCGCGAAGACCTCGACCTGTCGTGGGAGCGCACCGACAAGGCCGACGACCTAAAGCGCGACGCCGGTCTCTAGCCCGCATACGACACCGTTTTACGTCGCGAGGGCGTCGAGAAGACGCTGTGGCGCGCTGCGCAACCCGATGCGCATAAAATTCGCATCGGGGGGGGACCGCGCCGGCGTAGTCGACACTACGCCAAGCGGTCCGACGAACCCGATGCGCAGTATTGCGCATCGGGGCTAGCGTGCCACAGTGCGCTTCTCGGCGACCGCAGCAGGAAATCGGTGGCGGATGCGGGCTAGCCCCCCCGCCGGTTGATCCGGTTTGACAGCCACCCGTATATAGATAAACTACTCGGTCCCCGGTCCTGGCCGGCCGGGACCGCATTGCGAGGAGCGCTGCGACAGCTCTGGCTGCCAGGCTCGCAAGGCGGTTGATTCCAACGGCGCTCATAAATACTCAGGAGATTATTTATGAATGCTACTGCCAAAGATGTCATGAAATCCGACTACCGGGTCGCCGATATCGCGCTCGCCGGCTGGGGCCGCAAGGAAATCGCGATCGCCGAAACCGAAATGCCCGGTCTCGTCTCGCTGCGCGAGAAATACGGCAAGGAGCAACCGCTCAAGGGCGCCCGCATCGCCGGGTCGCTGCACATGACCATCCAGACCGCGGTGCTGATCGATACCCTGACCGCGCTCGGCGCCGAGGTCCGCTGGGCCTCGTGCAACATCTTCTCGACCCAGGATCACGCCGCCGCGGCGGTCGCCGATTCCGGCGTACCGGTGTTCGCTTTCAAGGGCGAAACCCTCGAGGACTACTGGCAATATACCCACCGTATCATGGAATGGCACGACGGCGGCACGCCCAATATGATCCTCGACGACGGCGGCGACGCGACCCTGCTGGTCAACCTCGGTGCGAAAGCCGAAAAGGACATCTCGGTGCTCGACAATCCCGGCACCGAGGAAGAAGAAGTCCTGTTCGCGTCGATCAAGGCGCGCCTCGCCGAGTCGCCGAACTGGTACTCGACCGTGCTCGGCAACATCCGCGGCGTGACCGAGGAAACCACGACCGGCGTCCACCGCCTCTACCAGATGCAGGAGTCCGGCGAGCTGCCGTTTCCGGCGTTCAACGTCAATGACTCGGTCACCAAGTCGAAGTTCGACAACCTCTACGGCTGCCGCGAGTCGCTGGTCGACGGGATCAAGCGCGCGACCGACGTCATGATCGCCGGCAAGATCGCGCTCGTGCTCGGCTACGGCGACGTCGGCAAGGGATGCGCGCAGTCGCTCAAGGGCCTCGGCGCGACCGTCTGGGTCACCGAGATCGACCCGATCTGCGCGCTGCAGGCGGCGATGGAGGGTTTCCGCGTCGTGACGATGGAAGACGCCTGCGACAAGGCCGACATCTTCGTGACGGCGACCGGCAACTTCAACGTCATTCGCCACGAGCACATGTTGAAGATGAGAGACCAGGCCATCGTCTGCAATATCGGCCACTTCGACAACGAAATCGAGGTCGCCAAACTCAAGCAGTACGAATGGGACAACATCAAGCCGCAGGTCGACCATATCATCTTCCCGGACGGCAAGCGCATCATCCTGCTGGCCGAGGGCCGGCTGGTCAACCTCGGCTGCGCCACCGGCCATCCGAGCTTCGTCATGTCGAACTCGTTCACCAACCAGGTGCTCGCGCAGATCGAAATCTTCGCCAATCCCGACAAGTACGAAAATCGGGTCTACGTGCTGCCGAAGCATCTCGACGAAGAAGTCGCGCGGCTGCACCTCGACAAGATCGGCGCGAAGCTGACGCCGCTGACACAGGCGCAGGCCGACTACATCGGCGTCGCCGTCGAGGGTCCCTACAAGCCGGATTACTACCGCTACTAGGTACCGCGCTCGGCATGCGCATTCCCCGTGTTCATGTCGACCAACCGCTTGCGATCGGCGCCGAGGTCGAACTCGGCGCCGATCGATCCCACTACCTCGGTCATGTATTGCGCCTGAAGACGGGCGTGCCAGTGCGCCTGTTCAACGGCGCCGACGGCATGGACTATCCCGCCACGCTCGAGGCCGCCGGCAAATGCCTGCGCGCCCGCGTCGAGTCGGTCGTGACCGCGGCGGCCGAATCGCCGCTGCATAGCCAGCTCATCCAGGGACTGGCGAAAGCCGATCACGTCGACTGGACACTGCAAAAGACCACCGAACTCGGGATCAACCGGGTCGCGCTGTTCAACGCGGCGCGCACCCAGACCCCGCTCAAGGGCGAGCGCCTCGAGCGCAAACTCGGGCACTGGCGCGGCGTCGTCACCAGCGCCTGCGAGCAATGCGGTCGCGCGCGCCTGCCGGCGCTCGAGTTTCATCCCGACCTGGCGGCCGCGCTGGCGGCGACGATTCCCGGCCACCGGATACTGCTCGACCCTGCGGGCGTGCCGCTACCCGGGTTGCTGCAGGCCGCCGCCGGCGGCATCGCCCTGCTGCTCGGCCCCGAGGGTGGCCTCGACGAGCGCGAAATCCTGCTCGCGCGCGAGGCCGGATACGCGTCGGCGAGCCTCGGCCCGCGCGTGCTGCGCACCGAGACCGCGGCCGCGGCCGCGCTGGCGCTCGCGCAGGCCTGTCTGGGGGATATGGGCTGACTCGCGATTCCGACCGCCCGCGTCATTGCGAGCACAGCAGAACAATTTCCCAAAGACAGCGTCATCGCGAGGCCCGAAGGGCCGAAGCAATCTCCCGGGATCGGGCAAGACCAGGGAGGTTGCTTCGTCGCGCACGACCTGCGGCCGTGCGCTCCTCGCAATGACGTGCAGGTATTCGGTTATTTTAGCGGTTGAGTTCTTCGAGCTTACCGGCCGTGTACTCGGCCTTGAGATCGGCGATGATGCGATCGAGGTCGGGGATCGCGCGCTGGAACTGGTCGTCGTCGACGCGCGACAACAGGTAGGGCGGCAGGCCCTCGTCGCTGCCAGAAACCGTGGTTTCGGCCTCCGCCAGGTAGGCGCGCGGGATGTCCTGCATGTGGATACCGAGGTACGGCAGGTCGGGATCCTTTTCCGGGTTGTAGATGATCGCGATGCGCGCGCGCGGACCCACCTGGGCGACGTCGATGTCGCACATTTGCTCGATCGCGACCACCGGGATGTAGACGCCACGCCAGAGCACCACGCCGCCGAACCAGTCGCTGGTGTCCGGCAGTTCGCGCGGTGTCGAATAGCCGATGATCTCCGCGACTGCCGAGTTCGGGATCAGCAGGTTCAGCGATTTCAACGGCAACAGCATGCAGCGGACCGAGGTGGCGCTGTCGGTCATCGTTCTACGCGCTGCGCGCGCTGAGCGCGCTTTCGATGGTTTCGATCAATTCGTCTTCCTGGTAAGGCTTGCCCATGTAATTCGTGACGCCGATTTCGAGCGCGCGGTCGCGGTGCTTTTCACCGGTGCGCGACGTGATCATGATGATCGGAATCCTGGCGTAATTTTCCTCGTTTTGCATGTGCGTCGCGAGTTCGAAGCCGTCCATTCGCGGCATCTCGATATCGAGCAGCATGACGTCGGGACGAACGTCCTCGAGCTGCGCCAACGCGTCGACCCCGTCCTTGGCCGTGACGACTTCGTAATTGTGCCGCTCGAGCAGCTTGCTCGCGACGCGTCGCATCGTGATCGAATCGTCGACCACCATGACCGTTTCGCGCGCGTCGCCGGCCGCGCCCTCGCCGGGTTGATAGACGACCTTGACCGCGCTTTGCACGCTGTGGCGAACGAGGCCGTTGATGTCGAGGATCAGCACCACGCTGCCGTCGGCGAGGATACTGGCGCCGGCGAGTCCCTTGATCTGCGACAACTGCTTGCCGAGCGTCTTGACGACGATTTCGCGATTGCCGAGGACCTCGTCGGCGTGCAGCGCGACGCGCACGTCGCCCGAGCGGCTGAAGATGACCGCCTGTTTTTCGCCATCGGCGCCGGGGCGAAAATGTGACGGTGCGTCGACCAGCTTGGCCAGGTGGTGCAGCGCGAACTGCTGCCCGGCGTATTCGATTTCGGGATTCTCCTGGCGGTAGTACTCCACCAGTCGCTCGCTGTCGAGGCGCGTGATGCCGACGATGTTGATCAGCGGAATCGCGTAGGTTTCGTCGCCGCTGCGCACCAGAATGGCCTGGTTGATCGACAGGGTAAACGGCAGGCGCGCGACGAAGTTCGTGCCCTCGGGCGTGGTCTCGATTTGCAGCGTGCCGCCAAGCTGCTTGATTTCGATGTCGACCACGTCCATGCCGACGCCGCGGCCCGACAACTGGGTCACGTGATCGGCGGTGCTGAACCCCGGCTCGAGAATGTATTGCACGAGGTCGCTGTCGCTGATCGCCTTTTTCTTGTCGAGCAGGCCGAGCTGAATCGCGCGATTACGGACCTTGTCCAGGTTGACACCGGCGCCGTCGTCGCTGACGCGTATCACGACGTCGGAGCCGTCGCGGGTAATATCGATACCGATCCTGCCGGTCTCGGGCTTGCCCTTGTTGACCCGCTCCATCGGTGTCTCGATGCCGTGCGACAGGGCATTGCGGATGATGTGCTCGAGCGGCGCAACCATGCGGTCGAGCACCTTGTTGTCGACCTCGTTATCCTCGCCGGTGATCACCAGCTCGGCTTTCTTGCCGAGCTCCTGGCCGCTCTGCCGCACGAGGCGGCGCAGGCGCGACAGCAGGCCGGAAAACTTGACCATGCGGCTCTTGATCAGTCCGTCCTGCAGGTCGGTGTTGACCCGCGATTGCTGCAGCAGCAGGGTTTCCGAATCCTTGACCTGCTCGCCGAGCATGGCCTGCAGGCTCGACAGGTCGTTGACCGATTCGCTCAAGCTACGCGACAACTCCTGGATCATCGTGTAACGATCCATTTCGAGCGGGTCGAATTCGCCCGCGCGGGTAGCCTCGGCGCGGTGGCTGTAATGGATCTGGGTCTCGGTCTCTGCCTCCAGGTTGCGCAGCTGGCCCTTGAGGCGGGCGATGGTCTGGCCGAGTTCACCGAGATAGGATCCGAGCCCGGCGACCTGTTGCTCCATGCGCGCGCGGTAGATACTGACCTCGCCGGCCGAGCTGACCAGGTTGTCGAGCAGGTCGGTGCGCACGCGAATGACGTCCTGCGACGGCCGTTCCTGCCCGCCCAGCGGTTCGCCGGGCAGGTTCTCGGCGACCACGTCGGCCTCGTCTCTGCCGCCGTCGAGCGCCTCGGCTATGACTTCCTCGACGGCCTCGCCCTTGTCGCCGCGACGCAGCTTGCGCAGCAAGGCGACCTGCTCGATCGACGGGCTCATCGCTTCCCGCGACTGCGCCTGCTGCACCTGCCGGTGCAACAGGTCGAAACAGTTTTTCAGGGTCTCGATCAACTCGTCGTCGCGGTCGACGCGCCCGTCGATCACGGCGATGAAGATCGACTCCATCTCGTGCGCCAGGTCGCTGATTTCGCGGAGCTCGGCCATGCGGGCGCCGCCCTTGAGCGTATGCAGGTAACGCTGCAACTCCATGACCGGGCCGTAGTCGCGGGCGCCGGCCGCGTCGTCTTGCTGCTCGGCCCATTCGTGCAGCGTGTTGTCGCTCATCTCGAGCAACTCGTTGGCCTCGTCGACGAAGATCGTCAGCAGCTCGTTGTCCTGGCCGACATCGGCGCCATCGCTCATCATCGTCAGGGTATCGATGAACTCGCCCGAGGTTTCGGCTTCGCTTTCGGGTATTTCGACCGTGTGCTCCTCGAAGTCCTCGGCCAGCGCCTTCAGGCTGACCTCGAGATCGTGGGGAATGCGCGGCAGCTTGCGGGTCGTAACCAGTTCCCGGGTCATGCCGTCGATCGCGCGCTGGCCCTCGCGGTAGAGCGCGACGATTTCGTGATCGAGCGCGAGATTCTGCGCGAGCGCCGATTTCAGCGGCTTCTCCATCAGGCTGGCGAGTTCGCCGATGGTCGAGATGTCGGCGGTGCGAGACGCGCCGTGAATCGTGTGCAGGGCGCGGTAAATCTGTTCGTTGGGGACCAGTTCCTCGACCCGCTCGGCCTGGTCAAGGACGGAATTTACGATGTTTAGGTGCTGTTCGACCTCTTGCTGGTAGATTATCAGGAGTTCCGGATCGAACGACAGGTCGGTTGACGTTGCCGGCGGCACGCGGTCGGGGTCGCCTCCCGGCGCCGCGTTTCCAGGCGCCGGGTTCGACATCGTTTCGTCGAAAGGGTCGCGGGGGATCTCCTCTTCGGCGGCGGGCCCGGCATCGCCCGCATCGTCATCGCCGCTATCGACCGGCGCCTCGATATCGACTTCCTCGATTTCAACCGGGGCCTCGATGTCGAGCGATTCGATTTCGGCTTGCGCGTCGAGCGCGGATTCGCCGACCTGATCTGCCGTCGCGGCCTCGATTTCATCCGCCGCGGGCAGCGCTTCGGTTGCCGGCGTCCCGGCTTCGGCGGCCGCATCGAAGTTGCCGCTCATCGTCGTCGTGAACGCGATCTCTTCGTCGTCGAGCGCCCCGTCGAAGTCGTCGCTGACGAAATCCTCGCCGATGGTCTGAACCTCGATCGTCTCGCGCGGCAGCGGCTCGATGTCACCGAGCTCGACGGCCTCGATCATCGGCTCGTCGGCGTCGGATTCCGGCACCGGGCGCGAATAGTCGCCCGCCTCGACCGGATCCGCCGCGGGCGTTCGCGCCGGTTGCGTCGCCGAAGCCGCGCGGCCGAATTCGGCGATCGAATCGGCCTCGAGCTCGTCGGCGTCGACCGCCATGGTGTCGGGTTCGATGTTTTCGAGCAGACTATCCTCGACCTGTCGCGGCGAGACGACCTGCGTCTCGGCGCCGAGGCCGGGATTCGTCGCGTCGGCTTCGGAGATGCCGGTAATCGTATCGTAAGGCGACTCGGGAGCGGACATTTGCCGCGTGTGTTCGATGAGTACGCGATCGGCGCGAAACTCGGCCAGCGCTCGCGCCAGGCCGCGAAGATAGGGGATGTCGGCCTCGGGCGGCGGGCCGCCCTTGAGTTCTTCGACGAGTTGCGTCTGCGCCACCCCTGCCTCGCCTACCGCGTCGATGATCTGGCGGCTCGGCGCGATCGTCTTGTCGATGACCCGGTTGAGCAGTTGCTCGTATTCCCACGCGAATTCGCCGATCTTGGTCGCGCCGACGAGCCGGCCACTACCCTTGATCGTGTGAAACGCGCGACGAATGTTCTTCAGCGCATTTTCATCCTCCGAATGCAGCAGCCAGTCCTGTTGCAGGCGGACGATATTGCGCGATTCTTCCTCGGCCTCCTCGAGATAGATTTCGAGGATGTCGGGGTCGCTGTCCGGCTTGAGCACCTCGAGATCCTCGTCGACCGGCACGACTTCGACCGGGGTGTCGGTGACGCTGTCGGCCGCGTCGACCAGGTCTTCGCGCGCGACCGCCGCGGCGGCCGCGGCCGACGGTTGCGGCGACGCATCGGGAGCGATCTCGGTGGCGACGATGGCGTCGGCCCGCGGCACCGCGCCACCGGTCTCCGCCTCTTCGGCGGAAGCTTCGGCCGCGGGCTCGTCGTCGGTGCCGGCCGCGGGCCCGGCCTCGGGATCGACGACCTCGATGACCTCGTCGGCCGCCGGCGAACTCGAAATGTTGACGCCGGCGAGCAAGTCCTGCAATTGCGCGTCGGCCAGGTCGAGAATGCTATCGGCGTCGCTGCGGTGTTCGCCCAGCGCCTCGAGGTAATACTCGAGGCTGACGACGACCTGCGACAACGCGTCGAGACGACTTGTTTCCATGAACTCGACGATGTCGTAACCCTTCAGGTATGCCAGCAGACCGTCGACCACGGCGACCGCGCGCGGCTCGTTGAGCAGCTCTAGCGCACCGCGGGATTCCGACATCAGCGTCACGCAGAGTTCGATATTCTCGTTCTTGCTCGAATCCTTGATGAATTCGAGGATTGCGTTCTTGGTTTTCTGGATATCGTCGAGCGCCGCGCTGACGACCGCCGTCAGCACGTTGTCGAGTTCGTAGTCGCGCGATACGTCGGACTCGCTGCGCGCCTTCTCGTCGGCGCCCGGCAGCTGGCGCTTCTGCATCTGTTCCAGCGCCTGCTCGACCTGCAGCAACTCGGCCGCCATCGACAGCAACTGCTCCTCGCTGGCGGTTTGCCTGCCGTCGACGATACTGCGCACGGTTTCGATCTGCGCCTCGATCAGCTGCCGCTGCGGGCCGAGGCCGATCATCGCCAGCGTATCCGAGATGACGTGCATTTCCTGCGGCAGGTCCTTGAGCTGCTCGACCCTGGCGAGGTCGCCGTTGACGTAGACCTCGAGGGTCGACTTGACCGCTTCGATATCGGCGCGCATCGCCTCGGCGACGGTCTTGAGCAGGGCCTGGTTGGGGCCGGCGATATTGTCGAGCACCTCGCTGCGCGCGCGTTCCGACGGCAGGAACTGCTCGAGCCGGTAGGCGGTCTTGATCGCCTGGGTCTTGGGTCCGTCGCACTCGGGCTGGGCGATGTAGTAGAGAAAATTCTTGATCAGCTCGATCGGCTGGCGCTGCACCAGGCCGCGTTCGCCGATGATCAGGATCACGCGAAACAACGCGTCGACCTTGCCGAGCAGGTTCTTGATCGAGACCCCGAGTTCGAGCTGCTGGCGCGACACCGACTCGATCAGCGCGCCGACGATCCACCAGATGCGCGCGACCTGTTCCGAGATCGAGCGCTCCTCTAGGGTTTCACAAACCTTTTCGAGGCGCGCGAGGCTCTCCTCGACCGACTTGTCCTTGATGACGTTCAGCAGCGCGAGCTGGTAGACCGGGCGCACTTTTTTGGCCAGCAATTTCGACGCCTGGTTCTGCTGTTCGTCGATGGTCTCGGCCTCGGCACCTGCCTGGTGCATCGACAGGTCCGGCAGGAACAGCAGCTTTTCCGAAAACAGGTCCTGGTTGCGCACCGCGCGAATGTCGTTGAGCAACGGCAGGATCGCGATCGGGATGTCGCGGTGGCCGGTCTGGATATGTTCGAGGTAATCGGGCAGCTGCAGCACCGCCCGGAGCATGACCTCGAGCGCCGGCTCGGCCTGCTCCCGTTCGCTCTCGACGATGAAATCCGCGAGCGCGACCATTTCCTCGGTCAGCATCGCCGCGCCGTACTGCTCGATCATCATCAGCACGCCCTGGATCAGCCGCAGGCGTTCCTGGACCGAACCCAGCAGCGCGTCGTCGGGATCGTCGATATAGCGCTTGAGATCGGTCTCGATCTCGGTCAGATTGTCGTCGATCGACTTCTTGACCCAGCCGAGAGCGCTGTGCTTTATCGATGTCTCCTGCGCGTTCATGCCTGCAAGGGTTACTCCGCTTCCTCGACCAGGCCGATCGCGGCGAGGTCATCGGGGTCTTTGACCATCGTGCTGTCGACCGAACGGACGCCGGGCAGCTTGAATCCGGCCACCGACTTCTGCATTTCCTGCACCATCGCCGACAGTTCGCCGATCGAGCCCGACGCCCGGTTCGAACCTTCCGAGGTCTTGGCCGTGATCTCGCGGATCAGGTCCATGGTTTCGGTAATCTTGACGCTCTCGTCGGCCTGGTCGCGGGTCGCGTCGGAAATTTCGAGGATTCGCTGCGCGAGGTTCATCGAAACCTGCTCGATGCGGTCGAGCGCGCCGCCCGCGTTCTCGGTCAGCTGCGCGCCCTTGACCACGTTGGCGGTGCTCTGCTCCATCGACACGGTCGCCTCGTTGGTGTCGGCCTGGATCGTCTTCACCAGCGCCTCGATCTGCTTGGTCGCGTCACCGGTCCGCTCGGCGAGCCGCTGGACCTCGTCGGCGACGACCGCGAAGCCGCGCCCGGCCTCGCCGGCCATCGACGCCTGGATCGCGGCGTTGAGCGCGAGAATATTGGTCTGGTCGGAGATCTCGGTAATCAGGTTGACGATATCGCCGATCTCCTGCGAGGACTCGCCGAGGCGCTTGATTCGCTTCGAGGTTTCCTGGATTTGTTCGCGAATCGTTTCCATGCCCTCGATCGTCTGGCGCACGGTTTCGCCGCCCTTATGCGCGATGCTGACCGATTTGCGCGCGACCTCGGCCGAATCGGCGGCACGCTCCGAAACCGCGGACATCGAACGCGAGATCTCGGTGATCGCGCTACTCGCCGCGGTAATCTGACGCGTCTGCGCCTCCGACGCCTCGGCCAGTTCGCCGGTCATGTTCTGCGTCTTGCGCACCGCGGTGCGGACCTGGTTGGCGGTGCTGTTGATCGTGCTGACGAGATCGCGCAATGCGTCGATCGAGTAGTTCACCGAGTCGGCGATCGCTCCGGTGATGTCCTCGGTGACCGTCGTATGGGTCGACAGGTCGCCGTCGGCGAGATTCGTCATCTCGTCGAGCAGCCGCAGAATCGCGCGCTGGTTGCGTTCGTTCTGCTCCTGCGACTTGGCGAGACTCTGCCGCGATTCGAAAGTGATGACGAAAATCAGCAGTACCAGCAGTATGACCGCGGCGACGCCACAGGCGTAGGCAACCAGGTTATAGGTCTGGCCCAGCAGATCGCCGCGCTGAATCGCGCCGATCAGCGCGGTCGACGCGTCGACCATCATCGGGTTGATGGTTTCGATCTGGCGCGCCGCCTCGTGCACCTTGAAGATCTGCGCCGAGTTGTCGAGGATCTCGCGCACGTTCTTGCGCACGACCGAGTAGAGATCGGCGAACTTCAGCAGGTTGTCGACCACCGCCTGGCCGCTGAACTTGGCGATGCCGAGCGACTTGTTGCCTTCGAGCATGCCGAGCAGCTGCGCCTCGATCAGGCCGGCGTCGCGGGCGAAGCGGTCGGCGGCGTCCATGACCCGCTCGCGGTCGGTCAGGACCTGGCTCAAGCTGTGCTCGACGCTGCGGATCAGGTCGACCTGGCGCGCCGCGACCGCGATGTTGCGGCGCGGCGCGTTGGCCTTGACCAGGTCGGCGACGACCCGGTTGGCGAGTATTAGCAGTTCGGGCAAAGACTCGTTGATCTGGGTGACGAAATCGCTGACCGTGCCGATCGAGCCCCTGGCCGCGAGGATCGTCGCGACCTGGTCGTCGTAGCCGCTCCAGACGGACTTGAGGTTCGAAAATTCGCCGCCGTAATTCGCCGGCAGCGGCGGCAGATCGCGCGCCGCATCGCCCTGATCGAGGGTTTCGAGGCTCGCGCGAAATCGCGCGCGGTCATCTTCGAGGCGATCGAAGGCGCGCGCGTCGCCCGCCGAGGCTTCGAGCGCATTGACCGCGATTTGCAGTGCGATCACCTGCTGTTCGGAGGCGATCGTCGTATAAATCTTGTTTTGCCGGGACAGGTTGCTCTCGAGCGCGAACATGACCACCATCCCGACGATCGCGACCACCAGCAGTACGCCGACGGCGAGCGCCTTCTTGTCGATGCCGATGGGCGAGGCTGCCGCCGGCGCTTCGGATCGGCTCGGGAGCAGGCTCTTGATCTTGTCTACGAATGCCATAATCGCCTCAAATCTTGTCTACCTGCCCTATACGACACGCAGAAACGTATCGGCTCGCGCCAGTTTCTCCACGCTGAACACGTTCCAGCTGCGAATCTGATCGACGAAGACGCCGTTCAGATACGGTCCGAGTGAACCGACATCCGGTGCATTTTCCGGTTGCTGCTCCTCGGGTTTGAATCGTCGCAGGCCGAAAACCTCGTCGACCAGCAGCGCCGCGACGACGCCGAGCTTGCCGATGATCAGCACCCGGCTCTCCTTGCGCACCTCCGTCGGCTTGCCGAACAGGAACGCGTTCATGTCCAGCACCGGCATCAGGTTGCCGCGAATATTGGCGAGCCCCCTGACCCAGTGGATCGCGCCCGGGACCCGAATCGTCGCCGGCGGCGGCAGAATTTCGCTGACGTCGTCCATCTTCGCCAGCAGCGGTACCTGGTTGATCGCAAACCCGATGCCGATCCAGTCATCGACGACCGCCTGGGCCACCGGCAGGCCGCTGGAATTCCGGCGAAAGCGGGAATCCAGCGATTTCAGTATCTCGAACGGCGACGTAATCGGCATCGGCGGGACTCGTGACTCAGTCCTCGGGCGGTCCGCTGGCCGCCAGCACCTTCTTGATCCGGTCGATCAGGTCGCGCTCGTCGGCCGGCTTGACGATATAGTCCTTGGCGCCCTGGCGCATGCCCCAGATCTTGTCGGTCTCCTGGTCCTTGGTCGTTATGATGATGACCGGAATCGCCGAGGTGGCCGGATTGCGGCTCAGGTCGCGGGTTGCCTGAAAACCGTTCTTGCCCGGCATGACCACGTCCATCAGGATACAGTCCGGCTTCATTTCGATGGCTTTCTCGATGCCTTCCTCGCCGTTGATGGCGACCGAAACCTCGATATCGTTAGCCTGCAGCATGCGCTCGAACACATGCACCTCGGTCGGCGAGTCGTCGATGATCAAAACGTGCGTCATGTCAATCTACCTTCATTTGAGTTCGATCCGCCTCGCCTAGCCGACGTGGGCCGTAATTGCGTTGATCAGGTCTTCCTTGGAAAAGGGCTTGGTCAGATACTTCTCGGAACCGACGATCCGGCCGCGCGCGCGGTCGAAGATACTGTCCTTGCTCGATAGCATGATGACCGGCGTCGCCTTGAAGGTCTGATTGTTCTTGATCAGCGCGCAGGTCTGGTAGCCATCGAGCCGCGGCATCATGATGTCGACGAAAATGATGTCCGGCTTGTGTTCGGTGATCTTGGCCAGCGCCTCGAAGCCGTCGATTGCGGTGACGACCTCGCAGCCGACCTTTTTCAGCAAGGTTTCCGCACTGCGGCGGATGGTTTTACTGTCGTCGATGACCATGACCTTGACGTTGAGATTGGCCGACACTTCGGCGGCATCAACGGTCTGAGTTTCGGTGTTCACGTGACCCCCAAACGAGTGAGAACGGGTTTGCCCCGGGTTATCTGCATCAAAGTATATAAATTATTTCAAGTAAAACCAGAGATTTAATAAAACTACATAATGTAGTTTCTACGCTTTTACGCGAAGTCGAATGGGCCCGATATTGCGCGCTACAAGTTTAAAAAGTAGTTCATAAAAGCCGGTTTAACAAGGCGTATCTCGATCACTCGCCGGCCGCCGAAAGCGTTGATTTTGCTGTGCTTCCGCGGCCCGAATTGAGTAGAATCGGGCGATCTTCGCTAGCGCTGCGCCAAGCCTCCGATCCAGCATGCCAAAACCGCGCAAAATCGGCGTCGTCATGGACCCGATAGAATCGATCAAACCGTGGAAGGATTCGACCTTCGCGATGCTGCTCGAGGCCGGGCGGCGGGGCTGGACGCCGTTTTATTTCACGCTCGACGACATCTACCTCGAAGACGGCATCGCCTTCGGCCAGTACCATACGCTCTCGCTGCGCGACGACAACGACGACTGGTTCGATATCGTCGACTCCGGCACCTGCCGGCTGGCCGAGCTCGACGTGATCCTGATGCGCAAGGATCCGCCGTTCAACCTCGAGTACATCTACTGCACCTATATGCTCGAGCAGGCCGAGGAAGCCGGCGTGCTGGTCGTCAACAAGCCCGCGAGCCTGCGCGACTGCAACGAAAAGCTCTTCACCCGCGTCTTTCCGCAGTGCTGCGTCGAGACGACCGTCAGCCGCAAGGCATCGATACTCAAGGCATTTCTGGCCAGGCACCGCGACGTCATCATCAAGCCGCTCGACGGCATGGGCGGACAGTCGATCTTCCGCCTGCAGCAGGGCGACCGCAACACCAACGCGATCATCGAAACGGTTTCGCAAAACGGCCGTTCGCAGACCATGGTGCAGCGCTACATCCCCGAGATCAGCGAGGGTGACAAGCGCATTCTGCTGATCGACGGCGAGGCCGTGCCCTACGCCCTCGCGCGGTTGCCGGCCGAGGGCGAGAACCGCGGCAATATCGCCGCCGGCGCGAGCACGCGCGGCCAGCCGCTGTCCGAGCGCGATCACTGGCTGTGCGAGCAGGTCGGGCCGGAGCTGCGCGCGCGCGGCCTGCTGTTCGTCGGTCTCGACGTCATCGGCGACTACATTACCGAGATCAATGTCACCAGCCCGACCTGCATTCGCGAACTCGACCGCGATTTCGATCTCAACATCGGCGCCGACCTGTTTACCTGCATCGAGCAGCGTCTCGACCAGGCTTCGTCCTGAACCCGCCGTTGCTGGCGGTTGCGCGCCGACGGCACCGATGCACGACGGAT
This sequence comes from Gammaproteobacteria bacterium, assembly GCA_024638385.1. GTDB lineage: Bacteria > Pseudomonadota > Gammaproteobacteria. The sequence continues at coordinate 28,537 of JAHEKJ010000002.1, read as the reverse complement.
CCGGCAAAACACGCGATTTGGCACTATCCTTGGGGGTAGACGACCCGCTCGTCGTCGGCGCATCGCGCGCAATCACGCGGCGCGTGGCGAGCGTCGAAAAAGTCCGGATTTTTACGCCATGGCCGACTAAAATTGTCAAATAATTCAACAAGATTTTCTGGTTATCTAGAATCGTTCTTGGCACAATCGCGCTGACATGGCTCCGACTCCCGCACCCAGACCCCGAATCACTGCGAGCGATCGCCTTGGCTTCACGCTGTTTCTCGCGCTGATGCTGCATGCGATCGTCGTGCTCGGCGTCGGTTTTCGCCCGAGCGACGACGCCTCCGCCGAGGCCCTGCCGAGTCTCGAGATCATTCTCGCCAACGCGCAAAGTTTCGATACTGTCGAGAACCCGGATTATCTCGCCCAGCTCGACCAGGCCGGCGGCGGTCAGGCCGACGCCAGGGCCCGTCCCGGCGCGCCGGTCTCGTCGCCGACACCGGTCGAGCAGCAGGGCCTGTCGGACCAGGACCGGATCGAGATGCAAAAACAGCAGCTCAGGTTGAGCCAGCTCTACTTTCTGACGCAAAGCGAGGCCGACGAACGCATCGCGCGACGCGAGCAACGCCGCAGCGACGATTCGGCGGCGCGCGATGCCAACGAATTCGAGCAGCGCGAAAGCAAGATCGCGCGGCTACAGGCCGAGATCCGGCAAATGACGATCGACTATGCCAAGCGGCCGAAAACCATCACGCTGACCGCGAGTACGCGCAAGGCGATCGAGGCCAGCTACCTGGCATCGTGGGTGCAAAGAGTCGAGCACACCGGCAATTTGAACTATCCGCACGAAGCGCGAATCAAAAACCTCGACGGCCGCCTGCGCATGAGCGTCTGGTTGAACGCGGCCGGCGAGGTATTGGAAATGGAGATCACCAGTTCATCGGGACAAAGCGTGCTCGACGAGGCCGCCAAGCGAATTCTGCGCCTGGCACAGCCCTTCGCGCCGTTTCCCGAAGAACTGAAGGAACGCGCCGATCAGATCGTCATCATCCGGACCTGGGACTTCAAAAGCAATCGCTTTGCGACCAAAAGCGGAGTAAGCTAACGACGAAGCCATGAGCGAATCCACGGCCAGCCTCGTCGACAAGTGCCTGATTGCCACGCCGGCGATCAAGGACCCGATTTTTGCCTCCAGCCTGATCTACATGTGCGAGCACAGCGAACAGGGCAGCATGGGCCTGGTCGTCAACCGCGAAACCTCGCAGGTGCTCGGCGACATTTTCAAGCAACTCGATATCCGCTGCGACGACGAGGAAATTCTCGATCAGCCGGTTTACATCGGCGGCCCGGTGCAGCTCGAGCAGGGTTTCGTGTTGCACAGCGGCGGCGCCGGTGGCTGGCAAAACAGCGTCGAGATCGCGTCGGGGATCCACCTGACCAGTTCGCTCGATATCCTGCAGGCGATCGCCGACGGCCACGGACCCGACGACTATCTTGTCATCCTCGGTTTTTCCGGCTGGGCCTCGGGCCAGCTCGAATCCGAACTGCAGCAAAACTCGTGGCTGACCTCGGCTTCGAGCGCCGACCTGCTGTTCCACGAGAGGCCCGAGGACAAGTGGCAGGTCGCCTTCGATTCGCTCGGCTTCGACATCAATTCGCTCTCGCCCGTGAGCGGGAATGCCTGAACCGGTCGAGACCGTCATCGGTTTCGATTTCGGCAACCACTGGATCGGCGTCGCGGTCGGGCAAACCCTGACCGGGCAGGCGCGCCCGCTGTCGGCGGTCCGCCGCGGTGACTGGCGGCGGATCGAAGCGCTGCTCGCCGAGTGGCGTCCCCAGCGCATCGTCGTCGGCTTGCCGCTGAACCTGGCCGGCGAGCGCCAGGCGATGACCGCGCGCGCCGAGCGCTTTGGCCGTCAGCTCGAGGGCCGCTTCGGCATTCCGAGCGAACTGATCGACGAACGCCTGACGACGCGCGAAGCCTGGCAGCTCGCGCTCGAGCGCGCGGACAAGAAATCCAAGCCCGAGATCGACAGCCTCGCGGCGATGCTGATCACCGAAACCTGGCTCCACGAGCAGGCGAATACCTGATTGGCGGGCATTCACCGCGTCACCGCGGGCATAGCGGAACAGTCTTCCGGGATCGGGCAATTTCCCCGAGATTGCTTCGTCGGCTGCGCCTCCTCGCAATGACCTGCAGATCCCGATGCTCGTCGAGAGCGGCGTTCTGGTTACTGTTTTCGCGGGGGAATTGTGCTATAAAGCGTCCCCAACTGGCCCGCGGAGCGCATGTGTCCCTACCCTCGGTTGATTCGCTGATCGACAAGCTGACCCAGGCACTGACTCCCCATTTTTCCTCCTCGCCCCAACCGCTCATCGTCGGTATCGAAACCGGCGGCGTCTGGATCGCCGAACGCCTGCACCGCGTCATCCGCCCCGATACCGAACTCGGCCGTCTGAATATCTCGTTCTACCGCGACGATTTCACCCGAATCGGCCTGCACCCGACCGTCAAACCGTCGGTTCTGCCGATCGATATCGACGACCGCAGCGTCGTCCTGGTCGACGACGTCGTGCACTCGGGGCGCACGGTGCGCGCGGCGATGAACGCGTTGTTCGACTACGGCCGGCCGCAGCGAATCCTGTTCGCGGCGCTGATCGACCGCGGCGAACGCGAGATCCCGGTGCAGCCCGACTTCGTCGGCGCGCGGCTCGAGCTCGAGCCTGGCAGCCACATCAAGCTCGAGGGGCCGGACGACCTGCGCCTCGTGATCAAAACCTTAAAGCCCGATGGCGAGCGCTGACCTGCAGCTCGACCATGGCAAGCTCAGGCACTTTCTCAGCATCGAAGGCCTGAACCGGGCGCTGTTGACCGAGATTCTCGATACCGCCGAATCGTTCATGTCGGTCACCGATCGCACGATCAAGAAGGTGCCGATCCTGCGCGGCAAGACCGTCGCCAACCTGTTTTTCGAGGCCAGCACGCGCACGCGCTCGACCTTCGAGCTCGCCGAGCAGCGCCTGTCGGCCGACATCCTGAGCCTCAACGTCGATTTCTCGGCCACGGCCAAGGGCGAGTCGCTGCTCGACACGCTGCGCAACCTCGAGGCGATGCAGATCGACATGTTCGTGATTCGTCACCAGGACAGCGGCAGCGCGCATTTCTTCGCCCAGCACGTGCGCCCCGGGGTATCGGTGCTCAATGCCGGCGACGGCCAGCACGAACACCCGACGCAGGCGATGCTCGACATGTACACGATTCGCCATTACAAGCAGGACTTCGCGCGCCTGAAGGTCGCGATCGTCGGCGACATCCTGCACTCGCGGGTCGCGCGTTCGCAGATTCACGCGCTCAACCTGCTGGGCACCGCCGAGATTCGCGTGATCGCGCCGCGCACCCTGATGCCGGTCGACGCCGAAACGCTCGGCGTGCAGGTATTCGAGGATCTCGAGCGCGGCCTCGACGACGTCGACGTCGTCATCATGCTGCGCCTGCAAAAGGAACGCATGCGCGGCGCGCTGCTGCCGAGCGAGAAGGAGTATTTCCGCAAGTACGGCCTGTCGCAGGAACGCCTGCGCCGCGCCCACCCGGAAGCCATCGTCATGCATCCCGGACCGGCCAACCGCGGCGTCGAAATCGAATCCAGCGTCATGGACGGCAGCCAGTCGGTGATCCTGCAACAAGTCAGTTTCGGCATCTCGGTGCGCATGGCGGTGATGTCGATGATCGTCGGCCAGTCGGGCCTGCAGGCCGGGGGCGACGCGTGAAGCGGGTCATTCGCGGCGGCCTGCTGATCGACCCGGCGGCGAGCGAGACCCGCGAGGCCGACGTGTTCGTCGCCGACGGCAAGATCGTCGCGATCGGCAGCGAGCCGGACGGTTTCGACGCCGCCGAGGTCGTCGACGCGGCGGGCCGCTGGGTCTTGCCCGGGGTGGTCGATTGCCAGGCGCGGCTGCGCGATCCGGGCCAGCCGGAAAAAGCCAACATCGAGAGCGAGACCGGGGCCGCGGTCAAGAGCGGCATCACGACGCTGGTCGTGCCGCCCGACACGCTGCCGCCGATCGACAACTCGGCGACGGTCGAGCTGATCCACCACCGCAACGAAATGTTCGGTCACCGCGCGCATGTCTACCCGATCGGCGCGCTGACGCGCGGCCTCGGCGGCGAGCAGCTCAGCAACATGGCGAGCCTGCTGGTCGACGGCTGCATCGCGTTCAGCAACGCGCAGCATCCGATCGTCAACAACCTCGTGCAGCGGCGCGCGATGGATTACGCCGCGGGGCTCGGCGCGCTGGTCATCATCCAGCCGCTCGATCACGATCTGCTCGGCAACGGCTGTGCCCACGAGGGCGCGATCTCGACTCGGCTCGGCCTGCCGGCGATTCCGGAAGCCGCCGAAACCGCGGCGCTGGCGAAGGACCTCGAACTGGTCGTGCAAACCGGCGTGCGCACGCATTTCGGCCAGCTGTCCTGCGCGCGTTCGGTCGACATGATCCGCCAGGCCAAGGAAAAGGGCTTGCCGGTCACCGCCGATTGCGCGATTCACCAGCTGTTCCTGACCGATCACGATATCGGCGAATTCGACAGCAACAAGTTCGTGATCCCGCCGCTGCGCAGCCTGCGCGACCGCGACGCGTTGCGCGCCGGCGTCGCCGACGGCACGATCGACTGCCTGTGCTCGGACCACCAGCCGCACGAAGTCGACGCCAAGCTGCGGCCGTTCCCATCGGCCGAACCCGGCGTCAGCGGCCTCGAGACGTTGCTGCCGCTGGCCTTGCAGCTGGTCGAGGAAAAGGTGCTGGCGTTACCGGAACTGGTGCGACGCCTGACGCTGAACCCGGCGATGATCCTGGGCGTGCCGGGTGGCCGACTGCAGCCGGGTCAACCGGCCGACCTCGCCGTCTTCGATCCCGAGGCGCACTGGGTTTGCCGCGCCACCGAATTGATATCCAAGGGCAAGAACACGGCCTTCGACGGCTGGGACTTCAGCGGCCGCGTCACGCACACCATCATCGGCGGCGAAATCGTCTATGCGACGAATTAGGGGGACAGCGTACCTGCTAATCAGTCTTCTTCGGACGGCAGGGTCAGCTCCTGGAGATCGCCCTGCTGGTTCAGATTGTGGCGCGTGTCCCGCTCGCGCTGCTCGCCGCCGAAGTTGATCTTCCACTCGAGATTGGTGCTCGAGTCGGCATAGGCGAGCGCCGACTTGATCGTGATCTTGTCGTCCTTGTAGAGATCGTAGAGCGACTGGTCGAAGGTCTGCATGCCGGCCTGGTCACCCTTCTCCATGATTTCCTTTATCTCGTTGAAGTTGCCTTCGCGCAGCAGCTCGGAAATGTACGGCGTGTTCATCAGGATCTCGACCGCGCAGGCGAGCTTGCCTTGCATCCCCGGCACCAGGCGCTGCGAGATCACGCCCTTGAGGTTCAGCGACAAGTCCATCAGCAACTGCTCGCGCATGTCGGTCGGGAACATGTTCATGATCCGGTCCATCGCCTGGTTGGAGTTGACCGCGTGCAGCGTGGTCAGGCAGAGGTGGCCGGTGTCGGCGAAATTGATCGCGGCCTTCATCGTCTCCGAGTCGCGCGCCTCGCCGATCATGATGACCTCGGGCGCCTCGCGCAGGGCCTCGCGCAGGGCGTTTTCGTAAGACAGCGTGTCGATGCCGACCTCGCGTTGCGAAATAATCGACTTGCTGTGACGAAAGACGAATTCGATCGGATCCTCGATCGTCAGGATATGCCCGCCTGCCGACTTGTTGCGGTGATCGAGCATCGACGCCAGCGTCGTCGATTTACCCGAACCGGTCGAGCCGACGACCAGCACCAGGCCGGTCTGGTTCATAACGATTTCCTTGAGCACCTGCGGCAGGCCGAGCTGGTCGATGGTCGGGATGTCCCACTTGATGTAGCGGATGACCATCGACACCTCGGAGCGCTGGATGAAGATGTTGACGCGGAAGCGGCCGACATCGTGCAGCGTGAAGCCGAGGTTGAGTTCGCGATTGATCTCGAAGTCGCGCACCTGTTCGTCGGTCAGCAGGCTGTAGGCGAGCTTTTGCACCTGCCCGGTCTGGAACGGGTTCTTGGCGATCGCCGAAGTATGACCCTGGGTCTTCATATTGGGCGCCGCGCCGGTGACGAAATACAGGTCCGAGGCCTGTTTTTCGACCATGACCTTGAGGTAGGGCTCGAGCAGCTTGGTGGTGGGTTCGCGCGACATCATGAAACCTCGTCAGATCATCCCGCTCGCGGTCTCGTCCTCGGACTCTTCGAGCTCGAAATCGCGGTGGTCGTCGGTGATACCGGTCTTGCGCGCGGTTTCACTCTCGAGCTTGATGCGCAGACGAATATCGTTGACCGAATCAGCGTTGCGCAACGCATCCTCGTAAGTGATCTTGCGCTCCTCGAAGAGCCTGAACAGCGCCTGGTCGAAAGTCTGCATGCCGGCTTCGTTGGATTTCGAGATCAGCGTCTTCATCTCGTGCACGTCGCCCTTGAAGATCAGGTCGGCCATCAGCGGCGTGTTGAGCATGACCTCGATCGCCGGGATTCGACCGGCGCCGTCGATCTTCGGAATCAGCCGCTGCGACACCAGCCCTTTGAGGTTCAGCGACAAGTCCATCAGCAGTTGCTGGCGGCGTTCGTCGGGGAAGAAGTTGATGATGCGGTCGAGTGCCTGGTTGGTGCTGTTGGCGTGCAGCGTCGACAGGCACAGGTGGCCGGTTTCGGCGAACGCGATCGCGTGCTCCATGGTTTCGCGGTCGCGGATCTCGCCGATCAGGATCACGTCGGGCGCCTGTCGCAGCGTGTTTTTCAGCGCGATCTCGTAGGATTCGGTATCGACGCCGACCTCGCGCTGCGTGACCAGGCAATTGCCGTGATCGTGGACGAATTCAACCGGGTCTTCGATCGTGATGATATGACCGTGCGAATTCCGGTTGCGGTAGTCGACCATCGACGCCAGCGAGGTCGATTTACCCGAGCCGGTGCCGCCGACGAAGATCACCAGGCCGCGCTTGGTCATCGCGATATCCTGCAGGATCGGCGGCAGGTTGAGCTCTTCGAAGCCGGGAATCTCGGAGTTGATGATACGCAGCACCAGGCCGCAGCTGCCGCGTTGGACGAAGGCGTTGACGCGAAAGCGCGCGACGCCGGGCAGCGCGATCGAGAAATTACATTCCTGGTGTTCCTCGAATTCCGAAACCTGCTTGTCGTTCATGATCGAGCGCGCCAGCATCTGCGTGTGGCTCGGCGACAGGTTTTGCTTCGATACCGTCGTGACCTTGCCGTCGATTTTCATCGCCGGCGGCGAGCCCGACGTGATGAACAGGTCCGAACCGTCCTTGCTGACCATCATGCGCAGCAGGTCGTGCATGAAACTGATTGCCTTGTTACGGTCCATGAGTCTTCCTCCCGGTCTCGCCGGTGCCGATTATAGCGCTTCCGGGTTAGCCGCCTTGCGTTGCGCCTCGTCCTTGGCGACGACGCCCTGGGCCAGCAACGCCTTGAGATTCTGATCCAGCGTCTGCATGCCGACATTCTGTCCGGTCTGGATGGCCGAGTACATCTGCGCAACCTTGTCTTCGCGGATCAGGTTGCGGATCGCCGGCGTGCCGATCATGATTTCGTGCGCGGCGATGCGGCCGCCGCCGATCTTCTTCATCAGCGTTTGCGAGATGACCGCCTTCAACGATTCCGACAACATCGAACGTACCATGGCCTTTTCCGCCGCCGGAAACACGTCGACGATCCGGTCGATGGTCTTGGCCGCCGAACTCGTATGCAGCGTGCCGAACACGAGGTGGCCTGTTTCGGCCGCCGACAGCGCGAGGCGAATGGTCTCCAGGTCGCGCATCTCGCCGACCAGGATCGTGTCCGGGTCTTCGCGCAGCGCCGAGCGCAGCGCCTCGTTGAAGCCCAGCGTATCGCGGTGCACCTCGCGCTGGTTGACGAGGCACTTCTTGCTTTCGTGGACGAATTCGATCGGGTCCTCGACCGTCAGGATGTGGCCGTACTCGGTATCGTTCTTGTAGTCGACCATGCCGGCGAGCGTGGTCGACTTGCCCGAGCCGGTCGGCCCGGTGACGAGCACGATGCCGCGCGGATACTCGGAGATTTCCTGGAAGATCTTCGGCGCGTTCAGGTCCTCGAGGCTCAGGATCTTCGACGGGATCGTCCGGAAGACGCCACCGGCGCCGCGATTGTGATTGAAGGCGTTGACGCGAAAACGCGCGAGCCCCGGGATCTCGAACGAGAAGTCGGTCTCCAGGTATTCCTCGTAATCCTTGCGCTGCTTGTCGCTCATGATGTCATAGATCATGTCGTGCACCTGCTTGTGGTCCATCTCCGGAACGTTGATCCGGCGAATGTCGCCATCGACGCGAATCATCGGCGGCAACCCCGCGGACAGGTGTAAATCCGAGGCGCCCTGTTTCACGCCGAAAGCCAGGAGTTGAGCAATATCCATACCGTATCCTTATTCTCGATAGACGGGTTTGGTAGAAATCGTGACGGGCTTTATAGTATCGCCTGCAGACGAACGATTGATAAATCGGCCGCTCGCGCGGCTTGAATGACAAAACAAATATAGCAAACTCTGTGGAGAACATCGGAAAAAATCTGGACGCCGTGCGCGCGCGGATCGCGCGGGCCGCGCGCGCGCACGGTCGCGATCCGGATTCGGTTTTGCTGCTCGCGGTGGCGAAGAAAAAATCCGCCGACGACATTCGCCGGGCTTACCGGCTGGGGCAACGGGATTTCGGCGAGAACTACCTGCAGGAAGCGCAACAGAAAATGCGCGTGCTCGCCGATCTCGAGATTCGCTGGCACTTCATCGGCGCGATCCAGTCGAACAAGACGCGCGACATTGCCGAGGCCTTCGCCTGGGCGCATTGCATCGATCGCATCAAGATCGCGCAGCGCCTGTCCGCGCAGCGCCCGGACGAACTCGAACCGCTCGAGGTCTGCATTCAGGTCAACCTCGACCGCGAGGAGAGTAAGGCCGGAATCGAACTCGAAGCGGTCGCCGATCTTGCCGCCGGGGTCGCCGAGCTGCCGCGGCTGCGCCTGCGCGGCCTGATGGCGATCCCGGCGCCGCGTGCCGACCCCGATGCGCAGCGCGCGGCCTTTGCGCAGCTGCGCGAGGCGCTCGAAACACTGCAGCAACGCGGCCTCGGCTGTGATACCTTATCGATGGGCATGACCCAGGACCTCGAAGCCGCGATCGCCGAAGGCTCGACCCTGGTCCGGGTCGGCACGGCAATCTTCGGGGAACGCAATTGAATCAAAAGATCTGCTTCATCGGCGCGGGCAACATGGCGACGAGCCTGATCGGCGGGATGCTCGACAAGCTCGACGACGATGGTCAGATTACCGCCTGCGATATCGATTCCGATCGATTGCAGGAACTCGCCGAGCGCTTCGGCATTCAGACCTCGACCGATAACTTCACCAGCGCGCAGCACGCGCAAATCATCGTCCTCGCGGTCAAGCCGCAGGTCATGCGCGATGTCTGCGCATCGCTCGAGGAGTTGCCGCCCAACCCGCAGCAACTTTTTATCAGCATCGCCGCCGGCGTGCCGATCGATGCGCTCGACGCCTGGCTCGGCGGCGGCCGCGCGATCGTCCGCTGCATGCCCAACACGCCGGCGCTGATCGGCCTCGGCGCCAGCGGCCTATACGCCAACGCCTATGTCAGCGAGGTCCAGCAATCGGTGGCGCAGCAGATACTCGAGGCGGTCGGCATCGCGATCTGGGTCGACGACGAAGCCGACCTCGACGCGGTGACCGCGATCTCGGGCAGCGGCCCGGCCTACTTCTTTTACTTCATCGAACTGCTCGAGGCCGCCGGGGTCAAGCTCGGCCTGCCGCGGACGACCGCCGCGCGGCTCGCGCGCCAGACCGCGCTCGGCGCCGCGACCATGGCGCAGGATGGCGACGTCGAACAGCTTCGCGCGCAGGTCACTTCGAAGCGGGGCACGACCGAGCAGGCGATTCTGAGCTTTCAACAACAGCGTCTCGACGCGCTGGTGGACGCGGCGACCGAGGCCGCGCGCCGGCGTTCCATCGAGCTCGCGCGTGAACTGACCGAGTCCTAGGCGGGCAAGATGGGTTCCGGCTATTTACTTTCACCGTTGATGCTGATCATCAACACGCTCTTCGACCTCTACATTCTGCTGGTGTTGTTGCGTTTCCTGCTGCAGATGCTGCGCGCCGATTTCTACAATCCGATCTCGCAGTTCATCGTGCGTGTGACGACGCCGCCGCTGCGCGTGCTGCGACGTTTCATCCCGAGTATTCGCGGCCAGGACACCGCGGCGATCGTGCTGTGCCTGCTGCTGATCTTCGCCAAGTTCATGATCCTGCGCGCGCTCGAGGTCAAGGCCGTCCACATCGGCGGCGTGGTCGCGCCGATCATCGGCGTGAGCTATGGCGGCTTGCTGGTATTCTGTATCGCCGACCTGATCGCGCTGACGTTTACCGTGTTCCTGGTTGCGGTCATCATCGTGGTCATCCTGAGCTGGATCGCGCCCGGCAGCAACAATCCGGTCATCGGCCTCGTGCACAGGCTCGCCGAGCCGGTGCTGCGCCCGCTGCGGCGCGTAATCCCGCCGGTCGGCGGGCTCGACCTGTCACCGCTGTTCGCGACGCTGATCCTGCTCGTCGGCAAGATGCTCGTGATCCCCCCCATCGTCCTGCTCGGCACGTTCTGACACGAGCGTTTCGCGGCAGCAGGTACGGGTCGCGGCGACGTTTTTCGTATTTCGCGTCATTGCGAGCGCAGCGAAGCAATCTCTTTGGATCGGGCAGCTGTCCGGAGGTTGCTTCGTCGGCTGCGCCTCCCCGCAATGACCTGCCAGTACCCGCTTCCGCGCGCCTCCTCGCAATGACCTGGCAGTATCCGCTACCGCGCGCTCCTCGCAATGACGTGCAAATCCCGATACGAGCTACTGCCTAGGTCGAGGGTTCGGCCTTGTGGCGGGCCTGGATGAATTCGGCGTGAGACAGGTAGAGGAGTTCGGCGACCTGGCGCAACAGGTGTTCCTCGTAGTGGTCTTTGTCGCCGTCCGCGTAGACGACCTGCCACATCATTTCGACGATACGCACCTTCATCGCGTGGTCGTAATGCTCGTTCAGCAGCCGGGTGAAGTGCTGGATCGAGACCAGCCGGTCAGCATCGGCCTCGGCCTCCTCGAGCACGGCGTCGAGCTCGGCCGCCGACAGCTCGAATTGTTGCCCGAGCAGGCGGCGCACACGCTCGCGCTCGGCGCGCTCGACGCTGAAATCGGCGCGCGTGACTTCGACCAGCAGGACCGCCGTCGCGACCTTGAGCGCGTGCTCGACGTCGACCCCGCTATCGCTGTCGTCGTCGACCGCGAGCAATTTTTGCAGTAATTTTTTCATAGCAACTATTGATTGCAAAAAATACAGGTTTGTGCAAAATTAATTGATTAAATCAATAGGTACCGATCCCGATGACTCTGACCGAGTTGCGCTACATCGTCGCGGTGGCACAGAAAAACCATTTCGGCAAGGCCGCGCAGGCCTGTTTCGTGAGCCAGCCTACCCTAAGTATCGCGATAAAGAAACTCGAGGAAGAACTCGACGTGCGCCTGTTCGAGCGCAGCTCGAAAAACGAAATCCGCATCACCGAAATCGGCCAGCAGATCATCAACCAGGCCTATATCGTGTTGCAGGAAGCGCAGATCCTGACCGAGATCGCGCAGCAGGGCAAGGACCCGCTTTCGGGTCAGTTCAAGCTCGGCGTGATCTACACGATCGGTCCCTACCTGTTGCCGAGCCTGATCCCGAAACTGAAGAAGAACGCACCGAACCTGAAGCTGATCATCGAGGAAAATTTCACCGCCAACCTGTTCCAGTCGTTGAAGCAGGGCGCGCTCGACGCGATCATCATCTCCTACCCGTTCGACGAACCCGGCATCGAAACCGCGCCGCTCTACGACGAGCCGTTCATCGTCGCGCTGCCGCGCAACCACGAGTGGAAGGACCGCAAGCAGATTCCGCCGCAGGATCTGGCAACCCAGGATCTGATGTTGCTCGGCTCGGGCCACTGCTTCCGCGACCAGGTCATCGAGGCCTGTCCCGATTGCATGTCGGGCAACAGCGAACTGACCCGGACTCTCGAAGGCGGCTCGCTCGAAACCATCCGCCACATGGTCGCGGCCGGAACCGGCATCACCGTGCTGCCGCGCACCAGCATCCTGCACAGCCAGAAAAACGAATCGCTGATCACGATCAAACCGTTCACCGAACCGTCGCCGCACCGCACGGTCGCGATCGCCTGGCGCAAGCACTTCCCGCGCAAGGAAGCGATCTTCACGATTCGCGATACGATCCAGGACAGCCCGCTCGACGGCGTCGACATCATCAAGTCGGTCGCGTGAGCGACGACCCGAGGCGGCAGGATCTCGACCTGACCCGCGCCAAGCTCAACCTCGAAACCGCGCAAGTCCCCTGGCGCGACCTGCAGCGATTCTTTGCCGCCGGCAAGGTATTGCGCGTCGCCGCCGAACTCGACCTCGTCGAGGTCGCCTGCGCGCTCGAGCAGGACGACGTCGGCCGCGTCGAAGCCTGGACCGAGGCGACTGCGCTCTACCCGGTCAGCGACGACGAGGCGCGCGGCTGGATCGAAGACGACGCGCTGCTGTGGGCGGTCGTCGTCAAACCCTGGGTACTGGTGCAATCCACCGAGACTGACCCCTGATCCGGAGCGTACCGGCGGCAGACTCTGACTCGCTGGCTATACTCTGAAGACCAGCAGGGTCTCGTAGTTTGACATGGCCGCCAGTTTTCCACAGTCCATCGATCGCTTTCACATTCGCCGCGTGCTCGGAGAGGGCAGCCAGGGGATGGTCTACCTCGCGCACGACCCCCGGCTCAAGCGCCAGGTCGCGATCAAGTCGGTCCGCCTCGGCGGCGGCCTCGGACCGCGCGGCGACATCGAGCAGCTCATCGCCGAAGCGCGCACCGTGAGCCGCCTCCAGCATGCCAACGTCGTCTCGATCTTCGATATCGGCATGCACGGCCAGGATCCGTACCTCGTGTTCGAGTACATCGACGGCCAGCCACTGCAGAAAAAGATCGCGGCCGGGCTCGGCTACGACGAAAAGCTCAATATCATGCGCGATATCATCGACGGCGTGGCCGCCGCGCATGCGCAGGATATCGTACATTGCGACCTGAAACCGGCGAACATCCTGATCAGCGAACAGGGCCAGGCCAAGGTTGCGGATTTCGGACTTGCCTGGCTGACCGACGCTGCCCGCAGTTCCGGCAATTCGCTCTGCGGCACGCCGCAGTACATGGCGCCCGAGTACCTCGAAACGCACCGCCACCAGAAGGTCTCCGACGTGTTCTCGCTGGGGCTGATCTGCTACGAGCTGTTGACCGGCGAAGCGCCCTTCAAGGGCAAGGAGGTCTACCAGGTGCTCAACGCGATCGCGACCCGGCAAATCGTGCCGCCGTCGCAACTCGCCGCCGAGGTCGACGAGCGCCTGAATGCGCTGATCATGAAATCGCTTGCCAAGAATCCGGTGGAGCGATACGCCGACGCCGGCGAGTTGCTGCGGGCGATCAACGATTACTTCGCGCTCGACCAGAGCACGCCGCGCCGGGGTCATGGCGACGCGACCGCGAGATTTTTGCTGCGGCGCATGCGCCACAAGAAGGATTTCCCCGCTTTTTCGCACACGATCAGCGTGCTCAACCAGGCCTCGTCGAGCGAAACCGAGAGCCTGGCCGAAGTCTCGAATGCGATCCTCAAGGATTACTCGCTGACCAACAAGGTCCTGCGGCTGGTGAATTCGGCTTATTACAATCGCGGCGGCGGCAAGGTCAGCACGATATCGCGCGCGCTGGTGATGCTCGGCATCGATACCGTGCGCAGCATCGCGGTCGGCCTGATGCTGTTCGAGCACCTGCAGGACAAGCTGCAGGCGCACAAGCTCAAGGAGCAGTCGGTGCAGGCACTGTTCAGCGGCCTGCTGGCCAACTCGCTGGCGCGCGGGCTTTCGATCGCCAACCACGAGGAAGCCTTTCTGTGCGCGTTGCTGCAACAACTCGGCAAGATGCTGGTGCGTTTCTATCTGCACGAAGAGGCGCGCGCGATCGATAAGCTCGTGGCCGGCAAAAACTGCAGTGAAGCCGCGGCGGCGACTGAAATTCTAGGCACCAGCTATGCGCGTCTCGGTTTTTCGGTGGCGCGCGAATGGGGTTTCCCCAAATCGATTACCGACTGCATGTTGCCGCTCGACTTCGATCATTTGCCGCAACCCCGGTCGGCCGACGACAAACTCAAGCTCGTCGCGCAGTTTTCGAGTGCGCTCGGGATCTGCCTGACCCTGCCGCTGCAGCAGCAGGCGCCGGCAATCAATCGCCTGACCGGCCAGTTCGGCAAGATCCTCGACCTCGATGGCGAAAAGGTTTCGAGCCTGCTCGAAAACTGCCACCGGGAGTTGACCCGCTTCGCGCGGCTGATCCAGTTCGATCTCGACAAGAGCATCTACTATCAGCAAATCTCGAGCGGCGGCAGCCTCGAACCGGAACCGCCGGAAGTTCCGCCGACGCTGGAAATCGGCATCGACGACAGCGTCGAAATTCTCGTCGATCAGTCGGCCGTGACCGATCAGACGGTAGAAAAAACCCTGACCGAGGGCATTCAGGACATCACCGCCACGCTGGCCGGCGACTACAGCATCAACCAGGTCATGCAGATGGCGCTCGAAACCATTTACCGCGCCTTCGACGGCGTGCGCGTCGTGCTGTGCCTGAAGGACAACAAGAGCGGCGACATTCGCGCGCGCTTCGGCTACGGCGACGACGTGCAGCAATTGATCGAGCACTTCGCGATTCCGCGCAAGCAGCAGGCCGACGTCTTCCGCGCCGCCCTCGACAACAACGTCGACATTCGTATCGAAAACTCGGCTGACGCCAAGATCCGCGACAAGATGCCCGCCTGGTATCACGAGCAGGTCGGCGCCCGCTGCTTCACGATCTTCCCGGTCGTCGTTCGCAAGAGACCGCTCGCGCTGATCTATATCGACAGCGCGCAGCAGCAGCCCGTGCGCATCAGCGACGAGCAGCTCGGCCTGCTAAAGACCTTGCGCAACCAGGTAGTGCTCGCGATTCGGCATTCGGGATGAGCCGCCGCGGCCGGCTTGAAAGCAGGACTCCGATCCCCACCTGAGTTACCATTAGCCGTTATTACCGCGGGCGGGCAATCGATGCCGAGAGTAAAAATTTACAGTACCGCGCGGTGCGCGATCTGCGCCCGGGCCAAAACCATGCTCGACAAGTGGGCGATCCCCTACGACGAGATTCGCATCGACGGCGATGCCGCGGCCATGCGCGAATTCGCCGAGGTCACGCGCGGCGCGCGCACGGTGCCGCAAATTCTGATCGACGAGCGCCTCGTCGGCGGATTCTCCGAACTCACCGAGCTGCACATGGACGGCGAGCTCGACGAACTGATGCAACCGGAATAGGTTCCGCGCATGCCGAAAGCCGACAAACCGATGTTTCGCATCCAGTTCCACAACAGCAACCGGATCTACGAACTCTACGCGCACGAGGTCGGCCAGGCGCGGATGGCCGGCTTCATCGAGATCGGTGAAATCATATTCGGCGAACATTCGAAATTGCTGATCGATCCGGCCGAAGAGAAACTCAAGAGCGAGTTCGGCAACGTCAAGCACACCTATATACCGCTGCATTCCGTGATTCGTATCGACGAGGTCGAGCGTTGTGGCAAGAATCGCATCCTCGACAGCGACGGCGCGATCGTGACCAGTTTCCCGGGATCGTCGATCGTTCCGCAAAAAACCTGACGCGTCGGCCCCGGCAATGATGCGAATAACCGCCGTCATCCCGAGCTACAACCGGCGCGAGCCGCTCGCGCGCGCGCTGCGCTCGGTGCTCGCGCAGACGTTACCGGTGGCCCAGGTCATCGTCGTCGACGACGGCTCGAGCGACGCCAGCGCGGCGATGGTCGCGAGCGATTTCCCCGGGGTCGACTTGATTCGCCAGGCCAATCGCGGCGTCAGCGCCGCGCGCAACCTCGGCATCGAGGCCGCGCGCGGCGACTGGATCGCGCTGCTCGATTCCGACGACTGCTGGTTGCCGCACAAGATCGCCCGCGTGCACGACGCCGCCGCGCGACACCCCGGCTTCGCGCTCTATCACTCCGATGAATTCTGGGTGCGCCGCGGCCGCCGGGTCAATCCGCATCGCAAACACCGCAAGCACGGCGGCTGGATCTTCCGCCACTGCCTGCCGTTGTGCGCGATTTCGCCGTCGGCTGCGGTGATCCGGCGCGAGCGGCTCGTCGAGCTTGGCGGATTCGACGAATCGCTGCCGGCCTGCGAGGACTACGATCTGTGGCTGCGCCTGTGCAGCCGCTACCCGGTGCACTACATCGACGAACCGCTGATCACGAAGTACGGCGGTCACGCCGATCAACTGTCGGCGCGCTACCCGGCAATGGACCGTTTTCGAGTGCGCGCGCTCGCCCGGGTGCTCGACGAATCGGCGCTCGGCGCGGACGACGCGCGCGCCGCGCGCGAGACGCTCGAACGCAAGCTCGGCATACTGCTCGCCGGGGCGCGCAAACACGGCAACGATGACATCCTCGCCGAGTTCGAGCCCATGCGCGCGCGCCTCGCCGCTGCGGCCGCGTCGTGAGCGGCCGGCTGATCTGGGTTTGCGCGCTCGCCTGCGAAGCCCGGCCGATCATCGATCGCTACCGGTTGAAGAAATCGCGGCGCGATCATGCCTTCGATCTCTATGAAAACCCGCGCATGGCCTGCATCGTCAGCGGTGTCGGTCGTCTCGCCGGCGCCGCGGCAACGGCCTGGTGCGCCGCGCGCTTCGACACCGAGCGGGCGCTCGCCTGGCTCAACGTCGGAATCGCCGGGGCCGCCGATTTCAAGCTCGGCACGCTGCTGCAGGTCGTGCAGATCGTCGATGCCGACAGCGGCCGGCGCTACTACCCGACGCCGACCGCGAAACCGGCACTGCCGACCGCCGCGTGCCTGAGCCTCGCCAGACCCGGCAACGACTATCCGCCCGGGTTCCTGCTCGACATGGAGGCCAGCGGATTCGCCGCCAGCGCGCTGCGCTTTTCCTCCGCCGAACTGATCGGCTGCCTCAAGGTCGTCAGCGATAATCCGTGCGCGCATACCGGGCGCGATCGCGGCGCCGTCAGCGCGTTGATCGAGCGCCGGCTCGACGCGATCGACACCGAGGCGATGCGCCTGCTGGCGCTGGCCGACGATGTCGGCGGGCGCGAAATCGACCCCGCCGACTGGCACGCGCTACTCGCCGCGGCGCCGTTTAGCGAAACCGAGCAAAACCGCCTGCGCGCACTCGCGCGCTACCTGCTGAACCGCGAATACGACCGCCATGCGCTGCTCGCGCGCATGCACGCGGAGCCGACGCGACGCGCCAAGCTGGAATCCCTGGCGCGGTTGTGCCACGACGATAGCGCGGGGCTGTAAGCTGGCCAGCTGCGTCTACATCGAGTCCGGTATCAGCGCGCATCCGCGCGCGCGGGCGATGTTGCAACGCCTCGGCACGACGACGCCACGAATCGAGATCGAGCGCTACGGTGAGGTCTTCAACCCGCGGGCGCAGAATTTTCGCCTGCAGAAACGCAACCCGGCGCTGATCATCGCGGCCAAGCCGCACAAACGCGTGCTCGAGGCGCCGCCGGGATACGGTCTCGACGGCGACCACCACTACTATTTCTCGCACATGCTCAATTGCGTCTACGACTGTCGCTATTGCTTTCTGCAGGGCATGTACCGTTCGGCGCACCAGGTCGTGTTCGTCAACTACGAGGATTTCGCCGCCGACATCGAGGCCGTCGCCGGCGAGCACGCGCCGGCGACGGTCTGGTTCTACTCGGGCTACGACTGCGACAGCCTCGCCTTCGAACCGATGACCCGCTTTACCGATTTCTTCGTGCCCGTGATCGACCGCGTCGCCAATGCGTGGATGGAATTGCGCACCAAGAGTACCCAGGTGCGCGGGCTGCTCGCGCGCGAACCGGTCGCGCGCGTCGTCGTCGCTTTCAGTTTCAGCGATGCCGTCAGTCACGCGCGGCTCGAGCACGGCGTGCCGCCGATCGAGCGGCGCGTCGACGCGATGGCGCGGCTGCAGGACGCCGGCTGGCCGGTCGGCCTGCGCCTCGATCCGGTGGTGTATCATCGCGACTACCGCTCGACCTTCGTCGCCCTGCTCGACGAAATTTTCGCCCGCGTCGACGCCGCGCGCCTGCACTCGGTCAGCCTCGGCCCGTTTCGCCTGACGCGCGCGCACTATCGCCGCGTCACGCGGCTATACCCCGGCGAACCGCTGTTCGCCCAGGACCTTGCGGCGCGGGATGGTATCATCAGCTACCCGCACGATCGCGAACGCGAGATGATCGAGTATTGCGAATCCCGACTGCTCGAGCGCGTGCCGGCCGACCGCTACCAGCCGTGCAGCTGGCATGACTGAGCGCCGCACCGCCGTCGTCACCGGCGCGAGTTCCGGCATCGGCCTGGCCTGCGCCGAGCGCCTGCTGGACGACGGATACCAGGTTGTCGGCCTGAGCCGGCGCGGCGACGTGGCGCGACTCGCGGGCGCCGACTTCACGCCGCTGGCGCTCGACCTGACCGACCTCGACGCGATCGAGACTTCGCTGCGGGCGAGCCTCGGCGAGCGTCCCGTCGACTGCCTGGTGCACGCCGCCGGCGCCGGCCTGTTCGGCTCGATCGAACAATTCTCGGTCGCGCAAATCGACGCGTCGTTGCGGCTCAATCTGACCAGCGCGCTGGTCCTCAGCCGCGCGCTGGTGCCGTCGATGCGCCGCGCCGGACGCGGCCAGCTGATCTTCATCGGCTCGGAGGCGGCGCTCGAAGCCGGTCGCAAGGGCGCGCTCTACAGCGCGGCCAAGCATGGCCTGCGCGGATTTTGCCGGGCACTGCGCGAGGATTGCGCCGCCGCCGGTATTCGCGTCAGCCTGATCAATCCCGGCATGGTGCGCAGCGCGTTTTTCGACGCGCTCGACTTTGCCCCCGGCGCCGCGGTGGAAAACGCGATAGAGGTCGGCGACGTCGCCGCGCTGGTCGCTCAGATTCTCGCCAGCAGCGAGTCTATCGTGATCGACGAAATCACGTTGTCGCCCCGGATCAAGTCGATCGACTTCAAGGGCGGGCGCAGGCGCTAGCCGACCGGCCGCGCCTAGTTCACGACTCCGTCGCCGGCCTCGTCGGCCGCAAGCAGGGTCGCGATTTCGACCGGCTTGCCGACGATGTAACCCTGGATGTAATCGACATTTGCCTCGCGCAACTTGTCGAACATCGTATCGGATTCGACGAATTCGGCGATGACCTTCATGTCCAGGCAATGCCCGACCTCGGTCATCGAGCGAACGAACACATAACTCTTGTCGTCATCGGTGATATCGCGCACGAATTCGCCGTCGATCTTGAGGAAGTCGACCGGGAACTGCTTGAGATAACTGAACGACGACAGGCCGGTGCCGAAATCGTCGAGCGAGAACTTCGCTCCCAGCGCCTTGATCGAATTGATGAACTCGACCGATCGCTCGACGTTGTCGACCGCCGCGGTTTCGGTGATCTCGAAACATAGCCAGCTCAGATCCAGCTCGCTGTCGGCCAGGCTGTCGTGCAGAAATTTGTGAAAGGTCTGCGAGCCGAGGCTGCGCCCCGACAGATTGATCGAAAACATCGCCGGGTCCAGCCGATCCTGGTGTTGCTGGAGCCATGCGATGACATTGCTGACGACCCAGCTGTCGATGCGCTCGATCAGGTTGTAGCGCTCGGCCGGCGGCAGGAAATCGTTCGGCGGATAGATTCGACCGTCGGGATTGCGGTAACGAATCAGGACCTCGTAGTGATCACGTTGCTCGTTCTCGTCGATCGACACGATTGGCTGGACGTAAAGTCGGAAACGTTCTTCGGCGAAGCCTTCCATGATGCCGGACACCCACTCCATCGAAACCTGCTGGGCCTTGATCTTCTCGTCGTTTTCGTCAATGAAATGATACTGGTTACCGCCGTTCTGCTTGGCCAGGAAGCAGGCGGTGGTTACCTTCGAGTATTCGTCCGAGTAGTCGTCCGACATCCGGCCGAAAGCCATTACGCCGATACTCGCGGTCACGCTGTAAAACTGATCGTTCCAGTCGAACCCGGTGTGCTGAACGTCGATGATGATTTTCTGGATCGTCTGCAGCGCGCGTTCCATTTCGAAGAACGGCATGATAATGCCGAATTCGTCGCCGGACAGGCGCGCGATGAAATCCGACTTGCGCATGTGGCGGCGAATAACCCCCGCCGTCTGCTTCAACAACTGGTCACCGGCGGCATTGCCGCAAGTCTCGTTGATGACGCGGAATTGATCGAGGTCGAGGTAGGCGAGCACGTGCTGGGGTTCGGCGTTGTTGTTTTCGGTAACGAGGTTCTCGAACTTCTGCTCGAAGGCACCGCGATTGAGAAAACCGGTCAACTGGTCGTGGCTGCCCTCGTAGGAGAGTTTGCGCCGCAACTTGCGATCCTCGGAAACGTCCTTCAAGATGATGACGAAACCGACATCCTCGGCCTCCATGTCGATCATCGGCGAGGCTGAAAACTCGAGCTCGACGACATGGCGGTCGGGGTCGAAGAAATACATCGAGCTGATCGAGATCTTGCCGGTCAGCAGCTGGCGTACGTCGACGATGCGCGTGGTCTGGCGATTGGCGTAGAGAATCAGCACGTCGTGAATCGACGTGTTGATCAGATCGGACTCGCGGTCGCCGAACAGCTTCTCGGCGCTGGGATTGATCAGCTTGATGCGATCCTTCGAATCGATGACGATGACCGGGTTACTGATCGAATCCAGCGTCGTCGAGATGAAGTCTTTTTCCGAGCGCAGCTTTTCCTCGATCTGGCGGCGCGAGATGGTCTCGGTCTCGAGGCCCTCGACCATCTCGTTGTAGGCGACGACCAGGTCACGTAATTCGCTCGGCAACCTGTCCTCGCTGATCGACGCGTACTTGCCGGTCAGCAGCGCGCCGACCGAGTTACGCAGTTTGTTCATCGGTTGCAAGGCGCGGTTCAGCAGCAGAATGACCAGCAGCAGCGCGCTGAACGTCGCGACTGTTGTGATGATGAAGAAGTTGCTTTCGGTATCTTCGAGACGCTCGATAATCGGCCGCTGATCGAAGGCGGCGGTGATGCGGGCGCCGACAAAGGAATCGTCGCCGTACAGCGTATAGGTCGGATAGAGATGCGTTCGGTCCTGCCCGCCGGTCCAGCGTTCCGACTGGTAGAGCCGCTCGCCCTGGCGGTTGGTGATTTGCAGCGGAATGCCGATGTTACGCTCGATCAGGCTCAGGCCGTCGACCGCGTAGGCCAGGATTTGCAGATAGTGATCCGCTTCCGGGCTGCCGGTCGGCGCCACGACCTCGCTGAAGAGGCCGCCGCTGCGGCTGCACAGCGAATGCTTCGGATCGATCAGCCGCAACGCGTCGCTACCGCCCCTCGGCGACAGTGCGCAGCCCCGGTAATCGCGAATGCCGTCGTCCGACGTGTGCGCGACCATGTCACCGGTGAGGTTACGCACGGCGATCGATTTGAGGCGCAGCTTCTCGACCGCGTTGGGGTAAAGCGCGAAGCTGCGGCTCAGCCAGCTTTCGAGCTGCTGCCGTTCGCCCGCCGCCAGCGCCTGCCGAAACTCGGGGGCGCTGTGCAGCCAGAAGGCGAAACGATCGAGTTCGGCGTTGAGATCTTCGATCGCGGCCCGGGTTTCGATTTCGAGCAGGGATTCGAGCGACTGCAGCTGATGATCGATCGCCTGGCCGCGGTAGACCTGTGTGCTGTAGATCGCGAGCCCGTAGGCCAGCGCCCCGAGCCACAGCAGCGCGGCGCTGATGATGAACTTGAAGCTGTATAGTCGCGCCAACACAGGCTAGACGACCCTGGCCGGACGTTCCTTATCCCCAGGTTGGAGGTTGCCGAAAATCGCCGCTGCCGAAATCCCGGCACCCGGCAGACCACGCGTGGCGACGGCGAGCGCGACGGGCCGCCGATTCGAATCGCGCCCGTGCCTCCCGCGGGGGACGGCAACGGTCGTGTCGTAGCCGGGCCTCGCTGGCGGGGCCCGGAAAACCATTGTTGTTATCATCGCAAGACGCCAGTTTAACCGGGTATCTCGTCGTCTTGCTCGGGGCGATAAACCGGCATCGTCACCGCCAGGGGCGAACGATATCCGGTTTACTGACAAGCTATCCCGGTACCTCCCAATCCGCAGTAACCTGCTGGATTCTTTTCCAGATACTGCTGGTGATACTCCTCCGCATAGTAGAAGGGTCCAGCCGCCTGGATCTCGGTCGTAATCGGAGTATAGCCGGCCGCAAGGAGTTTTTGCTGGTAATCGTCAAGACTTTGACGCGCGGTCTCGGCCTGGGCTTCGGTATCGTAGTAGATGCCGGAACGGTACTGGGTGCCGACGTCGTTACCCTGGCGCATGCCCTGCGTCGGGTCGTGCGATTCCCAGAAGGTCTTGAGCAGCGTCGCAAGCTCGATCTGCGCCGGATCGTAGACCACCAGTACGACCTCGTTGTGTCCGGTCATGCCGGTGCAGACTTCCTGGTAGGTCGGATTGGGGGTATGCCCGGCGGCATAGCCGACCGCGGTGGTGTAGACGCCGGGCAGCGACCAGAACTTGCGTTCGGCGCCCCAGAAGCAACCCATGCCGAGGACGATTTGCTCGCAATGCTCGGGGAAAGGTTCGACCATCGAGGTGCCGAGCACGGCGTGGCGTGGATCAAACTGGATCGCGGCGTCGCGCCCGGGCAGGGCCTCGGCGGCGGAAGGAAGAGTCGTGGGTTTGCTGAACATGTTGACCTCGCGTCGCGAAACGGTTTCAGGATGTGACAATCCGGGCCGGATCGAGTTCGATCCAGGCCGGCGCGTGATCCGACGGCTTGTCCATGCCGCGGATATCGTAATCGATGCCGGCGTCCACCACCGCCGGCCTGAGCGGCTCCGACACCAGCAGGTGATCGATGCGCAGGCCGCGTTTCGGCTCGCGCTCGAAACCGCGGCTGCGGTAGTCGAACCAGCTGAACAGCTTGTCCTCGTCGGCGTGGCACAGGCGAAAACCGTCATGCAGGCCGAGCGCGACGAGCCGCTCGAACCATTCCCGCTCCTCCGGCAGGAAGCTCGTCTTGCCGGTGCGCAGCCAGCGTTTGGCGTTGTCTTCACCAATGCCGATGTCGAGATCGAGCGGCGCGATATTGTAGTCGCCCATCAGCACCACCCTGGCCCGCGCCATGTCGAAGCCGGCGAGAAACTCGGTCAGCTCGCGGTAAAAGCGCTCCTTGCCGGGAAACTTGACCGGGTGATCGCGGCTCTCGCCCTGCGGAAAATAAGCGTTGAAGACGTCGAACCCGATGCCTTCGATCTCGAAGCGGCCGCCGATGAAGCGTTTCTGTGCCGATTCGTCGTCGCCGGGAAGACCGAAACACGGCTCGCTGCAGGTCACACGCGACATCAGCGCGACGCCGTAATGCGTCTTCTGCCCGAGGTAGATGACCTCGTACCCCAGCTCGCCGATCGCCGCTAGCGGAAATTCCGAATCCTGCACCTTGGTTTCCTGCAGACCGATGATCGCCGGCGCGTGCTTGTCGATGACGCTTTGCAGCTGGTGCAGGCGCTGGCGCAGGCTATTGACGTTGAACGTAACGATTCGCATCGACTATCTCTCCCCCGCGGCGCACGAAATCGGCCAGCGACGTATCGCCCAGTTGCGATTCCAGGCTCTGCTCCAGCCCCCGCAGCAAATCGGCGACATCGCGGTCGACGCCGCGGCCCTCGGCCTGCCCGTCGTCTTCGGCAGCGCGCGCGCTTTGCATAATTTCGCTCAGCCGGATTTTCTCCAGCGACGCGGCCGGCAGGTAGCGCGGCGGATCCTCGTCGCTGCGGACGACGAGACCGTCGGCCTCGAGCGCATCGAGCATGCGCGCAAGGATATCGCCCGGCACCTGCTGGCGCGCGGCGAGTCCGTCGAGATCGGTCGGCAGCGACGACTGGCGGTCGTGGACGAGCGCGATGTCGACCATCGCCTGCAGCGCCAGCCGTTCGCGCATGCGCGCACTCAGATGCGAGTCGCGCCGGCGCCATCCCAGGCGCTCGGGATTCTGGTGGTAGAACGCGATGCTCGAACCGATCAGCAGGATTAGCCAGGCCAGATAAAGCCAGATCATGAATACCAGCAGGATCGCGAAGCCCGAGTAGATCGCGGTGTACTTGGTCGAACCGCTGACGAACGACGTGAACGCGAGACCCGATGTTTCCCACAGGATGCCGGCCGTGATCGCGCCGTACATCGCCGAGCGCCAGTTGACCCGGGTATTGGGCACCAGCATGTAGATGAACGCGAACGCGGCGATGACCAGCAGGTAGGGCAGCAGCTTGCCGGCGAAGTGCAAGGCGCCACCGAGGTAAGGCAGCGAGTTGAGCAGGCCGATGACATAATTGTTCGACAGCGACGCGGTAATTCCGACCGCGGCAAATATCAGCACCGGCCCGACCATGATCACGCTCAGGTAATCGCTGAAGCGCCGCATCAGGTTACGGCTCGAGCGAGTCCGCCAGGTATAATTGAAGGCCGACTCGATTTTCTGAATCAATGAGATCGTGGTGTAGATCAACAGGCCGAGGCCGACCGCGCCGAGCACGCCGACGCGCATATTCTCGACGAAATCGACGATGCGCGCGCTGACCTCGGCGCTGCTCTCGCCGAGCGGCGCGAGCATTCGAAGCAGCGCCGGCTCGAGTTGATTTTGCACACCGAAACCCTTCAGTACCGAGATGCTGACCGCGAGCAGCGGCACCAGCGACAGGATCGTCGTGTAGACCAGGCTCATCGCGCGCAGCGTCAGCTGGCCGTCGATGAGGTCGCGCGACACCATGACCACGATTTGCAGAAAATGGCGCGGCGGCGAATACGGCGTCTCGGGGTCGCCCGCGTGGTAACTCCAGATGTATTCGACGATTCGGTCGCGCATGCCGGTCAACCCGTGAACGCCTGTTTGGAGTTCAGATATTCGATTTCTTCCGCGGTGCTCTCGCGACCGAGCACGGTATTTCGGTGCGGGAAGCGGCCGAAGCGCGCGACGATATCGCGGTGGTGTTTGGCGAATCGGTAGCTCTTTTCCAGACCCGGTTGGGCAAAAAGCTCTACCGAGAGTTCCTGGTCGGCGGAATCTTCGCTGTGCATGAACGGCATGTAGAGAAAGGCTTGCCGCTCGACCGGCAGCTCCCGATCGAATCCGCGCGCCAGCGCGCCACGCGCAACCTCGCGCGATTGCGCCTCGGTGGCGAAACCCCGGGCCCGTCCGCGGAACATGTTGAGCGGAAACTGGTCGAGCACGATGACAAGCGCGAGGCAGCCGTCGGCGCTTTGCCGCCAGTGATCGAGTTCGCCGCGCCGCGCGCGCTGCCAGAGATCCTCGTAATCCTGGCGCAAACCTTGGTCGAATTCCGGCGTCGAATCGAACCAGCGCTTGCTGACCTCCGGCGAGAACCAGAAATCGAGAATTTCACCGGGCGCGGATACGTTTTGCATAGGGCGTGGATGTTAACAGGCTTTGTCGAGGTCAGCGACCAGTGCCCGGAGGCGCCGCTCGAGCGATCGACGACCGCCGGCGCCGGCCTCGCGTTCGAGTTGCGACCAGTCGCGATTCTGCACGCCTTTTTCGACCAGCAGACGATCCACCGCTCCGCTCGAGCGCGCGATCGCGGTCATGACCCACGGCTGCAGGCTCGCGAATACGCTTTCGAAGTCGCGATGGCCATGCGCGAAGGCGCGGACCTCGGCGAGATCGGCGGCCGCCGGTGCGCGCCGGAAGCGACTGTAGCGCAGCAATGCAATCGTCGAATCGGCGTCGAGATCCTGCAGAAACCGGGTCATCCAGGTCGGCAACCGTCGCCGGATACGATCACCGAGCCGCGCGATTGCCGGTTCGAGCCGCGCATCGATCGCCGCCAGCACCGCCAGCGAGTGATTGCCGCTCGATTTGCCCGCGGCGTAGCTGACGTGCACGAGTTCGAAACCGCCCTGCCGCCAGAATGCCGCCGCGCCCGGCTCGATCGCGAAGCTGGCGCCGAGCCAGTGCAGCCCGCGCGCTCGCGCGATCCCGGCGGCCCGGGCCAGCAGCTCGCGGCCGATACCCCGCCGGCGGCAAGCCTCCGCGACCGCGATGCGCTGCACGCGCAGGCCGCGCCAGCTCGCGAATCCTTGCAGCCCGGCCTGGGCGGTCACCATCTGCGCCAGCAGGTGCCCGCGCGGCCGGCGACGACCGAGATGAATCTGCGCGCAAAGCCCGTTCGCGAGACCGCCCTCGAGGTTGAGCATTGCCGCGCCGACGACCGCGCCCCGTTCGCGCGCAACCACGAGTTCGAGATCCGGGTTCTCGAACAGCATGCGCAAGTCCGACGGCCGGGTTCGGTAGTGCGCCGAATTCAGCAGCCGATAAACTTCGAGCAGTAATTCGTTCGGCGCGCCGCCGTCTTTTACGGCGAAACAATCGTAATCGGGGGGCGCGGGATCGAAAGCCGCGGCGCGCGAAGCGGTGGATTCGTCGAGCAGCAGCACGCGGTTGATCCAGGCCTCGAGCCGGTCGCCGGCGCACCAGCGCACCGGTTCGGACAGTTCGAGGTCGAGTCGCCGCGCGCTCGGCAAGCCGTCGACGAAGCGCAGGCGAAATCCGCGCCCGGTGCCCTCGTAGCCGCCGCTGGTCGACGCGATGACCAGCCGCGCGTAGCGCCGGCACAGTAGCCGCAGCATCGATTGCGGAATCATCGCGGCTTCGTCGATGACGAGCGGATCGGCCGCCGGATACTCGGCGAGCAACCGGTCAGGGGGCATGAATTCGATGCCGTCCGCGATCGCGAGCGCTTGTGCGGCGACCCGGCGGGACGCCGCGCACAGCAGCACGCGCCGGCCGGAATCGCGCCGCAGTCGGCGGATCAACAAACCCAGCGTGGTGCTCTTGCCGCGACCCCGATCGGCGCTGATCAGCGCGACGCCGGATTCTTCGCGCCGCAACCAGTCGTCCAGCTCGGCCAGGACCCGCCGCTGCGCGGCGGTTTCGCCGGCCTCGATCGGCGTCGGCGACAGGCTTTCGAGCCGCGGCAACGACGGCAGTACCCGCTGCGCTTCGAGCACCAGCCCGATCACCGGTTCGCGCTCGACCGCGCCCAGGAAGTAGTCGAGAAACCGTGGTGCCGGCGAGAGTTTGCCATCTTGCCACACCGCGAAACGGTCTTCGCGAGGCTCCCAGTGCGCCGCCGTCGGCGCCAGCAACAGCAGCACGCCACCGGCGTTGACCATGCCGGCGGCGATACACAGGAGGTCGGGATTGAAACCGCGAAACAGATCGAGCGCGATCCGATCCGCTTCGCCGCCGAGCCGGGTCGCGGCCTTGGCGAGCGCCACGCGTTCGCCGCCGAGATCGCGATCGGAGAACATCAGCCAGCGGTCGTCGCCTTGCCGCAACCGCGCGAAGGCGCCGTCACACCAGTCGAGCGACCCGCTCAAGACGACGAGTTGTCGTTGCCGGCTCGCCGCTAGCTGCTGGCGCAAGGCGGCGAACCAGCGCTCCAATTCGTTTGCCGGCATCGGTAATATTTGCTACAAAATGCGGCTCATTATAGGTGAGCCCGTGAAATGACCAAAGACCAGCAAACGCAAATCGAAGCAGCCGCGTTTCGCGCACTAATCGCGCACTTGCAGGACCGCAAGGACGTGCAGAACATCGAGCTGATGAACCTCGCCGGCTTTTGCCGCAATTGCCTCGCCAAGTGGTACTCGGCGGAAGCCAAACGGCTCGGCCTGGATTTCGACTACGCCGCCGCGCAACAGCGAATCTACGGCATGAGCATCGACGAATGGAAACGCGACTACCAGACCGAAGCCAGCGACGAGCAGCAGCAACGCTACGAGGAAACCAAACCGCTGCACGCAAAAATCAGCGGTTACTGATCGGCGGCCGCTAGCTGGCGGAGCGGCTCAGCCGGCGTCGTTGCTCCGGGGGCTGTTGCGCCCGGCGTCACCGGGCCGGGTGAACGGAATGACGTCGGCGCCGCGCGCGGTGGCCGTATCGCCGCCCGCCGGCGCGGACAGCAGGGTCAGCTGTTGACGCAGTTCGTCGAGCATCTCCATCATCATCGCCGACAGGCGAAGATTGTAGTGCAGCGGGTTCTTGCAGCGGCGCGACTCGCCTTCCATCCTGAACATCAGGCCGCGCAGTCGGGGCCGTGACGCCGGCGGCGCCGCATCGATCAGGTCGTTGAGAAGCTTCAGCCGGCAGCGGTCGAAACGATGCGGGTCTTCCTCGTGCAGGCAGCGCCACTCGTCGAAGGTGAAATGCTCGAGATCGCGCGGATAATCGAGATCCTCCGGATCCCGTTCGGGGTTGTCTTTACTGCTCATCAGACTACCTCAGTTCACGCCGGAGAATCTTCCCGACGTTGGTTTT
>JAHEKJ010000232.1 GCA_024638385.1 Gammaproteobacteria bacterium | reverse complement strand
CCCCAGCCGCGATCCTCGCGATAGAGCGTCGACCAGATCCACAGGAATGGCCAGATCGCGTGCAGCGTGAACAGGCTGACCCAGCCGGCATAGTGGATCGCATCCTGGTGCGGATGATTGCGGTGCACCGCGATCTCGTACGGAATGTCGTGAATGACGATGATGCCGTAGAACAGCGTGATCGCCGCGAATATCAGTATCCCGAGTGCGATGTAGTCGAGCATTCCAGTCTCCCCCTGTCGGCGACCGCGGCCGATTCTAGTTAATTTTCGTGACCGAGACCAGCCGGAGCGATATCGCGACCGCCATAGGCCCGGCTCAGCGGCACCGCACTGGCCCCGTGCAGAAAAACGCTCAGCAGCACGGTTAGCACGATCACCGAGAGGATTCGTTCGTAGCCGCCGACCCCGAGCAGATTCGCGACCAGCAGCAGGTAGAGCACCGACGCGATGCCGCGCGGACCGAACCAGCCAAGGAATAATGCGGTCGACAAATCCAGCCTGGCCCCGATCAGGCTGAGGCCAACCGGCAGCATGCGGATCACGGTCAGGCTCAGCAGCGCGTAAATCCAGGCCGCGAGATCCCAGTGTGGCAGCGCGAGCGGCACCATGACCATCGCGAAGATCATGAACACGATCAGGATCAGCTGCTGACCGAAGGCTTCGCCGAATTCCTGGATGCGTTCGCG
This sequence comes from Gammaproteobacteria bacterium, assembly GCA_024638385.1. Classification (GTDB taxonomy): domain Bacteria; phylum Pseudomonadota; class Gammaproteobacteria. The sequence goes on along the minus strand of JAHEKJ010000232.1, from coordinate 30,675 downwards.
AATCTCGGCCGAGCGCGTGCTGCTGCCGAGCAGCAGACCACCGGCGAACGCGGCGATGAAACCATTGCCGTGAACCAGCTCGGCCAGCGCGAAGCACAGGATCGCGAGCGAGCCCGAGACCAGTTGCTGAAACGTGTGACTCATCCAGCCCCGGGCGGAAAACCACGTGACCAGCCGGCCACCGGCCCAGCCGACGCCGCCGCCGATCGCCGCGCCGAGCACGACTTGCTGCAGCAGGAACAACCCCCAGTGCTTGTCCGAACCGCCGAGGCCAAGCGTCAGTACCGCAATGCAGGCGAAGATCGGCGGCAGCGCGATGCCGTCGTTGAGCCCGCTTTCGACGCTGATCCAGCGGCGCACGCGCTCGGGTACCTTTTCGCTCTTGACCACCGCCTGGCCGAGCGCGGCGTCAGTCGGCGACAGGATCAGCGCCATCAGCAGCAGCGACCAGATGCCGACCTCCGGGAACAGCGGCCACGCGATCAGCGTGCCGAGCAGCATCGTCAGCGGCAGCCCGATCAGCAGCATGCGTGACGGCACGGCGCGGTCGGCGAGCAGTTTTTTCAGGTCGATTGTCGACGCGTCGACGAACAGCACCAGGATCAGCGTAATCTCGGTCAGGATGTGGACCAGATCGCCGTCGAGCTCCGGGTGAAAGAATCCCAGCCCGGCGGGCCCGACGAGCATGCCGACCGCGACGAAGATCATCGGCGCGGTCAGCGGCGAGCGATCCGCCAGCCGCGAGAACAGGCCGAAGACGAATATCATCGCGGCGGCGAAGATGATCGCGGGGTGATCGTTCATCGGCGCATCGTAGCGGATTCGTCCGCGGCTGGCATGACCTGACGCAAGTTCTGGCCGCAAATGACAACCGGGCGCGGCCGAACCCGTGACGGCAACGGCGATTGCCCTCGCGGGGACGGGGCGGCCCGATGCGCCGTATCGGTTCGGCAACTATCGGAGCGTATTCGCGAATCGGTCGGACTATTATCGCGGGCAATTCGAATCAGCCGGAGTATCATTCGCACCATGCCCGCAGCCAACGACAAATCCCTGCAATAATTCATCGATCTGGCGCGCTTCATCGCCGCCAATGCCGACGCGACCCTGCCGCTCGCGACGCTCGCCGTGCGCGTGCACCTGTCGCCGTCACGCATGCAGCGCGTGTTCAAGTCGATCTTCGGCGTCAGTCCGAAGAAACTTCAGCAGACCGCGCGCAGCGACAAATTCAAGGCGCTGCTGCGCGACGGCAACGACATCACCGATGCGATCTACGCGGCCGGCTACGGCTCGACCAGTCGACTGTACGAAAAGAGCGCGCATAATATCGGCATGACGCCGAAGAGTTATCGCGCCGGTGGCGCCGGCGAGAGCATCACCTGGGCGTGCCGGCAGACCTCGCTCGGGTGGTTGCTGATGGCGGCGACCGATCGGGGCGTCTGCTGCGTCAAGCCCGTCGAAGACTACGACGTCGATAGGCCAGGTGTGGAAGCGCGGTAATGCGTGCAGCTAACTGGTACTAATAGACCGTGAGGTTTGACCATATAACACCCAGGCAACTTTGCGGTGTTATGTCGCGTCGATGATGCAACCTAGCTTCCGCAAAGCAGTAAAACAGACGACTGCACACCGGCAAAATGTCACGTCGTGTTGACCTGCACTCAAGGGCATAAAGGCACAACGCCTCAAGCGAGTATTCAGTATCGATATCCTAGTTTGTGAAACATGCGGTGGTGCTGTCAGAGTGATTGCCGAAACGTCGGACCGCAGTATCGAAGATCCCGCGGTGATCGAGCAGATACTGGCACACCTTCACAGAAAAGCGGGACCAACAGTATTCAACCCGTTACCCGAGAGCAGGGCAGCGCCCCAGATAAATTTGTTCGGCTAGCCAGCGAGATCTGTTTGACCCGGTCAGCTCAACGAATTGCTGCGAGCAAAAATAGCGGCGGGCAGCCGGTTTGCCTGCTGGCTGGAATTCGACCGGAATGGCTGCCGGGAAGAGAGGCGACATTGGGCGTGTCGGCGGAAACAATCAGAATTCGGGTGCCATCGAGACCGTACGGCGCCGTGAATCTCATTATTTAGCGGGTGGAACAGCGGAAATCGGGTGTTTAAATTTCCTGTACTCCGACCCCCCTTTTTACCCGAACGCTGTTCTATGTCAATTGTGAGTTTAACCTGGGCTTGCGAGCCTATTGGGTACCACGTACTATGAAAAGCCGATTCCCCGTTATTGATTGTTAGTGGGATATCTGGTGCCGAATCTGGATGTGGTGCATTGGAATTGATTCTACTAACGCAGTCGAAGTTATTTTTTCGCGCCATCTTAATATTCCCGGGCGTTTATTTTCCAAGAACATGCAAAAGCAAGTATTTGAATTCTTGCGCTATTTTATGCGTATAAATTTGTATAAGAATTATACAAAAAAGGGGGGCTATACAATGAAATCAGAGTCTTTTTATACATTGCCAGCAATGGTGATTGTTCTCATCGGGTTACTGATGATCGGTGGTGCCGCTCAGGCACAAACGAACAAACCCAATATCCTGGTGATCATGGCCGATGACGTCGGCTGGGCCGGCCTCGGTTCATATCATCAGGGCGTGAAGAGCATTAAAACACCAAATCTTGATCAATTGGCCTCAGAGGGTATGCGTTTTACCGATTATTATGCGCAGCCCTCGTGTACCGCTGGCCGATCTGCGTTTATTACTGGTCAGTTTCCAGTGCGCACCGGTCTGCACACGGTAGGTCTGCCCGCGGATCCGGTGGGTCTGAGCTTTGAGGATCCTACGATCGCAGAAATGTTAAAACCATTGGGCTATACCACCGGTCAGTTCGGCAAGAACCATCTGGGAGACAGGAACGAATTCCTGCCGACTGCACATGGTTTCGACGAGTACTGGGGCTGGTTGTATCACCTCAATGCGATGGAGTACCAGGCTGATCCTGACTGGCCGAAGAACGATAAAGAGTTCAACGATAAGTTTGCACCCCGTAATCTGGTTCACTCTTGGGCAACCGATAAAGATGATAATACTGTGCATCCACGTTGGGGCAAGGTCGGCAAACAGCGCATAGAAGACGCGGGCCCCGCCTTGCCTGAGCGCCAGAAAACACTGGATGACGATGTCACGCGTTACACCATGGACTTTATCAAACGCGCGCACGATGCAAACAAACCTTTCTTTGTCTGGATGGCCCCGGCGCGTGCGCACATCTTTACCCACCTGAAAAAAGAGTATGAAGATTTATTAGGGAATGGGCGCGGGCTACAGGATGTTGTTATGAAGGAACTGGATGATAACGTCGGCAAGGTGCTTAGACAGCTCGACGATTTAGGTATTGCTGATAACACTATCGTGGTCTTCACTTCCGACAATGGCCCGGAAACCATTACCTGGCCAGACGGCGACACCACACCTTTTCACGGTGAAAAAGGCACCACCTGGGAAGGCGGTTTCCGCGTGCCCGCCATTATTCGCTGGCCGGGCAAGGTGAAGCCGAATACTGTGGTTAACGATATCTTCGACAGCATGGACTGGATGCCGACGCTGGTTGCTGCAGCCGGCGGTGACAAAGATCTGCCTGCAAAACTGCGTAACGGCCATGAAGGCTACAAGGTGCATCTGGACGGGTTCAATCAACTTGATCTGCTATTGGGTAATGGACCCTCCAAGCGTGCAGAAATTGTCTACTACGAAGGTGCCACTATGCAGGCGCTACGTTATAACGACTGGAAAGTACATTTCGTTATTCAGCCCGATGGCTGGTTTGGTCCAAAGATAAGGCTCAATTTTGCACCTTTGATGGTTAACCTGCGTCGTGACCCCTATGAAAAGGCGCCGATGGAGTCGAAAAACTACATTGACTGGCTCGGTCACAAGATGTGGGCATTCGGTCCTGCCAGACGACTGGTGCAAAGGCATTTGGCAACCATGCAGGCGTTTCCGCCACGGCGGCTTTCAGCGATGGCTAATCATCAGGAAATGTCTGAAAGGGCTGCCGAAGAACACGGCATGGCAAAATAAGCGCAGCTAAACGGGTCAATCGTTAATAATCGCTGAAATTTTTTTTCAGTCCTAAAGACCCGATGCAGGTGATGTGTTATCGGTAGCAGCAGACAACACGGCATTGTTGTTTGCTGCCATCCACCTGGAATGCGAGCAGGTATGAAACAATTTATCGATAACACACTAAAACCTTTTTTGATAATCGGTGGCCTGGGTACCGCGGCGGCTGGTGTTTATGCCTTCTTGCCACAGTTTGCGGTAGAGAGGCTTGCAAATCTTGAGTACGTTGAACAGCAAACCTTTTTTGTGCAGCACTGGGGCATCATGGTAGGGCTGATGGGCGTCATGATGATTGCAGCCGCATTCAAACCTTCCTGGGTGCTGCCCATACTAATTTACAGCACGCTGGAAAAGACATTTATGGTTTACCTTGCTTTGTCAAATGTAGATCAGAGTTACGCTGAAGGCTTCCGGGTGCCGGCGACCATGGATGCCGTGATTGTGCTGTATTCGCTTGTATATTTCTGGTCGTTACGCAAAAAAACATGACTCAAACAGTTATGGACTTGCTGTTAATAACTGCATGAAGGCTTTAGATGCGTGTAGCAGCGATTGCCTTTTTAGTATTAATCATATTGCCTTGTTACGGCGAAAATAATCCTGCGGCAACACAGCCAGGTCAATTAGAATCTCCGCCCCTTGGAAAGGTTGCCTACATAGGCGCACAACAATGTGTTGATTGTCATCAGGAGCAATTCAAACTATGGCAAGGCTCCCATCATGACCTCGCTATGCAGCCGGCTAATGAACAAACCATGCTGGGTGAATTCAAGAACACATCCTTCGATTACTTTGGTACGGTTTCAAGATTTTATACAAAAGATAACCAGTTCTTCGTACAGACCGATGGTCCCGATGGAATATTAACCGACTACCCCATTGCCTACACCTTTGGAGTCTATCCATTACAGCAATATATCATCCAGCTCTCACGAGGCCGTTATCAGGTATTAAGCATTGCCTGGGATACGCGTGATCAAGCTGAAGGTGGGCAACGCTGGTTTCATCTATATCCCGATGAACACATCGAGCATGATGACGAGCTTCACTGGACTGGCATGAACCAGAACTGGAATTTCATGTGCGCCGATTGCCATTCGACCAACTTGCAGAAAAATTACGATTTGGCCAATAAAGAATACGATACCACCTGGTCAGAAATTGATGTTGGCTGTGAAGCCTGTCATGGCCCGGCTTCCAGGCATTTGAAATGGGTTGAAAATAAGAACGACGATCTTAAGAGCAAAGGTTTTTCAGTAGAGTTTAATGAGCGTGAAAATATCAGTTGGATGATAGATCCTGTTACCGGCAATGCCAGGCGGAATCGGGCCAAACAAACGAATGTCGAGGTTGAGACTTGCGCGCAATGCCATGCGCGACGTTTGACGATTAAACCTGGCGCAAGACCTGAGCATGCATTACTGGACAATTTCCAGGTGGCATTACTCGATGAGCCACTGTATCACGCTGATGGCCAGATTAATGGTGAAGTCTATGTTTATGGTTCGTTTGTACAAAGCAAAATGTATCACGCCGGTGTCACCTGCAGTGATTGCCATGAACCCCATGGTTTAAAGTTGCGTGCCGAAGGCAATGCTCTATGCGTCCAATGCCATTCGTCGAGCAAATATAATACTGCGGCGCATCACTTACATAAGCCTGACACTGAAGCCGGACAATGTGTTAATTGCCATATGCCGGCAAAGAAATATATGCTGGTTGACCCAAGGCGTGATCATAGTTTCCGCATTCCCCGGCCTGATTTATCCGTTAAATTAGGCACGCCGAATGCGTGCAGCCAATGCCATGCTGATAAATCAGCACATTGGGCGGCTAACAAACTTGAGCAGAAATATGGCGAACCCGATATAAAACATTATGCACAAGCTTTGCATGCGGGACGCCAGGGATTGCCTGATGCAGAGCAACGGTTGTCGGAATTAATTGCGGATGACAGCCAGCCCGCCATTGCCCGCGCTACTGCCGTTACCTTGCTGCCGCCTTACTTGTCGCGAAAATCAGCGCCGGTATTACAGCTCGCGGCAAACGATGAACAACCCCTATTAGGTTTGGGGCTGGCGCTGGCGCTGGCGCTGGATTCGATTCACCAACAACAGCGCCTGCCATTTGCCTATTCTCTATTGTACGACGACATGCGCACTACGCGTTCGCTGGCAGCCCGTGCATTAGCGGGTAGTTCTATACAGAAATTGCCGGCAGAAGCCCGGGAAAAATACAATCAGGCGCTAGCAGAATACGAATCCGCACAGATGTTTAACGCCGATCGCCCGGAGTCGCTGGTTAATCTTGCCGGATTGTATGCGCAGCAGGGCCAGACAAAGCAGGCAGAACAGTTTTATCAGAATGCAATTACGCTGGCGCCTTTCTATACGCCCGCTTACATCAATTTAGCTGATTATTACCGCGGCCTGGGCGATGACACGGCGGGTGAAGCCGTGTTGAGAAAGGCCATGGGTCAGGTCAGGGATAACACCGCTATTCAGCATGCTCTTGGCTTACTACTTGTCAGGCAGAAAAAAATATCAGAAGCCATCGATTACTTACGTTCAGCTGCACAAAGTCCGTCAGCTACAGACCGGTATGTGTTTGTTTATGCGATCGCACTCAATTCAACTGGCAAGGCAAAACAGGCGCTCGAGGTCTTGAGAAAAGCGCAGCGGGAATATCCGAGTAACCCTGAGATCCTTAATGCATTAGTATCAATCAATAACGAGCAAGGTAATCGAAAGGAAGCGCGACACTATGAAAAAATATTACGCACCTTGAGTTGGTAATATGATCAATTACCGGCCTCCGAGTTGCAGCTGGAGTCGTTGTACGATCCGCCGAATTTGAGGATGAAGGGTTAAACCAGCGCGAAGGCTTTTCCGCGGCCACTCAGTCATCGCCGCGAAAGCGAGGATTTCAAAACCAGGGGATTGGTGACAGCTGAATGCTACTTCCATCTGTCATCGAAGTATTGACAGCATTTTAGCGAATATCGAGTTGACGACGGAAGGGGCAAACCCGAAACGCGAGTGCCCCTCGTGTTTTGACCCCTGCGGGACGCCGCGTCGGCGAAGTCACTATCGAACCCAATCAGTTTGGGTCGATGGGAGCTTGCGCGCGGGCGTTGCCAGCAACGCCGGCTTCGGCTTTATAGCTTGAATTGCGCTACCGCGGTTCTCAGTTCATTGGTGAGCCGATTGATCTGGGTACTTGCATTCTTGGTTTGCTCGGCGGCGTCGGTGTTGGACCGGGCTATTTCCCAGATTACCGACAGGCGATGATTTACCGAGTTGCTAGCCTCGCGCTGTTGCTCCGAGTGCTCGGCTATTTTCCCGTTTAACGCTGCTAGCTGGTCGATGGACTCGACGATATGTGCCAGGGCCTCGTGCGTCTGCATCGCCCGGCCCGCGCTCTTTTCGCTTTGCTCGCGCCCGACGGTCATCGCCTCTACCGCGCTGTTCGCGAAGTCCTTCAGAGCCCCGACGATCTGCTTTATTTCCTCGGTGGATTCCTGGGTGCGCCCGGCAAGCGTCCGCACTTCGTCGGCAACCACGGCAAAGCCACGACCCTGCTCGCCCGCGCGCGCGGCCTCGATTGCGGCATTGAGCGCCAGCAGGTTGGTTTGTTCGGCAATACTGTTTATCGTTTCGACGACGCCGTCCACCTCGCTGCTATTTTCGGCAAGATCGTCGATCACGCCGGCCGCTCGACCCACCTCGTCACTGAGCTTGCCGACCGCACGCGCAGTCGAATCGACGATTTCACTGCCACTGGCGGCATGCGCGCTTGCGACCGCCGCCGCCTGGCTCGCCTTGTCCGCGCTGTCTGCTACGTGATGCGCAGTATCGATCATGGTGCCGATTTCCGCGGCGATGTTGTTTGTCTCTTCTTCCTGCTTTTCGATCTCCTGGAAAGTTCGGGTGCTGAGCAGATCGATATTGGCGGCCGCCTGCGAAAGCGTATCGCTGCTCTCCGAAACCTTGCTGACGATAGCGTGGATCTTTCGCAGCATCCTGTTAATCGAGCCGACAATTTGCTCGGTTATGTCGGATGGCTTGCTCGTAAGCGTGAACGAAAGATCCGAGTTCGTTTCGATATGCTCTATTTCGCTGGCCAGTCGTTCTACCGGACGAATCAGTCGCAGCGCGAACAGCCAGCCAAACAACACGGCAATGACTGTCATGATTATCGCGGTAATGCTGGAATAGGTTACCAGTTTTCGAATCAGGGTTTTCGAGGGTGCCTGGGCTTCCGCTGCCTGCATCTCGACCAGGACGTTCCATTTGAGCCCGGGAATATTCAGTGGAGCGTAAGCCGATAATACGCCGTTGCCGCTCGCGTCGACATAGCGCATGAAACCGCTTTTGCCTTGCCGGGTATTATCCAGGCTCGCGGTGTCGGCAACCTGGTAACCAATTAACGAACCGATGTCGCGTATTGCCTCGATGGTTTTCGCGTCGATGTCGGCGGCCTGCATTTCGGCGAGATGCGCTTCGGGATTTTCCAGGAATGTCCGCCTCTCGCTGCGTAGCTTCCGGTCGGCGCCCACCAGATAAGTGTCGCCGGTCATACCGAGGCCGACCTGATCCCACTGGCGATCATTGCTCATGACCCGGTTGACGAAATCTGCCGAAAATTGAAAGATCAAAACGCCGGCCGGGGCGCCGGCGTAATGGATCGGGGCGGAAGCGAACATCGCGGGTCGATAACCCGATGGCGAATAGGCTGAATAATCGGAGAAAAACACGAAGTTCTGATCTTTTGCCGCCGCGGCGGCCGCATAGGCCTGGCCAATCCCGCTGTCGGCATATGCGTCATCGGTGAGCACGGCTCCGAGGTCTGCCTTTTTTCGCGTCGAATAGATAATTTCGCTCGTTTCGAGGCTGACCAGATAAATATCGTCGATCGGATTTTCCCCGAGATATCGCAAGAATTGAGGATGCGCGGTACCGTGCGTGTTCGAATACAGTGTGGGTTCCACCACTTTGTCGAGCCTGTATTTTTCTCCGGGGGGGAAGCTGTTGTTCGAAATATAGTTGTATTGAAGCAGTGCGGCCGACTCGGACAGCCTGGAGACGCCCGATGCAAACGACCTGGCCCATTTGAGATCATGCCCCCGGTAGTAATCGATCAGGTGTTTCCGCGCCTCGGAGACCGAGGTGTTTCTTGCCTCGTCCGGGTAGGCGCTAAAGCCCTCTTCGAGATCCAGCAATGCATCCGCGACCATCGAACGGCGGGAGAAGCCGATGATTTGTTTCGTGACGTCGTCGAAAAGTGATTCGACCTGAATTTTTTTTGCGTTGCGAATGTTGACGAGGGTTTCCTGGGTCCTGGCTACCAGCATTTCGTCGGAGGTATCGCTCGCGACCCAGGTGGCTATCGCGATGGAAGTCAACATCGGTAGGGTCGCCAGCAACGCCAGGCCGAACAGGAGTTTGAGTTTGACGTTCATGAGTGGCCTCTCCGGATCTCTGCTAATCGCACAGCGACCAACGGTAACTTCATATCGGCGATCGCCGACCGATCTTTAACCGCAGAAGCGGCGACAGCAAGGAAATGGGTCCGGGTCTTTGGGCAGCAGGCAAGTTTCAAAGCCTCGCGCCGCTGGCGCGAGACTCCTGGTCGATGCCGGTTGCCGGCCGCGTTCAGTCGGGGATGTGCAGGATGTCCTCTTCGAAGCTGATCGCGTCTTCGCCGGGGGACATGGCGATATCGGGCACGTTCGCCGAGGTCAGCGGCAATAAAGCGAGACCGCGCGGAACCGTCCGCACGACCTGGCTCGGCGGCAGCGCGGCGCCATTGGCCAGGTGGTCGTACATCAGGTCCAGCGCCTCGAACAGGTAGTGATGCAGCGGCACGAACTTGTCGCTGAAGCCGGGAAACTTGTTGAAGACATCGAGGTGATGCGCGTTGGTGATCTCGTAGTAGCGCAGCTTACTGTCGTCTTCCTCGACTCGCTGGTTGAGGCCGTAGTAGGCGCGCGAGGTGTGATTGATCGGCAGGATCGCGTCGTTGCGCCCGGTGACGAAGATCGCAGGCAAGCCGCGCAAATCGCCGCTCGCGCGAACCTGGCGAATGCCGCGTTCGATCCGGCGACTGTAGCCACGCAGACCGCGCTTCAGTTTCGCCCCGCTCTCGGCATCCCGGCCCAGCGCCAGCGAGCGCAGGCATAAGGCCCCGTCGAGATTCTGGTCGGCGTTGCCGGTCGACGGCGAAGTCGACTTGCGGTACTCGACCGGCCCGCCCGGTGACAGGTTGTTGATCAGGCTGACGCCGCCGGTCGGCGGAATGCCGTTGCTGGTGCCGAACAGGGCGTTCTCCGTGGCGGGCGCCAGCGGTAACACCTCCCCGGTCACGGGATCGCTCGCGGCCAGGCTGTAGCCGCACAGGTTGGCGGTCACGCCGATCCGGCCGTAGGCGTTGGCGTAGGTCATCGAGATGCTTTGCGGAACGTTCGCCCACCAGTGCGACGGCTGCACGATGTTTTGCTCAGAAACGAAGCCGTAATCGTTGATGATCTGCTGGGCTTCGGCGGCCTGCCCGGCCGGATCGCCGCTGCCGAGCAAGCCTTTGGCGACGAGCGACGTGCAGGCCGTCGAGCTTGGCGCGAAGTTGAATGGCGCGCCCGCGTTCTCCGCCGCCGCGCTGGCGCATCCCTGGAAAACGTTCAGCAGCGTGGTGTAGTCGTAGAGCGAACGGCTGTGCCCGTAAAACGGATCCTCGGCGCCCTGCTGGATACCGAAGTCCTCGTAGCGCGGGTTGACGTTGGGCTCGGACACGGCGACGCCGTCGATCAGGCCCTTGCGGTCCTGCTCCGCCGCGCGCACCGACGAGCCGCCGCCGTTGGACACGCTCGACGCGATGACGATGGTGTTGGCCGGCGTGATGGACTTGCGCTTCTTGCCGTGGTGCCCTTGTTCGCCGAATTGTTCGTTCAACAGGTAGAACGCCAGCTCGATCGATTGCAGCACGTTCTTGCCCCAGTCCTTTTCCGGGTTTGCCTGCGAGTGCGCGTGCTTGAACGCGAGCCGGTCGGGATAGGCGGCGCTGTACGCGATCCGGCGCTGGTCGCTCAGGCGGGCAGTGAAATGCGATTGCCTGGCCGCGGCGTCGGCGTCGACGCGCTGGCCGGTGATCGTGCTGACGGTGTCGTCCTCGAGGTCGTGCGCGCCGGTGCCGGTGCCCTTATCGGTATAGGCGACCGCGCATCCGCGCCGCAGCCCCCACTCGCCGGCCGTGCCGATCGCGCCGTAGATGCCGCGCGAACCGGATGACGGCGCGGTGACGATACAGGCCGCCGCCGGGTCGAAGCTGTCCGGAATCTGCACCATCAGCGTGACGTTCTTGCGGCCCGATCCGCTGTCCGCGTAAACGAGATACTCGCGGCCGGCGACGAGACCCTCGGTGCCGGTGTCATTGCCGTCGGCGTCGAGATTGGGGCCGAACAGGACGCCATAGCCGTTGCCGATCTCGGTCGGCACCAGTGCGCGGTAATTGTTGTAGATCGCGAGCCGGCGCAGCTCCGCGTCCGTCGGGTTCACGGGATCGGCGAATGCGGGCGCCGGCGCGCCGTCCTCGAGGCCGGATTTGCCGAGGCCGGCGGTCAGCAGGTCGTCGAGCACACCGTCGTATCGAGTCGCGATGATCTCGCCCGCGACGAACCGCGGTAACTTGTTGAATCGGTTGCTGCCGTCGTCGTCATCGTCGTCGTCACCGGCCCACGCGATCGGCGTGAGCAGGGATGTCAGCAGTATCAGCGTCGTCTTGTTCATTATTCTGGCCCTCTTCTTTGGTTGTTTTTTTCGCCCGTACCGAGGGGCCGGGCAGGCGCGTCGCCGCGGACGCTAAATGCGGTGCAGGGAGTCGAGATCTGCTGCACGCAGGTGCATAGACACCGCCCCCGGCCCCGGCAACAGTATCATTTACCGCCAGATTCGCAAATTAACCGGATTACGGCCTGCTTTTGCACCCGAACGAAGCATTGCCCGGCGATTCGGGGGGCGATTACGCCACCGATCGCCGACCGTCTCGCTGTCAGCTCGTTTCGTCGAGCTCCGGTAGCAGGCGAATCTCGATGCGCCGGTTGAGCTGCCGGCCGTCGGTGGTCTCGTTGCTGGCTACCGGCTTGTACTCGCCGTGCCCGACCGCGCGCAACCGTCCGGGCGAGACGCTGGCATTGCGCTGCAGATGGTCGACCGCGGCCAGCGCGCGGGTCATCGACAGATCCCAGTTCGAGACGTAGCGCGAAGCCTTGCCGACCGGCACGTTGTCGGTATGCCCCTCGATACTGATCTCCCGGTCCGGGTAGGCATTCAGCGACGCCGCGATCAGGTCCAGCACCTTGCGGCCTTCCGGCTTGATCGCCGCCGAACCCGAATTGAACAGCACTTCGCTGGTCAGGTTGATGACGGTCATGCGGTTCTTGAGCTGGGTGATTTCGACGCGGTGCTCGTCGAGCTCCTGCTCGAGGCGGGATTGCAACAGCGCGAAATGCGCGGCCTCCTTTTTCTGTTGCTCGCTGAGATCGGCGACGCGCGCCTCGAGCAAACTCTTTTCCTCGCGGGTTTGCGCGAGCTGGTCGTTGAGCGCGGCGATATTGTCTCGCGCGGCCGCGAGCGCGGACTCCTTGGCCGCGACCTCGGCGTTGACCTGCGCGATCTGATCCTGCAGCGCCTGCCGCCGGTCTTGCGCCTCCTCGAGTTGCGCGCTCAGCTGCTGCTTTTCCGTCGCAGCGGCATCGATCTGGCCTTGCAGCGATTGCTGCTGCGCCTGATGTTGCGCCAGCGATTGCTCGAGTTCGGACGAGTTCGTCGCCAGCCGCTCGACCTCCTGCTGCAGATCGCGCTCGAGCTGCATCCGCTCGTCGCGCGCGCTCTCGAGGTCGGCCTGCAGCCCCGCCGCACTAGCCTGCTCGGCGGCGAGTGTCGATTTGAGCTCGGCCAGCGAGTCGCGCTGCGACGCGAGCGAATCCTGGATTTGCGCGCGCGTCTGGCGCTCCTCGTCGAGGCTCGTCTGCAAACCGTCGCGTTGCTGCACGAGTTGCAGCACGCGGACTTCGAAATCGCCGACCTGCTCGAGCAGGTCGGCGGTCAAGGCCTCGCTTTCCTGCTGGGTCGACAAGTAGAGATACCAGCCGACGGCGGCGATAACGGCCAGGATTACGGCGGGGATCGCGGCAGCGACGATTTTCTTGCGTTGATCGGATTGGGTGGTTTCGTTCATGGGGCCCTGCCTGACAGTGGTCTGTCGATTGTGATCCGTTGCGCCGCCCATAATAACACCAAATTTCGGTCCGCAAATCTACCGGCCGTCGTCCAGCCGCTTCGGGATAGCGCGACGACCCGGTCGCGAAACGCGGCTTGCGGGCCGAACGATTCAGCCGAAGGGCTTCATCTTGAACCGTTGGTTCGCGCGCAACTCGCGCAGCGAGTAGCGATTGCCGCGCCAGTAGACGCCGCCGTGGCGAATACAGCCGAGCAGCGAACGAATCATGCCGTAAACGATGATCGCGTAGCCGATTGCGATGCCCCATAGCGCGGCTGCCGGGATGCCGATTCGGCGGGCACCGCCGAGGCGCAGGGTCGCCGCCGGCGCGAGGTAGGCCGTCAGCGCGATCCAGGCCATTGGCGAAACCGGGGCGAGCATCAGCACGAGGCCCAGCGGCGCGAGCAGGCACGCCAGCAGCAACAGGCAGTGCAGCGCGAACAGGCCGAGCCGGTAATCGGCGCCCATCACGAAGCGTTGCATGACGCCGTCGAGCATCGCGCGCAGCGTCGGGTACCAGTCGACCCGCAGCAGCTCGTTGCCCGACAGGATTTCGCAGCGCGCGCCGCGCCGTTTGGCCATCAGGCCGAGCCCGGCGTCGTCGACAAGTTCCATGCGCAGCCATTCGAGCCCCGCCATCGGATCGACGAAACCCCGCCGCAGCAGGTTGAACGCGCCGATGCCCATCGCCGCGTCGTCGTCGGGGTCGGCGACCCTGCCGAAGTCGAACATCGACAGGAACAGGATGCCGAAAGCCGCCTGCGCCGAGCCGATCGGCAGGCGCACATTGATGAATTCGGGCAGCAGGGCGATGAAGTCCCGGCCCCGATGCCGGCAGTAGCCGATCGCCCGCTTCAGCACCGCCGGCGAGAAATGCACGTCCGCGTCGGTAAACAGCAACCAGTCGCCGCGGCTTACCTCGAGTCCGCGCTGCAACGCGTGCACCTTGCCGAGCCAGCCCGGCGGCAGCGCTTCGACGTGCAGCGCGACAATCCGGGGGTCCTTGTCGGCCAGCCGGTCGATGATTTTACCGGTGCCATCGCCGGACCGGTCGTCGATCAGGACGATCTCGAGCGCCGGGTAGTCGACCTCCAGCAGGCTCTGTACCGCCGCCTCGATGCCGTCCGCTTCGTTGCGCGCCGGCACCAGCACGCTGACCGGCGGCCAGCCGCCCGCCGGCTCGTTTTCGAGCGCGGGCAAGGTACGTAACTTGCGATCGTTGTGCACCGCGCGCAGCGGCATTACGACCCACCAGAGCAGCGTCAGGACGGTCAGGCCGACGATCGCGGCGGCGAATATCATCGAGCGACTCGGTTCACGCCGGTGCGCGCCGGAGGGCTGTCAGCGAGCCTGCCACTGGCGCACGATCGCGCAGAGTTCGTCGAGACCGTCGGTCAGGGCGGCCGGTCCGGGCTGCAGGATCAGCGCCGACTTGACCTCGAACACCTGGCGCTCGCGCACCGCCGGCACGTCTTCCCAGCCCGGGCGTGCATAGACGTGCTCGGGACGGAATTTACGCCCGCACCACGAACCGATGACGATGTCCGGGTTGCGCCGCGCGACGTCGATCGGATCGGCGATGATTCGGTTCTTGCCCAGCGGTTCGCACGAGAGCTCGGGAAAACATTCGCGGCCGCCGGCGATCTCGATCAGCTCGGCGACCCAGCGAATGCCGCTGATGATCGGGTCGTACCATTCCTCGAAATAGACCAGCGGCCGTTCCGCCATCGCCGCGGCTTCGGCGCGCAGCCGGTCGAGCTTGCGCTCGATGTCGGCGACCCAGGCCTCGGCGTCCCGCTGGCGGCCGACCATCGCGCCGAGCATCGCGATCATCCGCAGGATCTCGTCGACCGAGCGCTGGTTGAACACGTGCACGTCGATGCCGCGGCGCACCAGCTCGGCGGCGATGTCGGCCTGCAGATCGGAGAACCCGAGCACGAGGTCCGGCTCGAGCTCGACGATCCGGTCGATTTTCGCGGAAGTGAATGCCGAGACTTTCGGTTTTTCCCGGCGCGCCTCGGGTGGCCGCACGGTAAAACCCGAAATGCCGACGATCCGCTCCTGCTCGCCGAGCAGGTAGAGCATCTCGGTGGTCTCTTCGGTCAGGCAGACGATTCGCTGTGGATAGTATTCGGGCATGCGGGCGAAGGGCTCGGGACAATCCGGAATCCGGGATCGGGTCGCGATCCGGCCGGGCAATCATACGCCATCGGGCCGGGCCGTGTCAGTCGAGCCCGCGGACGAGCCGGCCCGCCGGGGCGGATGGCGGGAAGGGACGGCGCGCGCGGGCGGCAACGGCGCCGCCGGCGAATGCCGCAACCTGCCGCCGTCGATCGTGCCGCGAGCCGACGCTGCGATTCGCGGCTAGCGGATCATGTAAACCTTGCGCACGGTCTCGTCGACCCGGCAGACGCCCTTCCAGCCGGCCGGGAAGAACGCCGCCGTGTCCGGCGCGATCTCGATGACTTCGCCGGATTCGTGCGTATAGCTGCAACGGCCGGCGAGAAAATGACAGAATTCGTCGCGCGTGACCTCGCATTGCCAGGTGCCGGGCGTGCAAACCCAGATACCGCATTCCGGCTCGCCGTTCGGCCCCTTGTGCAGCAGCACCCCGCTGGTCCGCGACTCGCCGGTGAGCGGCATCGGCACCGCCCCCCAGTCGGCGAGCTCGCCGACTTCGCTGGCCCGCGGAATCGACGGCGCCGTCTTCGTGACCACCGCGCTCATCGCTGGCGCAGCATTCGGTCGAGGATCGACGCGGCCTTCCCGGTTCCCGAGCGCGACTGCATGTGTTTGCTCGTCGCCGCGAGCCGCGCCTGCATGTCGGCGTCGTCGAGGCAGCGCTCGATGCGTTCGGCGAGGTCGGCCTCGGTCCAGTTGTAGCGGTGCAGGTAAAAACCGAGGCCGGTCTCCTCGACGCGGGTCGCGTTGTCGTGCCCATCCCAGACGTAGGGCATGATGATCGCCGGTTTTCCGAAGTAGAGACACTCGGTAAAGCTGTTGTTGCCGCCGTGATGGATCACGCAGTCGACCTGCGGGATCACCGACGGCTGCGGGTACCAGCCCTCGATGATCACGTTGTCCGGCACGCCGTCGTAGGCGTCGCCGTAGTCGCCGACGTTGACCAGCGCGCGGTAAGGCATCCGGCCGAGCGCGTCGATCACGCGCTTGAGCAACTCGGTATCGCCGGCGCCGAGGCTGCCGTAGCTGACGTAGAGCAGCGGCTTGTCGCCGTTCGCCCTGAATTCCGGCACCACGTACGGCTCTTCCTCGCGCACGCAGCCCTCGAGGTACTGGAAACGCGCCGGGTCGAGGGGCACGGCGCGTTCGTACTTGACCGGCTCCGGGTACAGCAGCAGGTTCATGTTAGGCGAGGCTTCGAAGAACTGGCCGAGCGGGTAGGGATCCTCGCCGCATTCGGCGAGAAACGCGTTGAAGTCGTCGTGCACCGGCTTGATGACTTCGTTGAAGCGCCGGCGGTAGCGCTCGTGGCAGGGGCTGTCGCCGGCCCCGCAACCGGACAGGTGCGGCGGGATCGCGGGGTCCTCGATCTCGTTCTCGGAGCACGAGATGATGCGCACCCACGGCTTGCCGAACTGCTTGATCGCCGGGAACAGGATCACGTTGTCGACGCAGACGACGTCCGGATCGATTCTCGCGAGTACCCCGGGCAAGTCCTTTTCCGCCCATCGGGCGCTGTCGACGATGTTTTCCCAGCATTCCTTGACGTAATTATCGATCTGGTCGTACGGCGACTTGCTGAAATTGGGGATGTGGCCGTTGATGAAGTTCTCCCAGAACTTGGCCATTTCCTCCTCCGACATCGGTTCGGACAGGTTCACCGGGTGCGCATCGAAACCGTAACCCTGGTAAATCTCGATGAAACCCGGGTCCGACAGGAATACGGCCTTGTGGCCGAGCTTCTCGCAGGCTTGCGCGATGCCGACGGAATTCAGCGCCGGGCCGAATGCCGCCTCGGGAAAGAATGCGATGGTTTTTTGTGTCATGGTGGCTTGCTCCTCCGGTGTGGCTGTCCGGGCTCGGGGCGCATCCGCGAGCGCCGCGACCTGTGCACCGGTGGCAGCCGTTGCTGCGCCTGCGCGCCCCTCGATCCGGTTGGCGAGATTGTCGGCCGTCGCGGTGGCGAGCGTCAAGCGCTCGGACCGCGGCGCCGGCGGTGCACAGCTCACCGCGACATCGCGAATTGTCGCTCCGAGCAACAATGCGAGTTTTTACCCGGAGTAAAAACTAGCGGAAATTTTACTCAGAGCAAAATTAATGCGGTAATCTTGCCGCGATTGACAGTCATCGCTTCCGGAGGGAAAGATTCATGGCATTCGTACTGGCGGTTACCTGGACCGCGAAGGAGGGCAACGAGGCGCAGGTGCGCGAAATCTTGCAGAAGCTCGGCATCGCGTCGCGCGCGGAACCCGGCGTGATCACCTACACGACGCACGTCGACCCGGACAATCCGTGCGAATTCCTGATTTACGAGAAATACCACGACGAAGCCGGTCTCGCGGCGCACCAGGAAACGCCGCATTTCAAGGAGTACGTGCTGGAACAGGCCATCCCGCTGCTCGACGCCCGCGTCCGCCGCCAGTTCATCGATTTCGAATAGCCTCCTTCTAACCTTCTCGCCGCAAAGTGCTACTCAGAGTAATGACTCGGAGTAGCAACTCGGAATGACAACTCGGGGAGGGTCCGATGCGACCGAATTTCGTGCCGACGACCCGAATGGTTAACCGCCCTCGAAAGCCGACAGCAGCGTCAGGCGATCGCGGTCCTCGACCAGCGGCTCGCCCCAGTGCCGCTCGGGAATGACCTGAACGGTATTCATCAGGATCAGCCCCTCGGGGTTGCTGATGCCGGCCGCGGCGATGACGGCACGCGGCGTCGCCGGAGTCGCGATGTCGAGCCGCAGCCGGTTGCCGCCGGCGAAGCTTGCCGGGCGTTCATCGCCGAAGCCTACCAGCGTGATCTCGACGGCCATTTCGGGTCGGTTCTAAAGACCGAGTCGCGCGAGCGTCTCGACGCGCGGCTGGCCTTCGGCGTCCCAGCCGCGCAGCGCATAGTACTCGTCGAGCATCGCGCCGATGTCGGCGACCTCGCCGTCGCCCATGCCGCCGCGCGCGGGCTCGTTCACGACGCGCGCCGGCAGCGCGTCATCCGCGCGAGTAAACCCCGCGGCGAGGTTGAACTGGCGTTCGAGATTCCAGATGCGCTCGCCGACCTCGTAGAGCCGCTCGAGCGTCCAGTCACCGGCGCAGGCGGCGTCGAGCATCGCGACGAGGTGCTCGGGCGGGAATATCGCGTTGGCGAACATGCACAGCCCCGAACTGTCGATCGCGCCGACGAGGTCCTGCGTGGTCTTGACCAGCTCGGCCTTGCCGTCGGTCGTGACGTTTTCGAAATCGTGCAGCAGCGGCCGCGCGCGCATGTGGCAGCCGCCGCGGTTCGACGTGGCATAGGCCAGCGCCATGCCCTTGAGCGCGCGTGGATCGTAACCGGGAAATTCCTGGCCCTTGACCGCCATTGCAAGCTCGGGGCGGCCGTATTTCGCGCACAGCCGCGCCGCGCCGAGGCCGATGTCGGCGCCGAAGCCCTCGCCATGCGCGGTCAGCTCGGCCGCGAGCGCGAGCACATCGGCACTGCCGAAGCGCAACTCGAGCCCGCCGGTGTCGTCTCGTGTTACCGCGCCTTCCTCGAACAATTCCATCGCCGCGGCGATCGACGCGCCGAGCGAGATCGGATCCATACCTTGCTCGTTGCAAAGGAAATTGACGTAGTTGATCGCGTCGAGATCGGCGACCCCGCACATTGGGCCGAAAGCGTAGGCGGTCTCGTACTCGAGCCCGCCCGACGGCCGCCGGTAGCGGGCGCGGTCGCCACCGTGCCCGTCGTCGCCGTTGGCGAGCGGCGAAGTCGGGTCGATCGTCGCGACCCGGCCGCAGGCAATGGTACAGGCGAAGCAGGCCTTGTTGCCGACGAGACTCGGCCTGCCGTCGCTGCGGCGCGGTCGTGTCACCGCGTCGGCGTTGACCGCCGGCACGCCCTCGAACTGCACGTCGCGGCAATTGCGCGTCGGCAGCGCGCCGAAGCGATGGGTCACGTCCATCATGTTGTGCGTGCCGCGCACGGTAAAGCGCTTGCGCACCGGCGACGGCTGCAGCACCGCTTCGGTGTCGCGCACCGCCCGGCGGAAGCGCTCCGGATCGTGCACGCGCACGCCGCGCGTGCCGCGCACCGCGATGGCTTTCAGATTCTTCGATCCCATCACCGCGCCGACGCCCGAGCGGCCGAAGGCGCGGTCGATGTCGTTGACGATGCAGGCGAACTTGACGCCGATCTCGCCGGCGCGGCCGATGCTCGCGATTTTCACGTCCGGATCCTGCAACTCGCGGCGCAACCACGGCTCGGTTTGCCAGACGGATTGCCCCCAGAGCGTGTCGGCCGGACGAATCGCGACGCGATCGTCGCGAATCGAAATATATACCGGCGCCGGCGCGCGCCCCTCGATGATCAGCAAGTCGTAACCGGCGAGCTTGAGTTCGGCGCCGAACATGCCGCCGGTGTTCGACGCCGCGATCGCGCCGGTCAACGCACCCTTGGTCACCGCCGACGAGCGGCCGCCGGTCGGCGCGGTGGTCGCGGTCAGCGGGCCGGTCGCGATGATCAGCTTGTTGTCCGGCGCCAGCGGGTCGACCTTCGGGTCGACCTCGGCGGTGAAATACTTCGTGCCGAGCCCGCGCTGGCCGAGATAAGACTCGGCCCATTCGCGGTTGAGCGGCTCCACGCTGCAGGTGCCGGTCGACAGATCGACCCGCAGAATTCGATTTTGCCAGGCCATGCGAAGTGCGTTTTCCTAACCAATGGATCGGGTTTGATGGAATTGTAGCAGCTTGGGCGCGAGGGCCGGGTACCGGGGCTATCCTACCGGGCAGCGGGTCGCGAAACTCGCCTGCGCGCATTTATCTCCGCGCGGATTCGGGCTAATCTTGAAGCCGTCTATCGTATTCGGAAATAGCCGTTCCGGGAATGCCAGCTTGCTACGCATAATTTTTTGGAAACTCGGCATCGAATGGGCGCACCTGGTGCGGGCGCTGTGGCCGCGCCCGGCGCGCAAGACTTACTATTTCGCATTCGGCGCCAATCTCTGCGCCGGCGTGCTCGCGCAGCGCCGCATCCACGTATTCGAGGCCTTCGACTATCGCCTCGATGACGCCGCGCTGCGCTTCAGCCAACCCGGGTTCTATCGCGACCACGGTTTCGCGTCGGCCGATCCCGCGCCCGGCGAATCGGTTTACGGCCGCATGCTCCTGATCCTCGAGCGCGACGCGGTACGCATGGATTACTTCGAGGGCGTGCCGTTCATCGGCGCGCACGACAAGGTGGTATGCGACGGAGACGGGTTCGAGTTTTTCTGCTATCGCACGACGCGTGTCGTCGCCGGTCTCAAGCCGACCCGGGAATACCTCGATTACCTCGTCGACGCCTACCGCGAGATGCCGCAGGTGCCGGCGGACTACCTCGCCCGCATCGAGGCGACGCCGGTGCTCGAACGCTTCGAGCCGCTGGACACGGCGGATCTGTTCGTCCGCAACCTCGCGCGCTGGCCCGCGTGGCTGCAACCGGCCCTGGTCGGGTACGAGAGATCCTGCTCGAAGCTGGTCGAGTTTCTGTGGCACCGATCGCCGTTGCAGTGGCTGATCCGGATGCCGCCGTCGCCGGCCGCCCGGCTGGCGGAACAGGCCGAGCCTGACTGAAAGGATGCTCGTCCCGGCGATCGAATCGCATCGACGGGCGTGGAACGCGCGCCGCGAGCAGCCGCGACTCGATTCATGGACCGCCTGCGACTCTTGCCGCTGGCGTCGTCAACCGCCCGCGGCCGGTCTAATTTACGCTCACAGCAAAGATTCGCGGAAACCGGGCAAGGGCGGCCTTTGCCGGGAACAAAACCCGCTTGCCGGGCGGCGTGGTCAACCCGGCGGAATGTCGGCCGCCTGGAAGGCGTGCGCGAGCGCCTCCGGCGTCAGCTTGCGGACCTCCTTGAGCGAATGAATCTGCTCCTTGCCGCAGCCGCTGCAGCGGTAGACCGGCATCGTCAGGTCGACGCCGATGGGATCGAGTTCCTCGAGCCGGACCTCGAGCGAAAAAGTGTGGCGATGATCGGGCTTGGCTTCCAGCTCTTCGCCGCAGCTCTCGCACAGGTATTTTTTCTTGAACAGGCCTTTTTCTTCGCCGGTCGGCAATTCGGGCTCGTCCCGTTGCAGCAGGTGATCGAGCAACATGCCCGGAAACTGGGGCGCGAGAAATTGCTTGTGGCCCTCGTCGCATTTGAGCACCGGCAGGTCGTGCAGCCGGATCTTGAGGGGTTCGGCCGTGCCGTCGGCGTAGGCAATCGAGTGCGGACGGGTCTCGCCATGGCAGCGCTTGCAGGCAGTCGTCGTCATGCTTGTTCTCCTGCGCTCTTACCGGAGATCCCCGGAGAGCATTCGTTGCTCTCGCGGATTATCGGCGGAACCGGCGCGCGCCGGATTCCAGCCCGGGGCTCTCGGGATCGCCGGCAGCAGTATTCGAACGAGCCCCGGACGCACCATCTAAACATTCGCCCGCGGCGACGTCAAACCCGCGTGTGAGAGCGGGTCGGGCCAGGCGCCTCGTCGTCAATCGTGAGCTGTGTAATAATGCCGGCGGGAGTCGGGGAGATCGAAAACCAAAAATGGAGATCCCGATGAAAAGAGTTGCAATGATCTTGTGCGCAGTCATGGTCGCCCTGAGCGCGGCGGTCGAGGCCCGCACCCCGGCGCCCGACGGCGTCTCGCTGTACATCGTCACGCCGTCTCACGGCCAAACCGTGAGCAGCCCGGTAACCGTGCGCTTCGGCCTGTCCGGCATGGGCGTCGCGCCGGCGGGCATCGACAAGGCCAATACCGGTCATCACCACTTGCTGATCGACCTGCCCGGCGCGCCCGATTTGAACCGGCCGCTGCCGAGCGATGCCAATCATCGCCATTTCGGCGGCGGTCAGACGGAGGTCAGCATCGAGCTGGCGCCGGGCAGGCACACGCTGCAACTGCTGCTCGGTGACCACAATCATGTCCCGCACGACCCGCCGGTCATGTCGGAGAAGATAACCATCGAGGTCAAGTAGGCCAAAAAACGGCGGCAGCGGGGGAATGACGGCAGTGGCGTTTTTCGAATCCTTCGTGCAACAAACGGTCGCGGTCGACGCCGGCCCGATCCGGCTGCGGATTGGCGGTGCCGGGCCGCCGCTGCTGTTGCTGCACGGCAACCCGCAAACCCACGCGATGTGGCATGCCGTGGCGCCGGCGCTGGCGCGCCGCTACACCGTGATCTGCCCCGACCTGCGCGGATACGGCGGCTCGCACAAGCCGCCGGCAAGCGCCGATCACGCGGCCTACGCGAAGCGCGAGATGGCGCGCGATTTCGCGCAGTTGATGACGCAGCTGGGCCACGATCGTTTCGCCGTCGTCAGCCATGACCGCGGCGCGCGCGTCGCTCACCGGCTGGCGCTCGATTTTCCCGAGCGGATCGAAAAGCTCGCGGTGCTCGACATCGTGCCGACCCTCGAGCATTTCGAGCGCACCGACATGTCGTTCGCGCTGGGCTATTACCACTGGTTCTGGTTCGCGCAGCGTCACCCGTTCCCGGAAAACCTGATCAGCGCCGCGCCCGAGACCTGGTTTTTTGCGCACACCGCGCGCGAACCCAAGGGCGACGATTTCTTCCATCCCGATGCGCTCGCCGATTACCTCGCTGCCGTGCGCAATCCCGAGATGATTCGCGGCATGTGCGAGGATTATCGCGCCGCCGCGACGATCGACCTCGAGCACGACCGCGCGAGCCGCGCCGCCGGCGACAAGATCGGGTGTCCGCTACTGGTGTTGTGGGGTGCGCAGGGCAAGATCGGAGGCTGGTACGACGCGCTCGCGATCTGGCGCGGCTACTGTAGCGCCGAAGTCATCGGCGGTCCGGTGGCTGGCGGTCACTACCTCGCCGAGGAGTCGCCAGGCGAGGTGCTCGGCTGGCTCGAATCCTTCCTCGCTGACGCCGGCTGAGCGCGTCTCCGTCCCCTTTTTTTACGGCAGTCTCGCGGGAATTTTTTCGACTGCCGCACAGGCGCCGCGGGAATAATTCTCTTTTTACCAATCGCGGCTGACATAGCCATGGCGGCCCTTTCGTCTGGCTGCTATACCTCCCGCGATTTTACTCGGCAAAACGGAGAAAAGAGAGTGCATGTCAGGTATCCGGTCTGGTTGCAAACCGCGCAGCAGCGCCCCGGCGCGCGCGTGTTCGCGACGCTTTTCGCGGTCGAATCCTGCGCGCGGGCGTCGCTCTCGACGGTCATTACGGTGCAGGCGCTGCACCTGCTCGGCAACGCGCGTGACGTCAGCCTGCTGTTTTCGATCGTCGGCCTGACCGGGCTGATCGCGAGCTTCTCGATTCCGACGCTGATCCGGCACCTGAGCCGCCGCCGGGTCTATACCCTCGGCGCGCTGTTACTGTTTGCCGCGGCCGCCGCGCTCGCCAGCCAGGCGCTGCCGGGGCAGGTGCTCGGCATGCTGTTTCGCGTCTACGGCACGGCCTGTCTCAACATCACCCTGAGCCTCTACATCCTGCAATATGTGCGCCGCGACGAGTTGACCCTGGCGGAGCCGAAGCGCATGCAGTTCGGCGCGATCGCGTGGCTGCTGGGCCCGGTCGTCGGCGTCTACCTGTACGAACGCGTCGCGACCCTCGCGCCGTTTCTCGTCAGCGGCTCGATGTCGTTGCTGCTGCTCGCGATATTCTGGGTTCTGCGGGTCAGCGACTCGCCCGGGATCACCGCGCCGAACGAACGCTCGCGGCGGGGACCGCTGCGCACGATCGGACGTTTCGCGCGTCAGCCGCGCTTGCGCCTCGCCTGGAGCATCGTTTTCGTGCGCACCTGGTGGTGGGTGTTCTTCTTCATCTACACGCCGGTCTACGCGATGCAGCAGGGGCTCGGTGAGCTCGCCGGCGCGATCGTGATTTCGGCCGGCAACGGTCTGCTGTTCCTGTCGCCCGTGGTCGGCCGCCTCGCCCGCCGCTATGGGGTGCGCGCGGTGCTGCGCGCCGGGTTCTTCATCAGCGGCGTCTGCACCCTCGGCGCCGGCCTGTGGTTCGAATCGGCGACGCTCGTCATTGCGATGTTGCTGCTGGCAACGATCGGTACCGTGATCCTCGACGCGATCGGCAACGTGCCGTTCCTCAGCGCGGTGCGTCCGCGCGAGCGCGAGGAAATGACCACGGTATTCCGCACCTATCTCGACATGGCCGAGCTGGTGCCGCCGGCCCTGTTCGCGCTGGTGTTGTCGCTGTTCGACCTGCGCGTGGTGTTCCTGATCCAGGGTGGCGTGATGCTCTCGATGATCGTGCTGCTGGCTTACCTGCCGGCGCGGCTCGGCCAGGCGCGGATCCGGCTGCTGCCAGAGGGCCTGTTGCCGACTTCGCGCCCCGGCACCCGGGCCTTTCCGCTGACGCCCGCCGAGGCGCCGGACGGTTGAGCGGCCGCCGCCAGCCGGCAAGGGTCAGAGCAGGACAAGCGTCGCCAGCAACAGCAGCAGGCCCATGCTGACGACGTCGGTCAGCGTCGTCAGGAAGATCGTCGACGCGGTCACCGGGTCGGCGCCGAGGCGGCGCAGCGCGAGCGGCACGATGACGCCGCTGACGCCGCTGGCGACGCAGGCGCCGAGCATCGCCAGGAACACGATTACGGCCAGGACGGGAGCGGTATCGAACTGCTGCATCGACGCGTAAGCGTACATGCCGATGGCGGCGGGGATGCCGACGAGCATGCCGTTACCGGCGCCGAGAACGGCCTCCTTGGCGAACAGTTTCTTTTCCATGCCCGGCTTGAGCTCCTTGAGGATCATGCTGCGCAGGGTCACGGCGAGCGCCTGGCAGCCGGTGTTGCCGCACTGGCCGGCGAGGATCGGCAGAAACGCCGCCAGCACGACCACGCGCGCGATCGTGTCCTCGAACAGGCCGACCACGGCGCCGGCGAGAAACGCGGTCAGCAGGTTGAGCTGCAACCACGGGTGGCGCATCAGCAGGCAGCGCAGCCACGGCGTGCCGACGCGCTCTTCTTTCTCGACGCCGACCATCTTGCCGCTTTGCGCGGTCAGCACGAAGGTGCGCCGTTCGAACAGCGCGTAGCCTCGAATCTGGCCGACGAGATGGCGCTGGTCGTCGCACACCGGGTACATCGGGTAGTGCCGGAGCAGCGCGTCCTGCATCGTCGCCTCCAGCGGCGTCGATGCCTCGAAGAAAAACGGGTCGGTTACCATCAGGTCCTCGAGTCTATCGTTCGGCCGCGCGAACAGCAGGTCGCGCAACACGATGAGCCCGATCAGCCGGTGGTCTTCGTCGACGACGAACACGTAGACGACCTGCCGCTGAATCGCCGTCCGGCGCAGCGCGTCGATCAGCTCGGCCACCGTCGTCGACCCGGAAAAGGCGTCCGCGGGCGGCTCCATGATGCGGCCGACGCTATTTTCGTCGTAACCCAGGTTGACCGACCATTGCTCGCCGATCTGCTGATGAATCTTCGGCGACAGCTTGGCCGCGCGCTTCGCATCCATGTGCGACAGGATGCGCACCGCGAAGTCGGGCCGGACCTCCTCGAGCACGGCGGCGACGACCTCGTCGGACTCGCGTTCGAGCAGCATCAGCGCATCGAGCGGCGCGCGCTGCATCACCGTCTGGGCCAGCCGTTCGAGCTGACCGGGATCCTTTGGATCGGTTCGGGGCGTTTTGAATTTCATCGTGTTTACCGATGGCAAACGGGGTGGGCGTAATATACACGAGGCCGGCGTAATGCAAAGCGAATGCGCTGCAGCATGAATCGCGTCGGCGCACCGGGGCCGACGGGTGACGATTTTCTCGTCAGTCAATCGATGACGGTCAGCCGGCGCGGGTAGCGGATCGGCAGGCCGGCGGCATCCTCCTTGAACAGCAGGGTGTCGATGTAATAGGTGATGCCGGCCATGCGCGGGCTGAAGAACTGGCTTTCGAAGTTGACGCAGGTGCCCGGCTCGAAAATCACGTCGGAGTCCGCGTGCGACATTTCGTAGACGAAGTTGCCGACCCAGTCCGGCGGAAAGCCGATGCCGAGCTCGTAGCCGCCGACCCAGCCGGCGTCGGGCCAGATGCCGGCCTCGTCGTAGTAGCGGCGGGTTTCGCGGACCAGTTCGCCGACGCCGAGGCCCGGCCGCAGCAAGCCCTCGATGACGTCGAACACGCCGGCCGAGCGCGCGTGGTAGTCGCGCACGTCGGCCGGCGGCTCGCCGAGGTAAAACGAGCGCGCGGCGTTGGCGTGATAGCGCCAGTAGACGCCGCAGACGTCGACGTTGACCTGCTCGCCGGCGCGGATGACCTTGCGACTCGCGAGCGAATGTCCGGTGTTGGCTTTGGGCCCGGACAACACAGGCAGCGTGATCGCCGGGTTCTCGCCGCCGGCCTTCGCCATCGCGT
The DNA here is from genome assembly GCA_024638385.1 of Gammaproteobacteria bacterium. Classification (GTDB taxonomy): domain Bacteria; phylum Pseudomonadota; class Gammaproteobacteria. Next base: position 3,807 of record JAHEKJ010000232.1, on the reverse strand, counting down.
GGATGATCTCGGCGTAGACGTCGAGTTCGCTGACGCCGGGGCGAATCGCACTGCGCGCCGCCTCGAGGCCGATGTCGGCGATGAGCGCGGCCTGTTCGAGGTGCGCGATTTCCCGTGGTGACTTGCGCCAGCGGATCTCGCGCAGCACGTCGCTGCCGTCGACGATCGCGCAGCCGCGACTCTCGAACGCGGCGCGAAAGCGCGCGCTGACCGCCGGGTTCGGCCGGTAGCTGTGCAGCTCGAGGCCGACCGTGCCGCGGAGCCAGCCGTCGGCGGCGAGCTCGTCGACGATGAAACCGATACCGTCGCGGCGCTCCTCGATCGGGAAGATGCGGATATCGTCGGCGCAGGTCACGAAGCGGCACATGACCCGTTCGCTCGGCGTATCGAACAGAATGAAACGGTCGTGATTGACATGCACGGCGATGCCGCTCGTCGCCGGCCACTGCTTCGGGCTTTGCGCCTGGTACCACTCGCAGGTATAGCCGCTGACGTAGTACAGGCTCTCGGGCGCCATCAGCCACAGCAGGTCGATGCCGTCGGTCGCCATGCGCGCGCGGATCGCGTCGAGGCGCGCGCGAAATTCTTCGACCGGGAAGCCGAGTTCCTTGTCGGGAGTGCACTGCTCGAGCACGAGGTCGCGGTTTTGTCCCATGGTTCCACTCCGGGCCGGGCGGCCGAAATTTCGAATTTCACCGATTGCGATTAGAATATCAGCCTCCCGATAGCGTGTCAGAGGCAAATGGGCGAGCAGAGCAGCGGCGGCGCGAACGCGCGAATGGCGATCTTCCACGACGCGCGCGTGCTCGCGCACGCGACCGGCGACGGCTTCTTCGAGGCGCCGCCGTCGCCATTGCTGCCGATCATCGAGCGCCACCCGGAGAATCGCGAGCGCATCGAGAACATGGCGGCGGTGCTGCGCGACGGCCCGCTCGCCGACGCGCTCGACTGGCGCACGGCCGAGGCCGCGACGCGCGAGGACCTGGAACGCTTGCACGACGAGGCCTACATCGACGAGCTCGCCGCGATCCCGCGCGACGCGACCCGCGCGTTCTCGAGCACGACCATCTTCGGCCCCGACAGTTTCGATGTCTGCTGTCTCGCCGCCGGGCTCGCCGCGGCCGCGGCCGAACACGTCCACCGCGGCGACGGCAGGCTCGCCTATGCGCTCGTGCGCCCGCCGGGTCACCACGCGCAGCCGGCGATGGCCGACGGCTACTGTTTCTTCAACAACATCGGCGTCGCCATCGAGCGGTTGCGCGCGCAGGGGCTCGGGCGCGCCGCGGTGATCGACTGGGACGTGCATCACGGCAACGGCACGCAGGCTTGCTACTACGCGGATCCGGACGTGCTGACGATCTCGCTGCACATGCCGCACGGCGCCTGGGGCGAGACCCATCCGCAGACCGGCGATCTCGACGAGACCGGCGCCGGTGCCGGGCAGGGCAGGAATCTCAATATCCCGATGCCTTACGGCTCGGGCGATATCGCCTATGCGCGCGTGTTCGACGAAATCGTCGCGCCGGCGGTCCGCGCGCATGCCCCCGAAATCCTGTTCATCGCCGCCGGCCAGGACGCCAACCAGTTCGACCCGAACGGCCGCCAGCTGCTGACGATGCGAGGTTTTCACGAACTCGGCCGCAAGGCGCGCGCGCTCGCCGACGCCTGCTGCGACGGCCGCCTCGTGCTGGTGCAGGAAGGCGGTTACCAGCTCAGCTACGCGGCTTACTGTCTCTACGCGACGCTCGCCGGCGTCCTCGACCGCGAGCTGGAGCTTTCCGATCCGCTCGCGTACCTGCGCGAGGACACCCGCGCTGTCGATGCCCTGGTTGCCGAACTGAAGACGCACCCGCTGTTTGCGCCGGCGCCGGGAGGCTCGCCGTGAAAGCATGCCGGGCGGCGCAGGGCCGGATCGTCGAGCGGCCGCGATGGCGGCCGGCGTCCGTCAGCCGGTTTCGCCGCCGGTCCGACCGTAGACCGTCAGGTTGACCTCGGGATCGCCGGTGATGCCCGGCGCTTCCTCGTAGACGAAGACCGCCATCAGGCGCAGGCGCTCGCCCGCGACCGGCGACACCCGGTGCAGCGAGTTGCAGCCGCGAAAAATGGTCAGTTCGCCGGGCTCGCGCGAAACGGTCTGCACAGGTTCGCGGGATCCGGCCAGAACCGCCTGCATGTAAGGAATATCCTCGTCGTTTTCGCCGCTGCGGGTATCGGGTGCGATTTCGAACAGGCCGCCGTCTTCCGCCGCCTGCAGCATCAGCGTCATCGTGAAAGCGTTGTTCGAATCGTAGTGCCAGGCCGACTGGTCGCCGTCGCCGTAGCAGATGACGTTGACCGGCTGCAGCGGGTCCTCGCTCGGGAACAGCTGCTCGACGCCGACGATGGCGGCTACCAGGCGGCGGAACGGCGGCCAGTAATACAGCGCCTTGAGCGCCGAGTCCGCCGGTAACAGGTCCGCCGCGAGCATGCGGTAGCTGGCATGATTGAAGACGTTGCGCGGGTGCTCCGGAGGCAAACGCAAATCCTTTTCCCGCTGCAGGTAGCAGTTGCGCCACGAGTCGGCCCGGTTCGCCCGCGCGACCAGCGGCAGGGTCTGGCCGACGATGGCAGCGATCGCGTCTGCGCGGATGAAACCCGGTAACGAGCAGAACTGGCGCGCCGCGAGGTCGGCACGGCAGCGGTCGACCAGGGCTTCGATGCCGGCGGGATCATCCGCATCGAGCGGGTAGCGCGAGAAATCGATCGGTGGCTTGTTGCTGTCGGCAGCAGGCATCGTGTCGTTCGAGTCGGTACCCGGGTCAATCGATCAGCGGGTGGTGACAGGTGATGACGCGCCCGTCGCCGAGTACGGATTCTTCCGGGCGCTCGCGGCGGCACAGGTCGGTCGCGTACTTGCAGCGGGTGTGAAATTCGCAGCCGTCGGGACGGCGCGCGAGGCTCGGCACCTCGCCCTCGATCGAGACCAGCGTGCGCCGCTTGTCCGGATCCGGTTGCGGCACGCCGCCGACCAGCGCCTCGGTATAGGGGTGCGCCGGCCGGGCGAAGATCTTGTCGCAGTCGCCGCGTTCGACCAGGCGCCCGAGATACATGATCGCAAGCTTGTCGCTGATGTGCCGCACCACCGGCAGGTTGTGGCTGATGATCAGGTAGCCGAGGCCGTGTTCGGACTGCAGTTCGCTCATCAGGTTCAGGATCTCGCCCTGCACCGACACGTCGAGCCCGGCGGTGGGCTCGTCGGCGATCAGCAGGTCGGGATTCAGCGCCAGCGCGCGCGCAACCCCGACCCGGCGAGCCTGCCCGCCGGAGAGTTCGTGCGGGTAGCGCGACAGGAAGTTGCGCGGCAGCCGCACCATGTCGCACAGCCGGTGAATTTCGTCCTCCAGGCTGCGGCCGTCGAGCCCGTGAATCTCGAAGGGCTCGGCGAACAGCGAGCGGATCGACAGCCTCGGGCTCAGCGAGCCGTGCGGGTCCTGGAACATCATCGCCATGTCCTGGCGCAGCGGCAGGAATTCCTTCGCCGACAGCCCCAGCAGCTCGCGGCCGCGGAACTTCGCCGATCCCGAATGCGCGCCGACGAGCCCGAGGATCGCCCGCCCCAGCGTGGTCTTGCCGGAGCCGCTTTCGCCGACGAGGCCGAGGGTTTCGCCGGCCTTGAGCGACAGCGACGCGTGCAGCACCGCGTCGACGAAGGGGTCGGCGACGCGCTTGATCCTGGCCTCGAGGGCGCCCATGACGCGGAACCTGACGCGCAGATCCTCGACCTCGAGCAACGGAGTCTGCGCCTGCGCCGGCGCGCGCGATGGTCTT
>JAHEKJ010000138.1 GCA_024638385.1 Gammaproteobacteria bacterium | reverse complement strand
CAGCCTGGGCGTACTCCTGTTTCGCCATCAGCACGCGCCCGAGCATGAACCAGCCCTCCGCGTCTTCCGGGTCCTGCTGGAGCTTGTCGCGGATCGCGGCGTGCATTTCGTCGAGGCTCATCTGTGGCGCGGCCGACGCCGGCGCGGGCGCCATCGCCAGCGCCGGATTCTCGATCACACGCAGTTCGCCGTGGGCGAGATAGAGCAACACGCTCGCGAGCGGCAGAGCAATGACCAGGACCCCCGCCATCCAGCGACCGCGAGCGGCCTCGCCGCCGCGTTCGCCGGCTTCGAGTTCGAGCGCCAGCGCGGTTTCGAGATCGACGCGCGCCGCGGCGTGCGCGGCCGCGTCGATTTCACCGACCTCGAGCTGGGCGTCGAGCTGGCGCTTCTGCTCGCGTGCGATCGCGATGTTTTGCTGACGGCGCGCGTCGGCGTCGGTCGTGCGCACCGCGCGCAGCATCGGCAGCACCAGGAGGCCGAGTGCCAGCGCAAGCAGAACCGCTGCGACCAGCCAAAACGTCATGATTCGCGCTCGTCTTCGCCGAGCAGGCGCCGGGCTTCCGCCAGCCGCGCCGGATCGACCTCGCCGGCGCCGCCGGCCGCGCGCAACCGCTTGACGACGAAGACCAGGACCACGCCGAGCAGCGCGAACGGCCCCAGCCATAGCAGCCAGGTGCTGGACTTGAATTGCGGCCGGTAGAGCACGAAGTCGCCGTAGCGCGCGACCATGAACTCGATGACCTGATCCGGCGTCTTGCCCTCGCGCAGCATCGCGTAGGTTTCGTGCCGCAGGTCGCGCGCGAGGTCGGCGTCGGAATCGGCCAGGTTCTGGTTCTGGCAGACCAGGCAGCGCAGCTCCTTGACCAGCCGGTTGAAGTCGGCCTCCTGGCGCGCGTCGGCGAACTCGTAAGCCTCGATCGCGGCCTGTGCGGGCAACGCCAACAGCAACATCACGATAACGATGCCGGCCTTCAACCGAGCAACTCCCGGATCACCGGCATGACTTTCTGCTCCAGCGATTCATGCGTCATCGGCCCGATGTGCTTGTACCTGATCTTACCGTCGGCGTCGACGACGAATGTCTCCGGCACGCCGTAGACGCCCCAGTCAATGCCGACGCGGCCGTCGAGGTCGACCAGGCTGGTGGCGTAGGGGTTGCCGAACTGCTCGAGCCAGCGGATCGCGTCGGGCGACTGGTCCTTGTAATTCAGACCGACGACGGTGACCAGGTTGCGCCGCGCGAGCTCGGTCACGACCTCGTGCTCGGCGCGGCACGACACGCACCACGACGCCCAGACGTTGAGCACCCAGACCTGGCCGTGCAGGTCGCGCGGCGTCAGCGTTCGCGACGGTTCCTCGAGCATCGCCAGGCGGAAGTCGGGCGCGGCCTTGTCGATCAGCGGCGACGGCACCTTCTTCGGATCGAGGCTGAGGCCGTAACCGAGCAGCGCGACCAGCAGGATGAAGATCGCCAGCGGAAAGATCGAGCGATTCACGCGGCGCGCTCCCCGGCGGCGGCGTCCGCGCGCAGCGCGTTCTGCGCGAGCCGCCGGTAACGCCGGTCGCTGGCGGCGAACAGGCCGCCGAGCGCCATGATGATCGCGCCGAGCCAGATCCAGCGAATGAACGGCTTGTAGTAAACGCGCACCGCCCAGGCGCCGTCGTCGCCGAGCGGCTCGCCGAGCGCGATGAACAGGTCGCGGGTAAAGCCGGCGTCGATCGCGGCCTCGGTCATCGGCGACTGCTGCACGCGGTAGATGCGCTTCTCCGGGAACAGGTCGACGCGGTAGTCGCCGTCGGTCGCGCGCACGCCGAAGCCGCCGCGGGTCGCGGTGTAGTTGGCGACGTCGAAGCGGCGCACGCCGTGGAACGTGAATTCGTAGCCCTCGACGGTGTAGGTGTCTCCCGGTGCCATGCGCAAGTCCTTCTCGACCGTGTACAGGCTCGTCAGCGTGACGCCGACGATGAACACGGCGATACCGAGGTGGCCGAGCAACATGCCGTAGAATCCGCCCGGCGTCGTGCGCAACGCCGATGCTAGCGAGCGGTTGCGCAGGCGCTCGGTGATCGCGAGCCCCGCGGTGAACGCGATCCACAGCGCCAGCGCCAGCCCGGCAAAGGCGGCGAACAGCCAGCGTGGCAGCGCCAGCGACAGCAGCAGCGCGATGACGATCGCGGCGAGCGCCGGCGCCCACAGCAATTTGCCGAGCCGCGCGAGGCTGTCCTGTTTCCAGCGAATCAGCATGCCGACGCCAATGAAAAACACGAGCGGCGCGGTCAGCGCGATGAACATCAGGTTGAAATACGGCGGTCCGATCGAGATCTTGCCGCCGAGCGCGTCGATCGCGATCGGGTAAAGGGTGCCCAACAGGATCGCCGCGGTGACGATCGCGAGGAAGATATTGTTCAGCAGCAGCGCGCCATCACGCGACAGCAACTCGGTCTTCGCCGCGCTCTTGAGCAACGGCGCGCGCCACGCGTAGAGCGCGAGCGAGCCGCCGACGACGACGCCGAGAAAGGCGAGGATGAACACGCCGCGCGCCGGGTCGGTGGCGAAGGCGTGCACCGAGGTCAACACGCCCGAGCGCACGAGGAAGGTGCCGAGCAACGACAGCGAAAACGCGAAGATCGCGAGCAATGCGGTCCATGCCTTGAAGGTGCCGCGCTTCTCGGTGATCGCGAGCGAATGCATCAACGCGGTGCCGACCAGCCACGGCATGAACGACGCGTTCTCGACCGGGTCCCAGAACCACCAGCCGCCCCAGCCGAGCTCGTAGTAGGCCCACCAGCTGCCAAGCGCGATGCCGAGCGTCAGGAACACCCAGGCGACATTGGTCCAGGGCCGCGACCAGCGCGCCCAGGCCGAGTCGACCTGGCCCGAGATCAGCGCCGCGATCGAAAACGCAAACGCGACCGCGAAGCCGACATAGCCGAGGTAGAGCATCGGCGGATGGATCGCCAGCCCGATATCCTGCAGCAGCGGGTTCAGGTCGCTGCCCTGCGTCCCCGCCGGCAGCACGCGCTCGAACGGATTTGACGTCACAATGATGAATAGCAGAAAGCCGCAACTGACGAGACCGAGCACGCCGAGCACGCGCGCGCGCATCGCCTGCGGCACGCTCGGCGTGAACAGCGCGACCGCGCCGGTCCACAGCGCCAGCACCAGCGCCCACAACAGCAGCGAGCCCTCGTGCGCGCCCCAGACACCGGAGATCCGGTAAATCAGCGGCAGTTCGATGTTCGAATTGCGCCAGACGTAGAGCACCGAGAAGTCATGCCGGATGAAGGCCCAGGTCAGGCAGGCGTAGGCGATCGCGAGGAACAAACACTGCGCCAGCGCCGCCGGCCGCGCGACCGCGACCCAGCGTTGCACGCCGAGCGTCGCGCCGGTGAGCGGCACGATCGCCTGGATCAGCGCAACGCATAGCGCGATGATCAGTGCGAAATGACCGATTTCGGGAATCATTGTTGCGCCTCCTGGTGTTGCTGCATTTCGGCCAGCTCCGGCGGCATATAGGTCTCGTCGTGTTTCGCCAGTACTTCCTCGGCGACGATCTGGCCCTGCTCGTTCAGGCGGCCGTTGGCGATGATACCCTGGCCCTCGCGGAACAGGTCGGGCAGGATGCCGGCATAGCGCACCGTGACCTGGCGCTCGTTGTCGGTCAGGTCGAAATGTACGGTCAGGCCGTCGCCCGGGCGCTTGACGCTACCCTCGACCACCATGCCGCCGACGCGGAACAACCGGTCCGGCGGCGCATTGCCGGCAAGCACTTCGCTCGGCGTCAGGAAGAACATGATGTTCTGGTTCAGCGCCTTGAGCGCGAAGCCGATGCCGATGGCCACGCCGGTGACCATCAGCGCAATCAGCGCGAGTCTCTTCTTTCGTGCAGGTGTCATCGGTGCTCCGTTTTACGCCGCCGTTCGAGCAGGCGCAGTTCTCTTTGATGCTGCTTGCGCGGCAAATACCAGTTCAGCCACAGCACGACGGCGACGATTGCGTAGCTCGGCCAGACGAACTGGGCATAACCCCCCATTTGGAAAAACTCGGCCATCTAAAGTTCCTCGACCCACTTGCTGTTGCGTTCGCGGCGCAGCAGCTCGACGCGGCATTTCTCGAATAGCGCGAGCACGTAGTATACCTGGAACGCCAGCGCCATGATCAGGATCGGCAGGTACATGCTCGGCGGCATCGACGGCTTGTCGAACTTTGTCAGCGACGCCGGCTGGTGCAGCGAATGCCACCATTCGACCGAGTAATGGATGATCGGCACGTTGACCACGCCGACGATCGCGAGGATCGACACCGCGCGCGCCGCAACCCGGCGGTCATCGATCGCGTTGTTCAGGCCGATGATGCCGAAATACAGGAACAGCAGGATCAGCTCCGACGTCAGGCGTGCGTCCCAGACCCAGAAGGTGCCCCACATCGGCTTGCCCCACAGCGAACCGGTGATCAGCGCGAGAAAGGTGAAGCTCGCGCCGATCGGCGCGCTCGAGATCAGCACGACCTCGGCCAGCTTCATTCGCCAGACGATGACGACGACGCCGCAGAACGCCATCACGACGTAGATGAACAGCGACATCCACGCCGACGGCACGTGCACGAAGATGATGCGATAACTCTCGCCCTGCTGGTAATCGGGCGGCGCCAGAATCAGGCCGCCGTAAAGACCGGCGGCGAGCAACAGCAGGAATATCGCGCCAAGCCACGGGATCCATTTCCCGGCGATGCGATAAAAATGTGGCGGCGAGCCCAGCTTGTGAAACCACAAAAACATAAATCGTCAACCCGCCGACATTCTCAGCGCCGCCGCCGTGGCCCAGGGCGACAGCGAAAGCGAGAGCAGGAGAAATGCCAGCAACATGTAAACTTGCGTCGATACGTCGAGTCCCAGCGTGGCGTTATCGATCGCGCTGGCGGCGAATATCAGTACCGGCACGTACAGCGGCAGCACCAGCAAGGCCAGGATTATACCACCTTTACGCAAGCCGACAGTCAGCGCGACGGCGATCGCCCCGATCAGGCTCAAGATGGGGGTACCGAGCAGAATCGTCAACAGCAGCATCGGCTGGGCCGCGACCGGCATGCCCAGCATCTCGGCCAGCAGCGGCGCGGCGACGAGCAGCGGCAAGCCCGTCACGAGCCAGTGCGCACAGACCTTGGCCAGCACCAGCACCGCGACCGGGTGCGCCGACAGCAGGATTTGCTCGAGCGAGCCGTCGTCGAAATCGGAGCGAAAAATGCTCGGCAGCGACAGCATCGCGGCGAGCAGCGCGGCGACCCAGACGATGCCGGGCGCGATGCGCGCCAGCAACTCGGGCAGCGCGCCGAGGGCGAGCGGAAACAGGGTCACGACGAGCACGAAAAACAGCAGCGGCATCACGTACTCGGCGCGGTTGCGCAATGCCAATAGCAGGTCGCGCCGCAACAGGAACACGAAAGCCTGACCCAGCGAAAGCCGTCCGCTCACGCCGCGTCCCCGAGCGCGAGCCGCTGTACCGGCGCCGACGCGAGTTCGATCGCGTGATGCGAAGTGACGACGATCAGCCCGCCCTGCTCGAGATGCTTTTCGAAAAGCCGCGTGAAGTCGGCCATGCTGGAGCGATCGAGCGACGTGAAGGGTTCGTCGAGAATCCACAGCAGCGACTCGGTCGCGAGCAGGCGGGCGAGCGCCAGACGGCGCCGCTGGCCGGCGGACAGGCTCGCGACCTCGGTTTCGCCGTAGGCGTAGAGTCCGACCCGCGCGAGTACGGCGTCGAGATCGGCGGCGGCCGGAATCCCCATCGCCCGCGCGAGCCGCAGGTTCTCGAGACAGGACAGCTCGAGCTTGACGCCGTCGTGGTGGCCGACGTAATTGACCTGCTCGTAGTAATCGCCGGCGAGCCGGTCGATCGCGTCGCCGCGCCACAGCACGCCGCCGCCGTCGGCCAGGCGCAAACCGGTCAGGATGCGCAACAGGCTGGTCTTGCCGCTGCCGTTCGGCCCCTCGACGACGAGCATTTCGCCGGCCGCGAGCTCCAGGTCGAGGTGTTCGAACAGCAGCCGGTCGTTGCGGATACAGCGCAGGTCGCGGGTTTCGAGTAATGGGGGACGGGACATACGTGCGTGGCGAATTGGGCTGGCCGAAGGTTAGCCGCGTGCCCGGGCGCGTTCAACCGATTTTTTTGATATCGATCAGGCAACGGGATATAAATACGTTTATTCTGAATCCGAACAGCCGGGGAGTTAGCGAAAATGACCACCAAAGAACAGTTGATCGAGCAGCACATCCGCGAGTACGAATCCCGGCTGAGGCACATCGACGAACTCTACGCCCGCGCGCACGAGGCGACCGAGCACCTCGACGAGGACCACGCGTCGCGCGCCGAACTGCAGGATATCGCCGAGAAGCGCGGCGAGCTCAAACAGAAAACCGAGGAGCTCAAATCGCTGCCGGCGACCAACTGGCGCGAGGAAACCATGCGCTCCGCCGGGCCGATGGCGATCTGGGACATCGTCGCGCAAAAGCTCGAGGATTTCGTCGAACGTCACGAGTAACGCGACCCGCCGGGGCCGGATTCCGTCGAGTCGCAAACCTCGCAGCCCGCTTCAGGTCGGCAGACGGTTGTGCCGGTCCCGCCTGCGCCGGCCGGTCAGGACTGATGCGGGTGGGTAAAGGAGCGCTTTTCCGCCTCGATGAAGACGCGTTTGATCAGCGGAAATTTCTGCTTGATCGCGGCGTCGATCGCGGCAATGTCGTCCTGCAAACCCTGCGCATTCATCGTCTCGACGAAGTTGACGCTGATATTGGCGAGGATGAAATCCGGACCCATGTGCATCGTCAGCACCTCGTTGATGTGCCGAACGCTGGGCCTGGTCGTGAGGATGTCACGGATGCCGCGAATCACGGCCTTGTTGGCGCTTTCGCCGATCAACAGCCCCTTGGTCTCGTACGCCAGCCACGCCGCCGTGCCGAGCAGGATCAGGCCGATCATGACCGAGGCGATGCCGTCGAAATAGAGGATCCCGGTGGTTTGCGTAAGCCAGACGCCGACGAAGGCGACGACCAGGCCCAGCATCGCGGCGCTGTCTTCGAACAGCACGACGAACACCGACGGGTCCTTGGTATACCGAATTGCCTCGAAGAATCCCCAGCCTCGCTTACCCCGCACGCGATCGAATTCGCGGTAGGCGAAATACCAGGCCGCGCCCTCGAAAACCATTGCCAGGCCGAGCACGATGTAGTTGACCATCGGGTTGCGGATCGCCTCCGGCTGGCGGATATGCGAGATGCCCTCGTAGATCGAGATGCCGCCGCCGAGGGCGAATATCAGGATCGCGACGACGAAGCACCAGAAGTAGACTTCCTTGCCGTAGCCGTACGGAAAATCATCGTCCGGCGGCCGCGCCCCGCGTTTGAGGCCATAGAGCAGCAGCACCTGGTTGCCGGTATCGACCAGCGAATGGATGCCCTCGGACAGCATCGCCGAGCTGCCGGTAATGCTCGCGGCAATGAACTTGGTAATCGCGATCAGCCCGTTGCCGACGAGCGCCGCGTAAATGACCATTCTGGAGCCGGACGCCATCGCGCGAATCCCGATACCGAAGTTGCCGGTATAGTAAACGCCGGTGCCCGCGAACGCCACGAAATTGCCCGCCGCCAGCCGCGGGGAATCCCGTAGGCCGACTCGAACAGCAAGGCCCAGCCGCCGCGAGACCCGAAATCGATCCCGCCCCGCGCGTCGCGGTCGGCGCGCGGGGCGGGAGTCCGGGTCGCTGGCGCGACGCTAATCCGGCCGGATCATCGCAGGCTGCGCTAGCGACGATCGTACGCCGATGACATCAATCGTCGTCGCCGTCTCGCGCGACGCTGACCATGGTAACGCCCCTGTGCGTCTCGCCGCCGGCATGATCGTGCTCGAACACGACCTGGAAGATACGCGCGGACCTGAGCGACCGGGGCAGTTCGAGGCTCAGCTCGAACAGGCCGTCGGCGACCGGGTTCGCCGTATGGACCACGCCGACCGGGGTGTAACCGCTGCGCTTGTCGTCGACGATTGCCGTGACCAGGAATCGGCCGGCGCCGGCCGGCTCGCCGCTTTCGGTGACTTGCACCAGCAGTCGCCGGCCACGCTTCGATTTGCGCTTCGAAACGATGACTTCGAGGTCGATCGCGCCGGTGGACCCGATCGCGTCGAGCCCGGCGCGCAAATCGTCGAGCTGCTGGCCGATATCGGCGAGCGTCCCGCTTTGCTCGGCCAGCGTCGCGTCCTGGTCGGCGAGCAGGCTGGCCAGCGATCCGGCCAGCGCGTCGAGGCTCGCCTGGGTCGACAGGTCGGAGATCTGCGGCACGTC
>JAHEKJ010000137.1 GCA_024638385.1 Gammaproteobacteria bacterium | reverse complement strand
CACGCGCGCATTTCCGGCGTCGTCGACCACCTCGCGCCCGACGACGAGCACGCACTCGCGCTTGCGCGCGACATCGTCGCCGGGCTCAACCGCGAAAAACGGCCCGACGTCGAGCTGCGCGCAGCGCGCGAACCGCGCTACCCTGCCGAGGACCTCTACGGCATCGTGCCGGCGAGCCTGCGCAAGCCGTTCGACATTCGCGAAATCATCGCGCGCATCGCAGACGACAGCGATTTCGACGAGTTCAAGGCGCTCTACGGCGGGACGCTGATCTGCGGTTTCGCCCACCTCTACGGCATCCCGGTCGGCATCGTCGCCAACAACGGCATCCTGTTTTCGGAATCCGCGCTCAAGGGCGCGCATTTCGTCGAGCTGTGCGCGAAGCGCCGAATCCCGCTGATCTTCCTGCAAAATATTACCGGCTTCATGGTCGGTCAGAAGTACGAGCACGGCGGCATCGCCAGGGATGGCGCCAAGATGGTGACCGCGGTCGCCTGCGCGCGCGTGCCGAAACTGACGCTGGTCGTCGGCGGCAGCTTCGGCGCCGGCAATTACGCGATGTGCGGGCGCGCCTACGGCGGGCGCTTTTTGTGGATGTGGCCGAACGCGCGGATCTCGGTGATGGGCGGCGAGCAGGCCGCCAACGTGCTCGCGCAGGTGCGCCGCGACGGGCTCGAGGCGCGCGGCGAGACCTGGAGCGATACCGACGAGGTCGCGTTCAAGCAGCCGATTCGCGAGCAATATGAACACCAGGGGCACCCTTACTATGCGTCGGCGCGGCTGTGGGACGACGGCATCATCGACCCGGCGGACTCGCGCCGCGTGCTCGGACTCGGGCTCTCGGCCGCGCTCAACGCGCCGGTCGAGAAAACCGAGTTCGGCATCTTCCGGATGTAGGCGAGGGGCGGCCGCGATGTTCGACAAGATCCTGATCGCCAACCGTGGCGAGATCGCGGTGCGGGTCGCGCGCACGGCGCGTCGGCTCGGCATCCTCAGCGTCGCGGTCTACTCGAGCGCCGACCGGCACGCGCTGCACGTCGACGCCTGCGACGAGGCCTTCGAGATCGGCGCCGCCGCGGCGAGCGAAAGTTATCTCAATATCGAGCGGATCATCGGTGCCGCGCGGCAGGCCGGCGCGCAGGCGATTCACCCCGGCTACGGTTTCCTGTCGGAAAACACCGATTTCGCGCAGGCCTGCGCCGATGCCGGCATCGTCTTCATCGGCCCGCCGGCGGCCGCGATCGATGCGATGGGTTCGAAGATCGACGCCAAGGCGCTGATGGAGAAAGCTGGCGTGCCGACGATCCCGGGCTACCACGGCGTCGCGCAGGACGACGCGTCGCTCGCCGCCGCGTCGCAGCGCGTCGGTTACCCGCAGCTGATCAAGGCCAGCGCCGGCGGCGGCGGCAAGGGCATGCGCCGGGTCGACGCCGCCGACGGCTTCGCCGCCGCGCTCGCATCGGCGCGCCGCGAGGCGAAAGCCGCCTTCGGCGATGACAGCGTGCTGCTCGAACGCTATCTCGAACGCCCGCGCCACGTCGAGATCCAGGTCTTCGCCGATACCCACGGCAACGTCGTGCATCTCAATGAGCGCGATTGCTCGATCCAGCGCCGCCACCAGAAGATCGTCGAGGAGGCGCCGGCGCCAGGGCTCGACGACGACCTGCGCCAGCGCATGGGTACCGCCGCGGTCGACTGCGCGCGCGCGATCGCCTACGTCGGCGCCGGCACGGTCGAATTCTTGCTCGACGCGAGCGGCGAGTTCTATTTCATGGAAATGAACACGCGCCTGCAGGTCGAGCACCCGGTTACCGAAATGATCACCGGGCTCGATCTCGTCGAATGGCAGCTGCGCGTCGCCGCGGGTGAAAAACTGCCGCTGGCGCAGGCCGAAATCGGCCGCGATGGCCACGCCTTCGAAGCGCGCATCTACGCCGAGGCGCCGGCGCGCGACTTCATGCCGGCCTCCGGGCGCATCCGCTATCTCGAACTGCCCGACGGCGAACCGGGCGTGCGCGTCGATACCGGCGTGCGCGAGGGCGATACGATCGGCACGCACTACGACCCCATGATCGCCAAGCTGATCGTGCGCGGCGACGATCGCGAATCGGCGCTCGGGCGCCTGCGCCGCGCGCTGCGCCAGTATCGCATTCTCGGGCTCGAAACCAACCTCGGCTTCCTGCTCGACCTGGTATCGATGCCGGCTTTCGCCGCCGCCGAGATCGACACCGGCTTCATCGGCCGCCACCACGACGCGCTGTTCGCGGCCGACGCCGGGACGCAACGGCTCGTTCGAATCGCCGCCGCCGCGGCGCTGCTGCCGGCGCTCGATCACGGTGGCGGGACGCCGATGTCGCCGTGGGACGCGCGCGACCACTGGCGGTTGAACCTCGCCGGCGTCCAGCGCGTGCTGCTGGACCAGGGCGATGCGCGTCACGAAGTGCTGATTCGAGCGCTCGACGATGGCTGGCGATTCGAGCACGAAGGCGTCTCGTATCGGGTCATCGGCCACCGGCTCGACGCGACCCGGATGCTTGTCGACGTCGACGCGCGGCGCCTCGAGGTCGCGGTAGTCCGCGGCGAAGACACCGTCGAAGTCGCCGTCGACGGCCACAATCATCGCTTCGCGATTCCGGATTTCGAACATCGCGACGAGGGGCTTGCCGGCGACGCCGCGAGCGCGACCGCGCCGATGACCGGCACCGTGGTTGCGCTGCCGGTGGCGGTTGGGGATACTGTCGAGCCCGGCGACACGCTGATCGTCATCGAGGCGATGAAGATGGAACACGCCGTGACCGCGCGCAGCGCCGCGCGTGTCGGCGACATTCGCTTCGCCGTCGGCGATCCGGTCGACGAGGGTGAAATTCTGTTACGCCTGGAGGTCGATTGAACCGATGAGTTTTCCGAGCCGCGTCAGAATCGTCGAGGTCGGGCCGCGCGACGGCTTGCAGAACGAGCCGCAAACGGTGCCGGTCGAGGTCAAGGTGACGCTGATCGAAATGCTCGCCGACGCCGGGCTCGCGGCGATCGAGGCGGGCGCCTTCGTGTCGCCCGAATGGGTGCCGCAAATGGCCGCCAGCGGCGAAGTCTACACGCGCATCGACAAGCGCCCCGGCGTTTCCTACCCGATGCTGGTGCCGAATCTAAAAGGCCTCGAACTCGCGCTCGCCGCCGGGGTCCGCGAAATCGCGCTGTTCGCCGCGGCGACCGAGACCTTCTCGCAGAAAAACACCAACTGCTCGATCGCCCAAAGCATCGAGCGTTTTGCGACGGTGATCGACGCCGCACAAGCCGAAGATCTGCGCATCCGCGGCTATATCTCGTGCGTACTCGGCTGCCCCTACGAGGGTGAAGTCTCACTCGAAACGGTCGCGATGCTCGCGCGCGAGCTGTTCGATCGCGGTTGTTACGAGGTCTCGCTCGGCGATACCATCGGCGTCGGCACGCCCGGCAAGGCCCGCGCGATGATCGAGCGGCTCGCGCAGGACTCGCCGGTGGAAAAACTCGCCGCGCACTTTCACGACACCTACGGCCAGGCGCTCGCCAACCTGCACGCGGTCCTGCAATGCGGCGTTGCCGTCGTCGACAGCTCGGTCGCGGGGCTCGGCGGCTGCCCGTACGCGAAGGGCGCGACCGGCAACGTCGCGACCGAGGACGTCGTCTACATGCTCGACGGCATGGGCATCGAAACCGGCGTCGACCTGGACAAGCTGCTCGCGGCCGGGCGTTACATCAGCGATTTCCTCGGCCGCGAACCGGTTTCGCGCGCGGCGACCGCCTTGTGGCGCAAGCGGGCAGGGTGATCATGGCCTTGCCGACGCCAGTGCAACGCGACAGGAGACACCAGCGCAGGATCGACTGCGCGGGCTACCGGCGCGAGGACGGCCTGTGGGACATCGACGTGCACATGGTCGATACGCGCACCTACGATTGCGGCTATGCCGATCATCATCGCGGCGACCTGATCCGCGCCGGCGAGCCGGTGCATGACATGTGGCTGCGGGTAACCATCGACCTCGATTTCGAGATCCACGACGTTCAGGCGGCGTCGGTACAGACCCCGTTCGACGTTTGCCCGCGCGCGGCCGACTCGATGCGCGACCTGATCGGGCTCCGGATCGGTCCCGGCTGGCTCCGGCAGGCGCGCGAGCGCGTCGCTCGCGAGCGCAGCTGCACGCACCTGATGGACCTGCTCGGCCCGCTCGCCGCGACCGCTTTCCAGACGCTGCACGCCGAGCTCGACGCACGTGAGAAGGCGCGGCCGGTCCGCGAGCGACCGCCAATGCTCGACACCTGCCTCGCGCTGTCGAGCAGCGGCGAGCCGGTGAAAAAACTGTGGCCCGAGTTCTACCGGCCCGCCGACGACGAGGAGTCGAAACCATGACCGTCGCGCTTGCCTTCGATATCTACGGTACGCTGATCGACCCGCACGGGGTGATCGAGCAACTGCAGGAGCACGTCGGCGAGCGCGCGCCGCAATTCTCGCAGGTCTGGCGCGACAAGCAGCTCGAGTACACCTGGCGCCGCGCGCTGATGCGGCGCTACCGGGATTTCGGCGTCTGCACGCGCGAGGCGCTCGACTACGCCGATACGCTGCTCGGCACCGGTCTCGACGACGGCGCGAAGGCGGCGCTGATGCAGGCCTATCGCGAACTGCCGGCTTATCCCGACGTCGCCGCCAGTCTCGAATCGCTGCGCGGCGACGCGCGCAAGCTGTACGCGTTTTCCAACGGTACCGCCGACATGGTCGACGCGGTGCTCGCGCATGCCGGCATCGAACGATTCTTCGACGGCGTCGTCTCGGTCGACGCGTTGCAGACTTTCAAGCCGGACCCGGCCGTTTACGCGCACGTCCTTAAGGTTGCCGACGTCGAGCCGGGCCAGTGCTGGCTGGTGTCGAGCAATGGCTTCGACGTGATCGGCGCGGTCGCCGCCGGCATGCGTGCGGCCTGGCTCAAACGCAGCGCGCAGGTCGTGTTCGACCCGTGGGGCATCGAACCCGACGCGATCATCTCGAGCCTCGACGAACTGCCGCAGACCGTCGCCTGAGCCCGGCGAGCGGCAAGGCCCGGGACCGGACTCGCGCTCGGAATTTCTTTTGCGCTGCACCCCAAGCGACGGCAAGTTCCCCGGTCGCGGACCATCTTTTCGGCCCTTTCGAGTACGAAACAAATATTTATTGATTAAATTTCAATAACTTACTATTATCGAAAAAAATGTTGCACTGCACAAAAAAATCCTTGACATGGTCCCGGACAGCCCCTATATTATGCTCATTGCTGCAGTGCAGCATAAGGCTTCGAAACCCTTAACTTAACTCTGATCGAGGTGATAAACATGTACGAAGATTTCGTCAAAATGGCTCAAGAAAGCATGAAGCCGGCCATGAAACTGGCCGAGAACAACACCGCTCTGGCAGTCAAGCTGATGCGCAGCCAGGCCGACAACGCGGCCGAATTGATGCAGGGCAACCTGGACCACATGAAGGCTCTGGCAGCGACCAAAGACCTGAACGCGGTTGTCGAATTGCAGCAGAAGTACGTCGAGTCGCTGAACGAAAAGCTGATGGGCGTTGCCAAAGAAAACGCCTCAGTGATCGAAGGCGCGATTGCCGAAGCTGGCAAGATTTTCGAAGGTTCGCTGGCGGAAGTTCAGGCCCAGGCCAAGAAGACCGTCGAGAACATCGAAAAGGAAATCAACAAGGCGGGCAAGAAAGCAGCAGCCTAGGTTGATTTCACGGGATTGATCCGACCCTCCTCCCGGAAAAATCCCAAGTTACTCCTCCAATGTTCTGGCCCGGTGGTATCATAGCCCCGGGCCTTTTTTTATACAGGATATCGAAATGACCAAAGTAGTGATTGTAGACGCCGTCCGCACCCCGATCGGCTCCTTTGGTGGAGCCTTGGCCTCCGTCCCGGCCTCGCGCCTGGGCGCTTTGGTGATCAAGGCTCTGCTCGAACGCAACCGTCTCGACGTCGGCGAAGTCGACGAAGTCATCCTCGGCCAGGTGTTAACTGCCGGCGCCGGCCAGAATCCGGCCCGCCAGGCGTCGATCGAAGCCGGCCTGCCGGCCGAATGCCCGGCGATGACGATCAACAAGGTTTGTGGCAGCGGCCTCAAGGCCGTGCACCTCGCCGCGCAGGCGATCCAGTGCGGCGACGCCGACGTGATCATTGCCGGCGGCCAGGAAAACATGAGCGCGTCGCCGCACGTGTTGCCGAAGTCGCGCGATGGCCAGCGCATGGGCGACTGGCAGATGAAGGACAGCATGATCGTCGACGGCCTGTGGGACGCGTTCAACGATTACCACATGGGCGTCACCGCGGAGAACATCGCCAAGAAATACCAGTTCAGCCGCGACGACCAGGATGCTTTCGCCGCCGCGTCACAGCAAAAAGCCGAGCAGGCGCAGAAGGAAGGCGTGTTCGAAGCCGAGATCGTTGCAGTCGAAATCCCGCAACGCAAAGGCGATCCGGTCGTGTTCGATCGCGACGAGTACCCGAAGCACGGCACCAGTACCGACGGTCTGGCCAAGTTGCGCCCGGCATTCGATCGCGAGGGCACGGTAACCGCCGGTAATGCGTCGGGCCTCAACGACGGCGCCGCCGCCTTGCTGGTCATGAGCGAAGCAAAAGCCAAGGCGCTCGGACTCGAGCCACTGGCGACGGTCGCGGGCTACAGCAGCGCCGGCGTCGACCCGGCGATCATGGGCACCGGCCCGATTCCGGCGTCGAAGAAGTGTCTCGAGAAAGCCGGCTGGAGCGTCGACGATCTCGACCTGATCGAGTCGAACGAAGCCTTCGCCGCACAATCCATGTCGGTCAACTGCGATCTCGGCTGGGATACCTCGAAGGTCAACATCAGCGGCGGCGCGATCGCGCTCGGCCATCCGATCGGCGCGTCCGGCGCGCGGGTCCTGGTCACGCTGCTGCACGGCATGAAGCGCACCGGCGCGAACAAGGGCCTCGCCACGCTGTGCATCGGTGGCGGCCAGGGCGTCGCGCTCGCGGTCGAACGCTGAACGACAACACAACCAAACAGGAGACGAAACCATGAGTCGAGTAGCACTAGTCACGGGCGGCACCCGCGGCATCGGGGAGGCCATCAGCCTGGCGTTGAAAGATGCCGGCAACACCGTCGTGGCGACCTATGCCGGCAACGAAGAAGCCGCCAACAAGTTCACCGAAACCACCGGGATCAAGGCCTACAAGTTCGACGTCGGCAATTTCGATGCCTGCCAGGATGCGGTCAAGCAGGTCGAGAGCGAGGTCGGACCGATCGATATCCTCGTCAACAACGCCGGCATCACCCGCGACGGCACGATGCACAAGATGAGCTACGAGCAGTGGAACGCGGTCATCCAGACCAACCTGACCTCGTGCTTCAACATGAGCCGGGCAGTCATCGAGGGCATGCGCGAGCGCAGTTTCGGGCGCATCGTCAACATCGGCTCGATCAACGGCCAGGCCGGCCAGTACGGCCAGGTCAACTATGCCGCCGCCAAGTCGGGTATCCACGGCTTCACCAAGGCGCTGGCGCAGGAAGGCGCGGCCAAGGGCATCACCGTCAACGCGATCGCGCCGGGCTACATCGCCACCGAGATGGTGCGCGCGGTGCCGGAGAACGTGCTCGAGAAGATCGTCGCACGCATCCCGGTCGGCCGTCTCGGCGAAGCCGAGGAAATCGCCCGCGGCGTCGCCTTCCTGGTGGCCGACGACGCCGGTTTCATCACCGGTTCGACGCTGTCGATCAACGGCGGCCAGCACATGTACTAGGTCCGATCGTCGACCGATTCGAAGCCGGGACGCGTTCCCGGCTTTTTTTTGCCCGACGCCGGGGGCCCGGGCCGGCGGGTCAGCGGAATCGTGATCGGATCGATTCGAGCGTCTGCCCGAGCGCGTCGGCGGCGATAGCGGCCGAGTCCTTGAGGTTTTCCCAGGCATCCTCGCCGGCATCGGCGAGCTCGTCGAGCTTGTCGCGCGCTTCCGCCTCGAGCGCACGCAGTTTTTTCAACTGTTCGTAGTACTCGAGCCGGGCGTCGGCCGAAGCCTGGTCGGCTTTCGCCTCGAACTTGTCGATCTCGGCGTTCCATTCGTCGAGTCTGGCGCGGATTTTCTGCCGATAGGATTCTTTCTCGCTCATGTTGTTCCTCCGGATTGCGAATTTCGAGAACTGGGGTCGGCGGGCGTCGAATTCAAATTCGTCGACCGGGTCGGCTCAATCCGGCGCCATGCCCTTGGCGGCGAGCTCGGCGATCGCGTCGTCGGTTTTCTCGAGATCGGCGAGGCCCATGCCGCGCAGCACCTGCGGCGCCTTGGTGAACTGGATGCCGGCGTAGTCGATCAGCTCGATGCGATTGCCCCACGGATCGAGAAAATCCATGAACGG
>JAHEKJ010000038.1 GCA_024638385.1 Gammaproteobacteria bacterium | reverse complement strand
TGGCCGAAGATTGCCGCTGGTCAGGCACCTTCAGGGGTCCGTTATCTAGCCCCGAATTCGATCAGTGAAACGCTCGCGGCTTGACGAGCTCCTGGTCGGTCGCGTCGGCTGAGTCTTCGTCGGGTTTCGGTAAAGCGACGAGGCTGCGGGCGTGATCGACGTCGAAAACGCGCTTGACGAGTACCGAGTGTGACTCGTTGACGCGCTGCAGCGTGCCGACCACGCACAGGAAAGCCTGCCGGTCGACCAGCCGGTAGTAGCGCGCGTAGACCTGCGGCGTCAGCGCCAGGTTGACGAAGCCGGTTTCGTCTTCGAGGGTCACGAACACCATCCCCTTGGCGGATCCCGGCGACTGCTTGATCAGGACCATGCCGAAGACGAAGACATCGGTATTCGCGTCGAACTCGAACAGCTCGCGCGCCAGCGCGATGCGCTCGGCCGCGACCGGATAGGGCCATTGTTCGCGCCGGATGACCGCGGCCGGGTGCGGGCCGAGGCTGGTGGCAAAGGCGTGGAAGTCCTTGCGGACAGACTCGAAACGACCCTCGGCGGGCCAGGCGATATCGTCGTCGTCGACGTCGAGCAGCGGTTTCAGCGGCACCGCCTCGGCCTGCCAAAGCGCCGAACTGCGCGAATCCCCGTAAGCTTCGAACAGGTTACAGGCGGCCAGCGCCGTGATTTCCTTGCGATCGAGCTCGCTGGCAGCGGCAAATTCGGCGAAACTGCGCCAGCGCAAGCCGCAAGCCCGGGCAATGATGATCCGGTTCGCGCTCTTCTGGCTCAAGCCCTTGACGAGACGAAAACCGAGGCGAATCGCGTAGTCGTCGTCGCCCTCGCGCTCGAGCCGATGGTCCCAGGTCGAGCGTTCGAGCGAAATCGGCTTGAGCTCGATCCCCTCGCGGCGGGCCGACTGCAGCAGCGCGTGGGGCGAGTAAAAACCCATCGGCTGGGAATTCAGCACCGAGATGTAGAACGCCGCCGGGTAGTGGCACTTGAGAAAGCTCGATGCATAGGCCAGTAGCGAGAAGGACACCGCGTGCGACTCGGGGAAACCGTATTCGGCGAAACCCTTCATCTGGCCGACGATCTGCTGCGCGAACTCGGGCTTGACCTGGTTCTCGCGCAAGCCCTGCTCGAGCTTGACGAGCAGCGGGTTCAGGTCGCGGTCGAAATCCTTGATTCCCCAGGCGCCGATCTTCTTGCGCAGCTCGTCGGCTTCGCCCGGCGTGAAATTGCCGAGCGTGATCGCGATGCGCATCGCCTGTTCCTGGAAGATCGGGATGCCGAGCGTGCGTTTCAGGATCGGTCGCAGGCGCTCGTCGGGATAGGTCACCGGCTCGAGCCCGTCGCGGCGCGCGAGATAGGGGTGGATGACGTTACCCTGGATCGGCCCCGGGCGAATGATCGCAACCTCGATGACGACGTCGTAGAAACACTTCGGCTTGAGCCGCGGCAGCATCGACATTTGCGCGCGCGACTCGATCTGGAAGGTGCCGACGGTGTCGGCGCGCTGCATCATCGCGTAGGTCTCGGCATCGTCGTCGGGAATCGTGTCGAGGCGCAGCGTGACGCCGTGGTAGTAATGTAGGTAATCGAAGCACTTGCGCAGCGCCGACAGCATGCCGAGGCACAACAGGTCGATCTTGAAGAAACCGAGCGCTTCGATGTCTTCCTTGCACCACTGGATCACGCTGCGACCCGGCATCGTCGCCGGTTCCTGCGCGAGCAGGCAATCGAGCGGCTTGTCGGCGAGCATGAAGCCGCCGGAATGAATGCCGAGATGGCGCGGGAAGCCGTGCAGGCGCTCGGCCAGCTGCATCCACAACCGCCAGCTGACGCGCGCCGAGTCGGGATGCTCGCGCGCATAATCCTGCTGCACGGCGCTGACGATGTTTTCGGTGCCGGCGCCGCGGTAATAGCGGCTCGATGCGATTTTCGACATTTGTTCGAGCAGGGCGTCGTCGGCGCCGAGCGCCTTGCCGACCGCGCGCAGCGCGCCCTTGCCGCGGAAGGTGATCACGTTGGCGACCATCGCCGCGCGCTCCCGGCCGTAGCGGCTGTAGACGTACTGGATGACTTCCTCGCGCCGCTCGTGCTCGAAATCGACGTCGATGTCGGGCGGGTCGCCACGCTCCATGCTGACGAAACGCTCGAACAACAAATCGAACTGCTCGGGATTGACCGAGGTGATGCCGAGGACGAAGCAAACGCTGGAATTGGCCGCCGAGCCACGGCCCTGGCACAGGATGCGCTGGCGCCGCGCCCAGCTGACGATATCCCAGACGGTCAGGAAGTAATCGGCGAAACCGAGCCGCTCGATCAACTCGAGCTCGTGTTCGAGCTGGCGCAGGATCTTTGTCGGCGGATCGGCGCCGAAGCGGGCCTCGGCGCCGTCGGCCACCAGCTCGCGCAGGAAGGATTGCGCGTCGTGACCGGCGGGGATCATTTCACGGGGATAGTGATAACCGAGCTGATCGAGATCGAAGCCGCAATCACGATCGAGTTCACGCGCGACCCCGAGCGCCCGCTCGATGCCCGGAATCGGCGCGAACAGTCGACGGAGTTCAGCCGCCGAATGCAGGCAACGTTCGGCATTGACGAACATGTGCTCGCGACAATCGTCGAGCAAGCGGTTGTTGCGGATAGCCTGCAACAGGTCGCTGATGCACTTCTGCCGCCGGGCATGGAAGAAGGCGTCCTGGCAGGGCAGGATTTCGACGCGCTGGCGACGCGCCAGCGCCAGCGTCGGCGCGATCCAGCGATCTTCGGCGGGATGGAGGTGACGGCTGACGGCGAGGTAGAGCCGGCTGTCGAACAGCGTGCGCAGCTCGCCCGTGCGGTCGGCGGCGGCGTCAAGGCGGATCGACCCGCGCATCGGCCGGATCGCGACGAGCCCGTCGCGCGGGTGCGCGGCGAGGTCCTCGAGCGACAGATTCGCATACTCCTTGCCGTCGCGATGCGCGTGGCTCAGGAGCCGGTTGAGATTGGCGTAGCCCTGCAGGTCGCGCGCAACCAGCACCAGCGTGTCCTGCAGGATCACCGGTAGATCGTGATCGCGCTCGAGATGGATCTCGGCGCCGTAATTGAGCTTGAGCCCGCGGTGCGTGCCCGCTTTCCTGAGGAAGTCGAGTTCGCGGTAACAGCGCGCGAGGCCGTAGCCGCCGTCGAAATCGTTGATGCACAGCGAGGCGTAGCCGAGCGCGTTGGCGCGCTCGATCAGTTCACGCGGATGCGAGGCGCCGTGGAGGAAGCTGAAGTTGGTCTTGCACAACCATTCGTTGAAGGCGTCGAACATGACGGGTCACGGTCAGCAGAACTCGCCCAGACGGTACCAGGCGCCGCCGGCGTCGCGGTAGGCCCAGCTGGCGCGGCCGCGCTCGTCGCGCAGGATGAAGTAATCGCGGATCGCCTTGTCGGCATCGTCGCCGTGCCACCACGGGCTCGTGCCGCGCTCGACGAACACGGCCCGGCCGCGCGGCGCGCCGTCGATGGCTTGCGCCTCGGGATAGCGGAACAGCGGCTTGTTGACGGCGCTGCCGGTCCAGGCGCCGAGCGCGAAAGGTTCGTCGCGAGGGTCGCCGATCGGCGCGCGGCGGAACGCATCCTCGGCGAGGAAGGAAGCCTGTCCGCGATAGCACTCCAGCGAGCGCGGCAGCTTGTTTTGCAGCTGCCTGACCCGGTCGAAATCGACCTCGGTGGCGTCGCCGGCGAACAGGTCGAGACATTGCGGGGTCAGCGTCAGGCGTTCGCTGAGCTCGAGCCGCCAGGCGACGAACGGGATCTGCTCGGGCAAATCGAGATCGGTTGCGCGGCTGGCGAGTCGTCGCATGACGTCGTCGTAGGCGTAGCGCGCCTGGTAGAGCGCGGTCGCGAACGCCGGGGCGTCGCGCTGCAACGAGTAGGGATGACGAAATGAAAGGTCGACATCGACGCGTGACTGGTTGTAGAGCGTGATTTGCCAGCGCATGCGGATAACATGACCATCGTCGCGCGCGAGGCCGGCGCACAGCCGCGCGCAATCCTCGCGCAACAGGGTCGCGGTGGTATCCCAGTCATTGACCGGAAAATCGAGGTCGCGCCTGACCGCCGGCGGCGGCGCCGGCGCAAAGCTGCGCCACGGGAAGCCGTCGAGATCGCCCCCTTCGGCGCGGCTCCAGCGCCAGACGCGTCCCAGCCAGCGACCGAAACGCCGCGCGATCGCGTGCCCGTCGGCCGCTCGCAGGTCGCGCGGCGAGGCAACCGCGATGCGCTCGATGAAACGGCGGAATTGTGTCTGGCGGGCGCGGAATCGCTGCGGCTCGAAGCCGCGCGCGGCGACGGCCTCGAGCTGCGCCGCGAGTTCCTCAAGGGGTTCGAACCAGGCATTCCAGTCGAGCGCGCCATAGATACTCCGGTTGAGCCGGCCATCGAGGCGGTGCAGTCCCGGCGCGTCGTGGGCGAGTCGATCGTGAAGCAGCAACAGGCACGGCCACGGGTGATCGCCGAGCACGGCGGTGAAATCGTCGCCGCAATGATGGCGCAGCAACGGATCGAACAGCGTGCCGAGCGTGACGCGGCGTTTTTTTTTCTGCGCCAGCCAGAACTGCCGGCAACGATCGAGACGACAGAGAAAGATCCGGCCGCGCCAGTGCATGACTTCGGGCGACAACACGAAGGGGTTTTCCGGGTACAAACCATCGACCGCGGCAAACGCGGGCAGGCGATCGCCGGCGCCGGGCTCGGCGAGATCAATGATTCGCGTCGTAGTCCGCATGATCCTCGGCCACGGCCTTGTACGGCAGCGCCAGGCGGCCGGTGCTGGCGCCCTTGATGATTTGCAGCGTGAATGCGCGTTTGCCGCTCTGCCAGGTATTGAGCCGCAGGCTGGCGTAGGCATTGCCGCGCTTTTCGCTGAGAAAGTAATGCCGGATCAGGAATACGATCTGACCGTGCCGACGCGCCTGCTGACTGACGAATGCCATGTCGCCGGCGCTGAAACGGCGCGGCGCGTCGATGATGATGCGGCGGAAGGTGTCCTCGAGGAACAGCGGGCGTAGTTCGCTGACCGGTCGTTCCGAACAGATGAAGAACAGGCGATCGAGATCGACCCCGTGGCTCAGCCAGCTGCTGGCGAACACGCCGAGTCCGTGATGATGATAGATCCAGACCGACAGCGGAATGTCATGCTTGAGCAGTTGCAGCGGAATCAGGCGGCCGTTGAATCCGGGCGGAATTCCCCATTCGACGAGGTCCCCGGGCCTGACCTGGGCGAAACAGGCGTCGAGCTCGGCAATGCCCGAATGCAGCGCCCGGGGTTCGTGCGCGAGGCGTTCGGACAGCGTGCGCGCGGTCTGCAACTGTTGCGCGAGGCTGGCGTCGGCAAATTGCGCGGGCAGCGAGGCCATGGCCGTCGTCGACCGCTCAGACCTTGCGCACGATACCGACCAGCTTGCCGAGAATCTCGAGCCGGTCGGCGGCGACGGTACGGATCGGAAACGCCGGGTTGGACGGCACCAGTTCGGCTTCGTCGCCGCGAAGGCGCACGCGCTTGAGCGTGATCTCGTCCTCGATGCGCAGCGCGAGAATGTCGCCCTTGAAGGCTTCCTGCTGGCGCCGGATCATCGCGATGTCGCCGTCGGCGATCGCGTCGCCCGTCATGCTGTCGCCGATCACGCGCACCGCGATGACCTCGCCGCCGCCGAAGAAGTCGTGACCGAGGGTCAGCGATTCGCGCGACTCGTCGTAGACCGGCAGCGGCGCGCCGGCCGGAATCCGGGCGATCAGGTCGAACCGGTACGGATCGGGTTCGTATTCGTCGGCGAGCATGTAGTCGGAAACCCGTTGCGAGCGTTTGACGAGGTAGCCCTTCTTCTCGAGCGCCTTCAGATGAAAGCGCGCGGTGGTGTGCTGGAATCCGAAATGCGCGGCAATCCGGCGCAGCGACGGAAACGGCTCTCCCTGCCGCAGCTGCTCTCGGGTATAGTCGTATACCGCTTGCTGGATATCGGTGAGCGCTTGCATGCGAGCAATATAGTATACAACATCGTTGTATGCAACTCCGTTGCATTATCGTGTAGACTTCGAAACCGATGCCGCCTGAATTGCCCCGCACCTATTACCTCGACAACGTCGTGACCCTGCTCGACCAGGTCGAGTCGCTTTACGCCGACATCCTCGACGACGAACTGCGCGAATTCCTGCAGGTCTTCGGCGAACTCGGCGACGGCGCGCGCAAGCTCTACATCCGCCTGCTCAACCGCAGCGCCGACTGTTACCGCATCGGCAAGCTCGATTATCCCGAAATCGAATCGCTCGACGCGGCCATCGACGAACTCGCCGCGCGCGCCTGTCTCGAGGTCGAACCGGCGCTCGAACCCGCCGAGCTGCTCGCGCTCTACACCAAGCCCGAGCTGGTCGCCGCGGCGGCCGAGCCGGGCCTCGGCAAGCTCGACCGCGCGAGCCTCGAAGCCGCCCTGCTCGAACGCGACGACCCGGCATTCGTCGCTGCGCTGCGCGCGGGCGAACGATTGCTGCGGGTCAACGCCCGCGACGCCTTCCTGCAATGCCAGATGCTGTTCTTCGGCAACAGCAACCAGTCGATGACCGATTTCGTGCTGCGTGATCTCGGTCTCTACCAGTACGAGGATTACCGCATCGACGGTGAGTTCCGGCCGTATCGCAGCGCGCTCGAAATCCAGCAGCACTGGCTGCTGCAGCAGCTCGCCGCGCTGCTCGCGCTGCTCGAACTCGACGACGCCGTGCTCGTTGCCGAACTGTTCGACTCGATACCGCCGGACATCGACCCCGACGCGCCGGCCTGGCGCAAGGCCGAGCGCCTGCGCTACGAGCTCGCGCGCCAGCTCGAACGTCTCGGCGAGCTCGACGCGGCGCTCGAGTGCTACCGCCAGTGCACGCTGCCGCCGGCGCGCGAGCGCGAGACGCGCGTGCTCGCCCAGCGGGATGAAATCCACGCGGCGCTCGAACTTTGCGGCGAAATTCTCGCCGCACCGCGCGACGAGACCGAATTGCAGTTCGCCGGCGCCTTCGCCGCGCGCCTCGGCAAGAAGCACGCGCTCGAGCCGCCGGCCGCGGTCGCCGCCGCGGTCAGCAACCACTCGCCCGAGGTCGAAAGCCTCGAACTCGACTACGCCGACTCGGTCGAACTCGCCGCAGCCGCGCACTACAACGCCGGCGACGGCGCCGAGACCTGCTTCTACGTCGAGAATAGCCTGTTCACCGGCGTGCTCGGGTTGCTGATCTGGGACGTCGTGTTCGCGCCGATCGCCGGCGCGTTCTTCAATCCGTTCCAGTACCGGCCGAGCGATTTCTACGCGGCCGATTTCTGCGCCCGGCGCGCGCCGCTGCTGCGCGATCTCTGGTCCGGCGTGCGCGACAACGACGACATCCGCCGTATCGCGCTCGAGCGCTACGCGCGCAAGTACGGCATCATGAATCCGCTGGTCAACTGGCAGGCGCTCGAGCCGGCCTTGATCGAGCGCGCGCTCGAACGCATCGAGCATGCGCACTGGCGCGCGATCTTCGATCGCATCCTCGCCGACCTGCGCAACAACCGCGCCGGTTTCCCCGACCTGATTCACGTGCCGCCGGCCGGCGGCTATTGCCTGATCGAGGTCAAGGGGCCGGGCGACACGCTGCAGAAGAACCAGCAGCGCTGGCTCGAGTTCTTCAGCGCCCACGACATTCCGCACCGGCTGGCGCGCGTGACATGGCGCGATCGCTGAAGCTCGGCGTCCGCGAGCTGGTCGAGTTTTGCTGCCGGCGCGGCGATCTCGGCGGCGACACCGGGCCCGGCGTCGCTGCGCTCGACGGCATCGACACGCACCAGCGCGTGCAGCGCCGCTACCGCGCCGAGGCCGAAGCCGAGTACCGCGTCGCGCTCGCCAGGCCGATCGACGATTACACGATCGAACTCGGCGGCCGCATCGACCTGCTGTTCGCCGCCACCGAGCCGCCGCGCGTCGAGGAGATCAAGACCGTCTACGCGCACGCCGGGAGCGCGGCCGGCGACGACGGCGTGCACTGGGGCCAGCTCGAATGCTACGCCGCCTGCTACGCGGCCGAGCAAGACCTCGCGCGGGTCGAACTGTGCCTGTTGCGGGTCGACCTGCAGGCACGCGAGGAGCGGCGCGAGACCCGCGTTCGCGAGCGCGCCGAGCTCGACGCCTTCGTCGATTCGCTGCTGCGCGAATACCTTTCCTGGCACAAGAAGGTGCTGGCGCACCGCGTCGCGCTGCGCGAGCAGGCGCGCGCGCTCGCGTTCCCGCACCCGGACTACCGCCCGCAGCAACGCCGCTTCGCCGCCGAGGTGTTCCGCGCGGCGCGCGACGGCGGGCGCCTGCTGATCGAGGCGCCGACCGGCTCGGGCAAGACCATCAGCACGCTGTTCCCGGCGATCAGGGCGATCGGCGAAGACTTCGTCGAGCAGATCGTTTTCCTGTCGGCCAAGGTGTCAGGTCAGCGCCAGGCGGTGGCCGCGCTCGAGGCACTCGGCTGCGACCTCGGTTACGTCGTGTTGCAGGCGAAGGCGCGCGCCTGCCCGTGCCGGCGCGAGCTGTTCGAGCTCGACGCCGACGACCGTTGCCTGCGCTGCGTCGGTTTTTTCGACCGCCTGCCGGCGGCGCGCGCGGCGCTGTTCGCGTGCGGCCGCCTCGACGTCGATGCGATCCGCGCGGTCGCCGACGAGCACCGGCTGTGTCCGTTCGAACTCGCGCTGCAAATGCTGCCGTGGGTCGACGCGATCGTCTGCGATTTCAACTACGTTTTCGATCCGCTGGTGCAGCTCGCCTACTTTCGCGGCGACGCGCGGCGCAAACTCCTGCTGATCGACGAACTGCATAACCTCGTCGACCGCGCCCGCGGCATGTATTCGGCGCGCCTCGCGCGCGGCGCGATCGACGCCGCGCTGGCGGCGCCGAACGCCGCGCCGGTCGCGCGCGCGCTGCGCGCGCTGAAAACCTCGCTCGATCGCGAGCTGCGCGCGCTGCCCGGCGACGAGATCGTCGCCGGCGACCCGCCGGCGGCACTGCTGACCGCGTGCCGGCGTTGCGTCGAACGGATCGGCGTCGAACTGTTCGGCGGCCAGCCGCTTGCGGCGCCGACGCTCGAGCTCGTACGCGAAATCGTGCGCTGCATTCGCGTCGGCGAGCTCTACGCCGCGCACCATCGCACGCTCGCGCGCAAACCGCTGCGGCAGCGAGCGCTGCGCCTGCTGTGCGTCAACGCCTGCGACTACCTCGCGACGATCTATCCGCTGTTCGCCGCGGTCTGCGGGTTTTCCGGCACGCTGTCGCCGGCGGAGCATTTCACGCGCGCGCTCGGACTCGGCGACGCCTGCCGCAGCCTGCGCCTGCCACCGGCGTTTCCGCCGGCGCGGCTCGGCGTATTCGTCGGCGCCTTCGTCGATGCGCGCTACCGCGAACGCGAACGGCATATCGACGCGATCTGCGCCGCGATCGCGGCCTGCCGCCGGGCGCGGCCTGGTAACTACCTCGTGTTTTTCACCGCCTATGCCTTCATGCAACAGGTGCATGCGCGCTTCGCCGAGCTCTATCCCGGAATCGAAACGCTGCTGCAGCAACGCGAGTTCGACGACGCCGCGCAGGCGCGTTTCCTCGCGCGTTTTTTCGACGCTGGCGAACAGCTCGGGTTCGCGATCCTCGGCGGGCGCTTCGCCGAGGGTATCGACTACCGTGGCGACGCGCTGATCGGTGCGATCGTCGTCGGCGCCGGCCTGCCGCAGGCGGACCTCGAGCAGCGCCTCATCCGCGAGGATTTCGACGCGATGGGGCTCGACGGTTTCGATCACGCGTTCCGCTTTCCCGGCCTGATCCGGGTGCAGCAGAGCGCCGGGCGCGTGATCCGCAGCGAGCACGACCGCGGCGTCGTCGTGCTGCTCGACGCGCGCTTCGCCCACGACGATTACGCGCGCCACCTGCCGGAACACTGGCAAGTGCGATATTGCAACGACGTCGAATCGCTGGAACAATCGCTGACGGGGTTCTGGAACGAGCCGGGGGAAACCGATGGCGCAAATCGATATTCGGCAATGTGACATTACGACGCTCGACGTCGACGCGATCGTCAACGCGGCCAACGAGCAGCTCGCGCCGGGCGGCGGCGTGTGCGGCGCAATTCATCGCGCGGCGGGGCCCGAGCTTGCGGCCGAGTGTGCGGCACTCGGCGGCTGCCCGACCGGCGAGGCGCGCATCACGAAGGGTTACGAGCTGCCCGCGCGGCACGTCATCCACACGGTCGGGCCGGTCTGGCACGGCGGCAAGCAGGACGAGCCGAAGCTGCTCGCGGGCTGTTACCGCAACAGCATCCTGCTGGCCGAGCAGCACGGCCTCAAGAGCATCGCCTTCCCGGCGATCTCGACCGGCATCTTCGGCTATCCGCTCGACCACGCGGCGACGGTCGCGATCGAGTCGACGCTGCAAACCCTGCGCCAGTGCGTGCTGGTCGAGGAGGTGATCTTCGCCTGCTTCGACGAAGCCACCGAGGTCGCGCTGATCCAGGTCGCGTCGCACCACCGCCTCTGACCCGCCGCCGTACCCGCCGACAATTTTTACCCAGAGTAAATACTCCCGAAAAACGAGCGGTCTGCGTAAAGGGAACGGGTTTTTACTCTAGAGTAAAATCTCGGGGTCATGGACGATCGGGGGTCAGGTGGCCAGCGGTCCGAGTTTTTCGTAGACGCTGTCCATCTTGTCGCGAATGGTCTGCTCGCGATCGGTTCGGGTGCCGATCCGAAGCGAGCTGCTGCAGCGCGGCGCGCCCATTTCGTGCATGCGCTCGTGGCACTTCTTGACCGCCGCCATGACCTTGTCCCACTCGCCTTCGACGTTGGTGCCGTAGGCGTGCATTTCGTGGTTGAGATTGGCTTCCTCGAAGATTTTCTGGCATTCGACCACGTACTCCGAGACCGAAACGCCGACGCCGAGCGGCACGACGCAAACGTCGATGATGACATACATATTATTACGCTCTCCGAT
Source organism: Gammaproteobacteria bacterium (assembly GCA_024638385.1). Lineage (GTDB taxonomy): Bacteria > Pseudomonadota > Gammaproteobacteria. The sequence goes on along the minus strand of JAHEKJ010000038.1, from coordinate 20,817 downwards.
ACTCCACGGCCCGCGATGATACAACAAAATCGATCGTCGCCGTCGACGCCGGCCGCGCCAACGGCCTCCCGGGGGTGCGATTCGGGCGCCTACCCCTTATCATCGGGCTCGTCGCAAAAAGGGCACGCCAACATGGAATTCAAAGCCATCATCTCGGTCGCCGGCTACTCAGTCGAAACGGTCGGGGTCGTCATCATGATCATCGGCTCGGCGCTATCGACGTTGCGCTTCCTCACGCACTACCGAGACCAGCCCGAGGGGGCCGCCTACGACACCTACCGGCGCCAGCTTGGGCGCTCGATCATCCTCGGGCTCGAATTCCTGATCGCGGGCGACCTGATTCGCACCGTCGTGGTCGCCGACACGCTGATGAACGTTACGATTCTCGGCCTGATCGTATTGATCCGGACTTTCCTGAGCTTCACCCTGCACGTCGAGGTCGAGGGGTGCTGGCCGTGGGACCGGGACCGCGCCGCCGGGGGGCGCGAGACCGCGGGCGAATGAGCGCTGCCGCGATCGGTCGCGGCCCCCCGGTTGCCACGCTTGCCGATCGGCCTCGCCGGGTTCGCAATTAGTGAACAAATTGGCTGGCGATTAAGCTTGCGGGCCGGGATAATCGACGCCCGGCCAGATCAATCGCGCCGGTGAAATCGAACCGTTAAACAACGAGAGAAACCAGATGAAACCCAGCAGCCATATCCTTCCCGTTTTCGTCGCCGCGCTGGCGTTGCCGCTCGGCGCCCAGGCCGACGCCTGGAGCTGCCGCCACGCCGACAACGTTCGCGAAGTCTACGTCGAGCGCATGACGCCTGAGCCGGTACCCTGCCAGGTCGTCTACAGCAAGCTGACAGAGGGCGCGGAAGACCAGGTTCTGTGGAACGCCGAGCACGACGAAAATTACTGCAGCGCGCAGGCCGCCACGTTCGTCGAAAAGCTCGAATCCTGGGGCTGGACCTGCGTCGAAACCATCCGCGACGATAACGCCGGCGGTTGACGACCGGCCGGATCGTCCCGGCGGACCGGGCAACTTCCTTTACGACTCGCAATCACCGCGAAATCAGTCTTCCGACTCGATCCGCAGACCGACCTTGAGCGTGACCTGGAAGTGCGCGACCTTGCCGTCGACGACGTGCCCGCGCGTCTCGGTCACCTCGAACCAGTCGAGATGATGCAGCGACTTGCTGCACTCGGCGAGCGCGTTGCGAATCGCGTCGTCGCTGCCCTTCGGCGACGAGCCGACGACCTCGATTTTCTTGTAGACGTGATTGTCCGCCATGACGAGACTCCTCGCTGGGGTGGGCCGTAACTATAACAAGGCCGACGCCGAACTGTCGCGCGAGCCCCCACACCCACAGCCCACCGACAATTAGGGGGACAGTTTACTTGACTACCTCAATTATTCGTAATTAGAACCATACTTTGCTTTCGAATAATTAGGGTAAACAAGTAAACTGTCCCCCTAATTACTGGTAGCCGGTGAGTTCCATGTAGCCGACGCCGGCGGGTTCGCCGGTGTCGGTTTCGACCAGCACGACGCCTTCCCAGTACGGGAAGCGCGTGCCCATCCACTGGCCGTCATACAGCGGGCGAATCCGCAGGCGCCGGCTTTCGCCGGCCAGCGCGATTTGCCATTCGAGCGGCAGTTCGCGGGTTTCGTCGTTGCCGGTGACGACCCGCCGGCGCGCCAGCTGGCGCAATTCGATCGCGTCGCGATCGAGCTCGCGCGACTCGCCACTCGGGTCGATCCAGTTGCCGCTGAGCCAGTGGTCGCCGTCGGCGTGCCGCAACTGGTAGACCATCAGCTTGTGGCCGTCGTCGAGATGCAGCGAAAACCAGTCCCAGCCCTGCTGGTTATCGGCCAGCGGCTGCGAACTCCATTCGCGGTCGAGCCAGCCCTGCCCGCGCAGATAGAACTTGTCCGCGCCCTCGGTCACGAACCCGCGCACGCGGATATGCGGGTGACTGTAGTAGTAGCTCGCCTGACCCTGCGCCGACTTCTGGCTGTAGCCGGCGTCGCCGTTCAGCACCAGCTCGCCGGTGGCCTCGAGCAACAGGTTGATTTCGCGACCCTCGACGCTAAAGCGCAGCCGCGCGGGCAGCAGCGCCGACCGCTCCGAACGCCATTCCCAGTCGTCGAGCCAGGCGTTGAAGTAACCGTCGCGCACGAGGTCGTTGACGCCGGCCTGGCCGACGCCGCCGCGCGCGAATCGCTGTTCGTGGTAGTGGCCGTCGGGCGTCGTCACGGCCGCGTGCGCCATCCAGATCTGGTTGCTGCTCCAGCCCTCGGTGACCGGGGTCGGGTCGAGCGCCTGGCGAAAAAGCGTCCATTGCAAACCCCATTGCCGGCCGGCCTGATCGGTCAGGTTGGCGGTCAGGTACCACCACTCGATTCGATAACCCGGGTGCGCGCCGTGATCGCGCGGAAACTCGAGCGCGCGGCCGCGCTCGACCTGCGCATAGCCCTTTCCCGAGTCGCGCAATTCGCCGAGCACGTCCTGGGCCGCAACCAGCGACGGCGCGAGCATGCCCAGGCACAGCAGCAGAAATCGATTCAAATCGTTTCTCCAAGTTGCGCCAGCGCCGCCGGCATTTGGCGGCGCCACTGCAGCGACACTAGTAGCAGAGTCGCCGCGCAAATCAACGCGACCACCGCGGCCAGCTGTAGCGCCGGGCGCGGTTCCCATAGCAGCGGCATGCTCCAGCCGAAGCTGATGATATTGATCTTGTCGATCAGCACCCAGCTGAGCAACGCGCCGAGCGGAATCGCGAGCAGCCAGACGAGCGCGCAGAAAATCGCCAACGGCGTCGCGATCAACAGCAACTGTTCTCGCTGGCGCACGCCGAGCGCGCGCCACTGCGCGAACTGCGGCAGGCGCTCCTGCAGGATCGCGAGCAACGACGCGAGCAGCGCGATCGCGGCGACCAGCATCGTCAACGCATTCATCGCCGCGGTGATCGCAAAAGTATTGTCGAAGATGCCGACCGACAGGCGCCGCACCTGCGCCTGCGAAATCCAGTCGCCCGGTTGCGCGCCGAGGGCGATCAGCCTGGCCTCGGCCTGTTGCATGGCATCCGCCCGCGCCGGGTTCAGCCACAGCGCGGTACCGCGCGAATAGGTGTGATCCCACTGTGCCGAGACCGTGGCTTCCGGCAGGTAGAACTGGAAGTACGGATTACCGTAATCGTAAAAAACGCCAACCACCTCATAATTCGCCGGACCGCGGTCGGTCGCGAGCTCGATCGTTTCGCCGGGTTCGACGCCGGCGAGAAAATGGACCTGCTCGTTGACCAGCACCGTGCCCGCCTGCTCGCGCCAGCGCGCGCGCGCGGCGGCGGCCGATTCGCCGACGTAGCGCGACAGCGGCAGCACGAGGCTGTCGGGCGCGGCCGGGTCGATGCCGCGAACCAGCGTCGGTCGCCCGCGCCAGCGCGTGGTCACGCCGATACGTCGGTGGCTCGCGGCGAGCCAGCCCGCCGCGGCTCCGTCGGCCTGCAGTCGATCGTAGTCGATGCCCGTCCCGCGCAGGTAGATGTCGGCGCTCTGGCGCAGCTCGAGCCAGCCGACAAAGGCGTCGCGAAAGCTGTCGACCAGCGTGCCGACGCCGAGGTTCGCGGTCAGCGCGAGCAGCAGCGCCATCATCGCGCTGCGGTAGGCCGGCAATTGCGCCCAGCCGTCGCCGACCATCCAGCGCGCCAGCAGGCGATCGCGCGGCAGCACGCGTTCGATGACGCGCAGCGCGCCGGCGAGCAGCAGCGGCAGGATCCAGGCCGCGGCGAACAGCATCACGCCGAGCATCACGAAGCCCTGGTTGACCGTGTCGATATGGGCGTAGAGATTCAACGCGATTAGCGCAAGCGCAAACGCGGCGAGGCCGAGCCAGCGCCGCGCCCGCGCCTCGTCGCGCCACTGCACGTCGCTACGCGCGGCCTCGAGCGTCGCCCGCCGCAGTTGCCGGTAGAGCGGCAAGCCGAGCGCCCAGGCGAGGCCGAGCAGCGTGATGCTCCAGGCCTTGAACAGCGTCGCCGGGCTCAGGCCCAGCTCGACGCCGACCACCGCGTCGTAGAGCGACAGCAGGCTCGCGCCGAGCTCGGGCAACAGCGCTTGTGCGACGGCGTAACCGAGGATGACGCCGAGCGCGGTGCCGACGAGGCTCCAGGCCAGCGTCTCGCACGCGATCGCCAGCACCAGTTGCCGCGTGTCGCAGCCCATCAGGCGCAGATCGAGCAGCGTCGCGCGGCGATACCACAGCGCGAAACGCACCGCGTTGAAGACGATGAACAGGCCGACCGCGAATGACAACAGGCTCATCGCCGTCAGGTGGGTATGCAGGCTCGCGGTCAGCTGCGCGAGATCGATATGCTGCTGATTCTCGACCAGCTCGAGGTCGTCCGGCAGCAGCGCCGCGAGGCGGTCCCGTTCGCGCGGTTCGAGCGCGCCGACCGCGAGGTAGCTGAAACCGCGCTGCCCGGCGAGCGCCTGGGCGGCGCCGATATCGAGCAGCACGCGCCGTCCCTGCTGCTCGCGCGATTCGATCGACGCCGGCGGCAGGCTTCGGCCGTCGCGCAGTTCGAGCCGCTCGCCGGCGGCCAGGCCGAGTTCGCCGGCGAGCACCGCCGGCACCCGCGCCCGGTACGGCGGCTGGATGAAGCGCAACCAGTCGGCGGCGAAATCGTCGTCGCCGTCGTCGCCCGCATACCAGTCCTCGGGCAGCGCCAGCAGGTCGGTCGCGATGATCGCGACCGCCACGCCATCGGCGGTGCTGACGCCGAGCTCGATAACCGGAAACACCCCCCGGAAGCCGGCGCGACGCAGATCGATGTAGACCGTCTCGGCAACGCCCTCGTCGCGGCGGCTCTGAATCCAGTAATTCGCCTGCACGCCGAGCAGTTTTTGCGCGTCGCGGTAACTCGCTTCGGCGTGGTGATTGATGATCTGCACCGCCGACCACAGGCCGACGCCGGCGACCAGCCCGGTGGCGAGAAACAGCGTTTGCCACGGATGCCGCCAGTAGTGGCTCAGCAGGGCCTTCAGAATCCAGAACCAACCGCGGTTCACGCGATTTCCGTTAGTTGCCCGTCGTGCAGGCGTACGCGACGATCCATGAAGGCGGCCATTTCGCGGCTGTGGGTGACCATCAGCAGGCTGCTGCCGGCCCGCTTGACCAGCTCGCTGAACAACCCCATGACCTCCTGGCTCGAGCGCTCGTCGAGGTTGCCGGTCGGTTCGTCGGCAAGCACCAGCTCCGGCTTGTGCAGCAACGCGCGCGCGATCGCGACACGCTGCTGCTGGCCGCGCGACAACTGGTGCGGGTACTTGTCGAGCTGCCCGTCGAGGCCGAGCCGTTCGGTCAGCTCGGTTTCGTAAGCGGCGTCGAGGCGATCGCACAGGGCCGCCTGGAAGCGGATGTTGTCGCGCACATCGAGCGTCGTGATCAGGTGGAATTGCTGGAACACGAGGCTGATCCGGCCGCGCCGTATTTCGGCGAGCGCCGCTTCCGGCGCGGCGTGCACCGGCACCCCGGCGAAGTCGATCTCGCCGCTATCGGGCCGCTCGAGCCCGGCGATCAGGTGCAGCAGCGTCGACTTGCCGCTGCCGCTTTCGCCGAGCAGCGCGACCGACGACGACGACGTCATCCCGAAGGCCAGGTCCGCCAGCACCGTTTGATGTATGTCGCCGGTGTGATACGACTTGCACAGCTGACTGATCGTAAGCATGGGGCTTGAATCCTAACCGAATTGACCGGCACGCAATAGTGCGATTAGGTTTTGCGCCAGATCATGGATTTGGCGGGCGATTGCAGTAAACTGGCGCCGATTGAAGGGGGGCAAGCATGACCGTCATTTGCGATATCCACGACCTGCAAAAGGTCGCGCGCCGGCGCGTGCCGCGCATGTTTTTCGATTACGCCGACTCGGGCTCGTGGACCGAGTCGACCTACCGCGCCAACGAGCGCGACTTTCGGGACATCCTGCTGCGCCAGCGGGTTGCAGTCGACATCACCGACCGCTCGGTCGAGAGCGAGATAATCGGTCAGCAGGCCGCGATGCCGGTGGCGCTCGCACCGGTCGGCCTGACCGGCATGCAGCATGCCGACGGCGAGATCAAGGCCGCGCGCGCGGCGGAAAAATTCGGCGTGCCGTTCACGCTGTCGACGATGAGCATTTGCTCGATCGAGGATGTCGCCGAGAACACGTCAAAACCCTTCTGGTTCCAGCTCTACGTCATGAAGGACCGCGATTTCATCGGCCGCCTGATCGACCGCGCGAAAGACGCCGGCTGCAGCGCGTTGATGCTGACCCTCGACCTGCAAATCCTCGGCCAGCGGCACAAGGATATTCGCAACGGCCTGGCGGCGCCGCCGAAGCCGACGCTGAACGCGGCGCTGCAGGTCATCAGCCGGCCGCGCTGGTGCCTCAACATGCTGACCACGCGGCGCCATACCTTCCGCAACATCGTCGGCCACGCCAAGGGCGTCGGCGACCTGTCGTCGCTGTCGTCTTGGACCGCCGAGCAGTTCGATCCCAAGCTCGCTTGGAAAGACATCGACTGGATCCGCGAGCGCTGGGGCGGCAAGTTCATCATCAAGGGCATCCTCGACCCCGAGGACGCGAAGATGGCGGCGAAGACCGGCGCCGACGCGATCGTCGTGTCGAACCACGGCGGTCGCCAGCTCGACGGCGCGCCGTCGTCGATCAGCATGCTGCCGGCGATCGTCGACGCGGTCGGCGGCGATATCGAGATCCACTTCGACGGCGGCATCCGCTCCGGCCAGGACGTGCTGAAAGCGATCTGCCTCGGCGCGAACGCCGCCTATCTCGGCCGCGCTTATATCTACGGCCTCGGCGCCTACGGCGAGCGCGGCGTCAGCCAGGCGCTCGACATCATCCACAGAGAACTCGACACGACGATGGCACTGTGTGGCGAGCGCGACGTTCACAAGCTCGGCCACCACAACCTGCTGTATCCGCCAGGCAGCCGGTAGACGGGCGGCAGTCGGGCCGGATCGTCGTCGTCGAGCCGGGCGTCACCCGCCTTGCGCGGAACGCCGTCGCGAAGCCCGCAAGGCCTCGCCCCGAGAGGTCAGCCGTACCTGTTGATCGACCACTTCCAGCAGGCCGGCGTCGAGCGCGTCTTCCCAGATACTGAGGCGCGGGCAGGACGTGCGCCAGGCGCGCATGACCTCGTCGTAGGGTCGCGTCGACGGACCTACCCAGTCGAGCAGATCGATTACCAGCGCTTCGTTTTCCACGGCTCTTCCGTCAACTCACCCCTGCGCCGCAATCACTCGGTCGCCTCGGCCGGCTTGTAGCCCTCGACCAGTTCCTTTTGCAGGTTCGGCGGCACCTGGCTGTAACGACTGAACGACATCGTGTAACTGGCCTCGCCGCCGCTGAACGACTTGAGCTTGGACTGGAAGTCGCCGAGCTCGGCGAGCGGCGCCTCGGCCGAGATCTCGAGCCGATTGTCGGGCAGCGACATGGTGCCGCTGATCATGCCGCGCTTCGATGACAGGTCGCCGGTGATGTCACCGACGCAATCGGCCGGCGCGACGATGCTGACCTTGACGATCGGCTCGAGCACTATCGGTTTGGCCTTTTGCACCGCGTCGACGAAGGCTTTCTTGCCGGCGGCGACGAACGCGACTTCCTTCGAGTCGACCGCGTGATGCTTGCCGTCGTAAACGATGACGCGCACGTCCTGGATCGCGTATCCCGCGACTGCGCCCTCGTCGAGCACCTGGCGCACGCCCTTCTCGACCGCCGGGATGAACTGAGTCGGGATCGAACCGCCGACGACCTTGTTGACGAATTCGAAACCCTTGCCGCGCGCCAACGGCTCGACCTTGAGGAATACCTCGCCGAACTGGCCCGCGCCGCCGGTCTGCTTCTTGTGCCGGTAGTGACCCTCGGCCGGTTTCGAGATCGTCTCCTTGTAGGCGATGCTCGGCGGGTGGGTTTCGACCTCGACGCCGTAGTGTTCGCGCATCTTCTCGAGCGCGATACGCAGGTGCAGCTCGCCGATGCCGCTCAACACGGTTTCGTTGAGCGCGGCGCGATGCTCGACCTTGAGGCTCGGATCCTCGGCTTCGAGGCGCGACAACGCGGTCGACAGTTTCTGCTCGTCGCCGCGATGTGCGGCCTGGATCGCGAGCCCGTACATCGGCGGCGGCAGCTCGAACGGCAGCAGGTGCAGATGATCCTCGTCGTGCGAATCGTGCAGCACGTCGTCGAAGTCGATTTCCTCGACCTTCGACACCGCGCAGATGTCACCCGGGATCGCCGATTCGACCTCGGTCTGGTCCTTGCCCTGGATCTTGTACAGGTGCGCGACCTTGAAGTTGCGCGAATCGCCGATGAAGAGCTGCATGCCCGGCCTGACCGTGCCCTGGTAGATGCGAAAAATGCTCAGTCGGCCGACGTAAAGATCGATGACGGTCTTGAATACATGTGCGACGACGTGCCGCTCCGGATCGGGCACGACCTCGATCGCCTGCGCGTCCTCGCCCTCGCCCTTCAGGAATTGCGGCGGATTAGTCTCGAGCGGGTTCGGCATCAGCTTTTCGAAAACCTCGAGTAGCTCGGGAATGCCGGCGCCGTCGCGCGCCGAGACGAAGCAGACCGGGATGAGGTGGCCCTCGCGCAGCGCTTCCTCGAACGGATCGTGCAGTTGCTCGGGGCTCAGCTCCTCGCCCTGTTCGAGGTAGAGCGTCATCAATTCCTCGTCGACCTCGACCACCTGGTCGACGATGTTTTCGTGCGCTTGCTCGACCGACGAGAACGCGGTCTCGACCGCATCGTGCTCGAAGAAGCAGTCGGCGACCGAAGTCACGTCGGCCGACGGCAGGTTCAACGGCAGGCATTCGCTGCCGAAAGTTTCCTGGATCTGCGCGAGCAGCCCCGGCAGGTCGGCCTCGGGTGAATCGATCTTGTTGACGATGATCATGCGGCACAGGTTACGCTCGGCGGCGATCTCCATCATTTGCCGCGTCACCGCCTCGATGCCCAGTTGCGCGTTGATCACTACCGCGACGCTGTCGGCCGCCGCGAGCACGCCGATCGCGCGGCCGACGAAATCGGGATAGCCGGGGGTGTCGAGCAGGTTGACGTGGATGCCGCCATGGTCGAAGTGACAGACGCTGGTATCCAGCGAGTGCTGGTGTTCCTTTTCCTGCGGGTCGTAGTCGCTGACGGTATTGCCCCGCTCGATCGTGCCCGCGCTGCCGATCACGCCGGCCTTGTGCAGCAGCGCCTCGGTGATCGAGGTCTTGCCGCTGCCGGCGTGACCGACCAGCGCAATGTTGCGAATGTTCTCGGTCGAATGTCTGGCCATTGATGCTCCCCCAAGCTGGTTATGTCGAATGCGTTTTGCCGACAGTATACCGTTTTCGATTTGTTGCCGCGCGAGCCGGATCCGGCCGGCGGCGGTAACGCCGACTATACCGCGATTGGCCTGGCGGTTTCGAGCCTTACGGGTCGGCGCGCGCTTCGCCGCCCGGATCAGGGTCGCAGCGCCGGAAAGATATGCTCGCGTAATATTCCGAAGAACTGCTTCGTGTCGTCGGCGAAATTGGCCGCGGTCGAGACCACGACGAGTTCGAGGTGCGGAACGACGAAGACGAACTGGCCGCCAAAGCCGAGCGCGAAGAACACGTCATTGACGTCGAGCATCGCGACCGTCGGCTCCGGGTCCTGCAGCCGCCACCACTGGTAGCCGTAGGCGAACGGAAAGTAGTCGTCGACGCCGAGCACCTGCGTGCGGGTCGATTGCCGGACCCAGTCGGCCGGCACGATCTGCTCGCCCTGCCAGCGGCCCTCGTTCAGGTAGAGCACGCCGATGCGCGCCAAGTCGCGACGCGACATCGCCAGCCCCCAGCCGGTGTTGATCACACCGTTCTTGCCGAGCGACCAGTTGTAATTCTCGAGGCCGATCGGATCGAACAGGACTTCGCGCGCGAACTCGTCGACCGGCCGTTCGACCGCGCGCGCGAGGATGTTCGACAGCAGCATCGAGGAGCCGCTGTTGTAGGTCCAGCGCTCGCCCGGCGCGTGCGCGAGCGGCAGGTCGAGGACATGCGCGATCCAGTCGGGACTGGCGACCATCCTGTCGCTGCTGTTGTAGCCCGGGGTGAACTCGTCCCACTGGAAGCCCGCCGTCATCGCCAGCAGGTGTTCGAGCGTGATCCGCCGTTTGCGCGAATCCGCCGCGCCGAGCTCGGGAAACTGCGGAAACAGCGTCGGCAGTTCGAGCTGCAGACTCTCGATCCTGCCCTGCGCCAGCGCGATGCCGACCAGCGCCGAGGTCACGCTCTTGGTGATCGACTTGGCCGGGTGGCGGTAGTCACGGCCGTGGTACTCGGGCGAAAAGTATTCCTCGAGCACGAGGTAATCGTTGCGCAGCACGAGCAGGCTGTTGATGTCGCCGAACTGGCCGTCGCGGATCTTGCCTAGCGCCTGCTCGAGCGGCGCCGGATCCATCCCCTGTGACTCCGGCGTGGCGGGCGTCAGCGGGATCGGCGCCTTTTCGGCCCCCGGCGTGGCCGGGGCCCACGCCAGCAACGACGCGAGGAGCGGCGCGATCGCGAGACTTCGGATTGCCGTCGCAGGCGTTGCGCGCAGGTTCGTTCGCGGCTTCATGCGGCCCAAGTTAATCGATGCCCGGCGCGATTACAAACCGCCGGGACGCCGGCCTCACGGGCCCGGATCGTCCGGGCTCATGCTGGTCAGGCGCGGCTGCGCGGGCGCGGGCTTGCGCGTTTCGCGGTAGAAGATGTAGAGCCCGCTGGCGACGATGATCGCGGCGCCGGCGAGCGTGATCGCGTCGGGCAGGTCGCCCCAGACGACGAAACCGATCAGCGTCGCCCAGATCAGCGCCGAGTATTCGAACGGCGCGACCGCCGCCGCCGGCGCGAAGCGAAACGCGTGCGTGATGCACATCACGCCGACGCTGCCGAAGACGCCGGCGACGGCGAACAGCGCGAGATCGCCCATGCTCGGCGAGATCCAGAAGAACGGCGCCGCGACGAGACCGGTCAGCGTCATGCCGAGCTGCGGGTAGACCATCAGCGTCGCCGAATTCTCGCGGTTGCTGTAGGCGCGCGTCGTGATCATCAGCAACGCGTAGAACACGACCGACAGCAACACGACCAGCGCCGCCGGTTGAAATACGCCGAAACCCGGACGCAGCATCACGACGACGCCGACGAAGCCGGCGCCGACCGCGAGCCAGCGGTGCCGGCCGACCGACTCTTTGAGCAGCGGCACCGACAGCGCGGTGATGAAGATCGGCGCGGCGAAGCTGATCGCGATCGCGTCGACCAGCTTCATTTGCGACAGCGCGTAGAAGAAGGTCAGCGTCAGGCCGAGGACGAGGCCGAAACGGCCGACGTGCACCAGCGGGCGGCCGGTTTTCAGTTGCGCGACGCCGCCGCCACGCAGCGCGAACAGCATCAGCAGCGGCAGGCCGAACCAGCTGCGCAGCGCGGCGATCTGGATCACCGAGTAGTCGGCCGTCAGCCACTTGATGATTGCATCCATGACCGCAAAGCCGGCGATGCCGCTCAGCATCATCGCGATGCCGAGCCCGGGCCGATCCACGTTTTTGACAATCGCGACCATTGAACCTCTGCAAAATGAGATGCGATCGTGACGATGCGCATCGATCGGGATCGCGGTCCGGCGAGAGCCCGCGAACACCGATGGTCGGGCTTCCGGCTCCCGCGGTCAAGCCGCGGGACGACGAACCGCCTGACAGTTCGCGGTCAGACCGGAATGGTATCTACGGTAGCGTGTCATTGCGACGATCGCGCCGCGTCATTGCGAGGAGGCGTCAGCCGACAACAACGCGTCAGGTTTTCGCGGCCTTGTCGCGCTCGCGCTGGCGCAGCTCGATGCGGCGCACCTTGCCGGTCGTCGTCATCGGCAGTTCGTCGATGAACTCGACCTCGCGCGGATATTCGTGCGCCGACAGCCGCCGGCGCACCGACTGCTGGATTTCCTCGGCCAGCTCGTCGCTCGGCTCGAAGCCGTCGGTCAGCACGACGAAGGCCTTGACGATCTCGCCGCGCAGCTCGTCGGGCTTGCCGATCGCGGCCGCCTGCAACACCGCCGGATGCCCGAGCAGCGAATCCTCGATCTCGCCGGGTCCGATGCGGTAACCGGCGCTCGAGATCACGTCGTCCTTGCGGCCGACGAACCACAGGAATCCGTCGGCGTCGCGGTAGCCGACGTCGCCGGTGCGAAACCAGTTATTCGTGATCTTGTCCTGCGTCGCCTCGTCGTTTTTCCAATAGCCGAGGAACATGACCGGGTCGTCGCAGCAGGCCGCGAGCTCGCCTTCCTCGCCGTCGCCGACGACCTCGCCGGCGTCATCGATGACGTCGACGCGATGCCCGGGATAGGGTTTGCCCATCGAACCGGGCTTCGGCTCCAGGATCGCCGCGCAGTTACCGACGATGTAGTTGAACTCGGTTTGCCCCCACATCTCGTTGAGCGTGACGCCGAGCGCGTCGCGACCCCAGTGAACCAGCTCTTCGCCGACCTGCTCGCCGGCGCTCATGACCGCGCGCAGCTTCAGCTCGAACTGCTTGCCGGGCTCCGGAATCGCGCGCAGCATCTTCAGGGCGGTCGGCGGAATGAATGCGTTGGTCACGCCGTAATCGGCCATCAGCCGGCACGCGCGCTCGGGGTCGAAGCCGCCGCCCTCGAAGGCGACGATCGGCGTGGCGTAGTTCAGCGCCGGCATGAGCGCGTCCCACAGGCCGCCGGTCCAGGCCCAGTCGGCCGGCGTCCAGAAGACATCGCCAGCCTGCGGGTAGAAATTCTGCGACAGCTCGAAGCCGGTGAAATTGCCGATCACCGCGCGATGCGCGATGAGTGCGCCCTTCGGCGGCCCGGTCGTGCCCGAGGTGTAGATCAGGCAGGCCGGGTCGTCGGCGCGCGTCGTGACCATCTGGAACTCGTCGTCGCCCTGCTCGAGCAGGTGCCAGAACTCGACGTCGTCGTCGCCGATCCTGCAACCGATGACGTGCTCGAGGTCCGGCAGCTCGGGCTCGAGTTCGCGCACGTCGTCGTAGCGGCTGGCGTGGACGATCGCGACGCGCGCGCCGCTGTCGCGCAGCCGGTACTCGAGCGCCTCGGGGCCGAACAGGATCGCGAGCGGCAGCGAAACCGCGCCGAGCTTGTGGATCGCGAGGTGCGCGATGATGGTCTCGATGGTTTGCGGCAGCACGATCGCGACGCGGTCGCCGCGCCCGACACCGTGCTCGCGCAGCGCGTTGGCAAAGCGGTCGGAGAATTCCTTGAGGTCGGCAAAGCGATACTCGGCGCGGTCGCCGGCCGCGTTCTCGGTGTAGACGGCGACGCGCTCGGCGTGCTGCTGGTGCCGCTCGCAGACCTGCTGCGCGACGTTCAGCCGCTCCGGAATCGACCAGCGGAAGTCGCGCCGGATCGCGTCGAAATCGGTGGCTGCCGGATCGATGAGCTGCATGAGAGGTCGGGAAAGACGAAAATCGCATGATAACCCAACGGTCGGCAAATCACAGTTGCAGCGGCGGGAAACGTAGCCTTTACCTAGGTTTATTCTACGTTTTTGGACTAAAGTACTGATCCTAGTGTAGTATTTTCCTTCCTTTCTGCTAAAAATGTCAGGAAGCAGCGCTTTCCGGGCGGTAGGTAACATGAATAACTACGAAGAGTGGGCACAGCTCGTCGCGAAAAAGCTTAAAGGCGAGGCTGATTTAATCACGGCAATCGAGAAGGATGAACTCGACGACGCGGGTGCGACCGAGGCCTTCAGCCGCGCCGTGCTCGAGAATTTCCTGCCCGAAAACTTCGGCATCGGCGACGGCCGCATCGTCGACGCGTTCGGTAATTATTCCGGCTATTTCGACCTGATCATCTACAACCGGGACTTTCCGCGCATCGGCCTGCGCGGCACGCATAACACCTTTCTCTACGAATCCGTGCTCGCGTGCTTCGCGATCCGCGCCAAGTTTCTGCGCAAGACCTTCTTCGACGCGATGGACGCCTGCGCGTCGCTCGCCGATCTCGAGGCCAACGTCGACAAGACGGTGCTCGTGCGGCTGGCGAAGAAGAACGGCCTGACCCTCGGGCCGAAAAAGAAGTTCATTCACCGCGATCCGCTGCATACCGCCCGCTTCGACCTGATCGGCCGGCCACCGGCCTTCGTCTTCGGCTTCAGCGGCTTCAAGACCAGCTACCGCCAGCTGCAGGAAAACGTCGATCTGTGGATCGAGCACCGCGAACATGACGTCGGCGAGGTCGAGATGAAGGCGCTGCCGGCGGTGATCGCGACCCAGGGCGTCTTCGCCTGGCGCAACGCCGCGCCGCTGGCGCTGTCGAACCGCGAGATGCTCGGCATCGGTACCGACGACGCGCCGGTCCGCCTGATCGTGCTGCAACTGCTCTACCTGCTCAATCGCCGGCTCAACGTGACCGCCGACGGCTACGGCCTGAAGCCCAACCTGAGGGCTTACCTGAGCCAGTTTTCGCCGCCGAAGTTCGAGGTCGGCGCCGGCGAGGTGCCCGAGGCCGGCAGCGCGCCCAAGCCGCAGACCGCGCCCGACGCCGCAAAGCAGACCGCGGCCCCGGTTGCCGGAAAGTCACCTGAGTCCACGACGGCCAATCCCGAGGTCTCGGCCGCCGAGAGATCCCACCAGTTCGAAGTCGCGCTCGATCGCGCGCGCGAGAAGCTCGAGACCGAGCCGAAAGCGCCCTCGGCCCCCGTGACCGCGCCGCGGGAGGCAGCGCCCGAGCCGAAGGCCGAACCGGCCGCGGCGGCCCCGGAACCGCCCGCGCCCGAACCCGAACCGCCCGCGGCCAGAACCGAACCACCGCAGCCCGAGCCGGCACCCGAGTCTGCATTCAAACAGCCATCACCGTTTGCGTCGGGGCCGACCACGCCGACCGGCGAAACCGCCGCAGTCGAGCCCGCGCAAAAGGCCGAATTCGACAAGCCCTCGCCGTTCGCGGCGGCACCGAGGTCGCCCGCCGCGGATTCCGGCGTCCCGGCCAGCGGACGTCGGCCGACCGCCAAGGCCGCCTTCGACCAGTCGCCGTTCGCGTCGGCGCCGAGCGGCGGTGGCGCGGATCCGGGCCTGACCAGCGAGATCCCGGCGCCCGATCCCGAGGTATTCAACCAGCCACTGCCCGACGAGTCGGACATGGCCGCCGCCGAGCCCGAGCCCAGCGCACCGCGCGCGAAAGCCGCGCCCGAAACTCCTGCCCGAATACCCGCCAAACCCGACGTGATTCCGCCCAAACCGCCGGTCGATTTCGATCTGACTTCCGAGTCCGGAGCGAAGGCCAGGCCCGACGCGCCGCCCGCCGACGCCAAACCCGAGCCCGTCGACGACGACGACCCGTTCATCCAGACGGTCGTCATGCCGCCGCCGAATGGCGGTGGAAAGCAGGAAGAGGCGCCGCGCAATTCCACCGACGCCTTCATCGCCCGCGTCAAGCAGCAACTGTCGTCGCCCGACAGCACCCAGTTCGAGACCGACAAGGACAAAGACAAGGACAAGGAGCAGGACCCGTTCTCGTCGACGATCCCGCAGTAGTCGCCGCTCCCCCGCGCTGTCGAACGACCCCGCGACCGGTTACAATCCCGGACCGTGCCATGGTGCGCCGACCTGATCCAGGTCAAGGCGCGGGTGGCTGACAATAAACTAGCATGCGACATTGCATGCAACGACAATCCGAAGAGGCACTCATGAGAAAATTACTGCTTCCGCTGGTTTTCGCCGCGCTCGCGCTGCCCGGCGGCGCAATCGCCGGCGACGCCGCCGCCGGCAAGGCCAAGTCCGCGACCTGCGCCGCCTGCCACGGCGCCAACGGCATCAGCCCGAACGACCTGTGGCCGAACCTGGCCGGCCAGAAAGAAGGCTACCTCGTCAAGCAGATGAAGGCGTTCCGCGACGGTCAGCGCGCCGATCCGATGATGGCGCCGATGTCGGCCGGGCTATCGGATGGCGACATCGAAAATCTGGCGGCCTACTACGCCAGCCTGAAGTAAACCGACGTATTTTCGTCACCGCTCCGGGGCGCTCGGCGTCCCCGGCGCGGATTTCCTGATTCTGGCAGAATAGTCTGCGCGATCCGGCGCCCGGTCGCTGGCCGCCGTACCGCCACTCGCCCGTCATCCCGGCGCAAGCCTGCGCGGCCCGGCCGGGATCCATAGTGCGGACACTCCTCCCATCATCCGGGCGAAGCCCGGCTCGGGTCACGGCGGCCCGACGGATAGATCGAGAATGAATCCCGGACATCAAATGGGGTAATTGACCAAGGTCAAGGAGGTCCGGAGCCCCCTGTTTTTATACTGCTTTCACAATTCCAAACCCGTGGGTGAAAGCCGTGAATCCGTCGTCCAGAACCAACCGCCGAACCTCGTTGTTCGCCATCCTCGTGCTGTCGCTGTTTACCGCTGCGCAAGCCTTCGGCAAGGCCGAGGAAGAAGCCGAAACCCGCTACCAGGGGGCGCCTTCCGGCATCGATCCGACCACGATCAAGGAAATGATCGACACCGAGGGGCCGCCGATGACGGTCGATGAATTCAACATCGCCAAGCAGGTCTACTTCGAGCGCTGTGCCGGCTGCCACGGCGTACTGCGCAAGGGCGCGACCGGCAAGCCGCTGACCACCGACATCACGCGCGCGCGCGGCAGCGTCTACCTGAAAACCTTCATCACCTACGGCTCGCCGGCCGGCATGCCGAACTGGGGCTCGTCGGGCGAGATGAACGAGGCCGAGGTCGACATGATGGCGCGCTACCTGCAGCACGAGCCGCCGACGCCGCCCGAGTGGGGTATGGCCGAGATGCGCGGTAGCTGGAAGCTGCTGGTCGACCCGAAGGACCGGCCGAAGAAAAAGATGAACAAGTACGATATCGACAACCTGTTCTCGGTGACGCTGCGCGACACCGGCCAGGTCGCGCTGATCGACGGCGACAGCAAGGACATCATCAACATCGTCAATACCGGCTACGCGGTGCATATCTCGCGCATGTCGGCTTCCGGGCGCTACCTGTTCGTCGTCGGCCGCGACGCCAAGGTGAACCTGATCGACATGTGGATGGAAAAGCCCGACAACGTTGCCGAGATCAAGATCGGCCTCGAGGCGCGCTCGGTCGAAACCTCCAAGTACAAGGGCTTCGAGGACAAGTTCGCGATCGCCGGCTCCTACTGGCCGCCGCAGTACGTGATCATGGACGGCAATACGCTGGAACCCAAAACCATCGTCTCCACGCGCGGTATGACCGTCGATACCCAGGATTACCATCCCGAGCCGCGCGTCGCCGCGATCGTCGCGTCGCACGAGCACCCGGAGTTCATCGTCAACGTCAAGGAGACCGGCAAGATCCTGCTGGTCAACTACGAGGACATCGACAACCTGTCGGTGACGACGATTCCGGCCGCGCGCTTCCTGCATGACGGCGGCTGGGATGCGACCCACCGCTACTTCCTGACTGCCGCCAACCAGTCCGACAAGATCGCCGTGGTCGACTCGCGCGAGCGCAAGCTCACCGCAATGATCGACGTCGACAAGATCCCGCACCCGGGACGCGGCGCCAACTTCGTGCACAAGCAATACGGCCCGGTGTGGGGCACCAGCGCGCTCGGCAACAACAAGATCACGCTGATCGGCACCGACCCGAAGGGTCACCCGCAGCACGCGTGGAAGGTCGTCGAGGTGCTCAAGGGCCAGGGTGGCGGTTCGCTGTTCATCAAGACGCACCCGAAGTCGAAGCACCTCTACGTCGACACGCCGCTTAACCCGTCGGAGAAGATCAGCCAGTCGATCGCGGTGTTCGACATCGATAATCTCGACAAGGGTTACAAGGTGCTGCCGATCGCCGAGTGGGCGAAGCTCGGCGAGGGACCCAAGCGCGTCGTGCAGCCCGAATACAACAAGGCCGGCGACGAAGTCTGGTTCTCGGTCTGGAGCGGCAAGGAACAGGAGTCCGCGCTGGTCATCGTCGACGACAAGACGCTGAAGCTGAAGAAGGTGATCAAGCACGAGAAGCTGATCACGCCGACCGGCAAGTTCAACGTCTTCAACACCGTCAACGACGTTTATTAAACCTCTCCTGCGGGCGGGCGCGCAAATCGCGCCCGCTCCGCTCGTTTCGATCGACCCCGGCCTGTATCATTACGCTCGCCGATGCCCACCTCGCCCCTGAAAATCCTGTCTGTTCTGGTTCTCGCCATCGCGGCGGGCGACGCGATCGCCGCGAGCAATCTCGCCGGATCGGGTGTGCCCCCGGAGATTGCTTCGTCGGCTGCGCCTCCTCGCAATGACGCGAAAAACGGCGTCATTGCGAGCGCAGCGAAGCAATCTCCCGGGACCGGGCAAGTTTCCGAAGATTGCTTCGGCGCTTGCGCGCCCCGCAATGACGAAGGGAACAACACGCCTCGCAATGACGCGTTGTCGGCTACGCCCGGCAGTGACGCAAATATCGCGACAGCGCGCGCGAAGCACGGCGCGGACGAGCTCTACCGGCAGCACTGCGCCGCCTGCCACGGCGCCGACCGGCTCGGGATCAGCGGTCCGGCGCTGCTGCCGGGCAACCTCAAGCGGCTCAAGCGGGACACCGCGCGCGACGCGATCACGCACGGTCGTCCCGCGACGCAGATGCCGGCCTTCGGCGACAGGCTCGCGGCCGCCGCGATCGCGTCGCTGGTCGACTACATCTACACGCCGCCGGCGGTCGCTCCGACCTGGGACGCGGGCGCGATTCACGCGAGCCACGCGATCCTGAACCCCGCCCTGCTCGAGCCCGGCGCGGCCGCGCTCGGCCCGGTGTACAGCGCCGACCGGCTGAACCTGTTTCTCGTCGTCGAGGCCGGCGACCACCACGTCTCGGTGCTGGATGGCGATACTTTCGCGCGCATCCACCGCTTCAAGTCGCGCCACGCGCTGCACGGCGGGCCGAAGTATTCGTCGGACGGCCGCTACGTCTACTTCGCGTCGCGCGACGGCTGGATCACGAAGTACGACCTGTATCGCCTCGACAAGGTCGCCGAGGTGCGCGTCGGTATCAACACGCGCAACGCCGCGGTGTCGGCCGACGACCGCTACGTCATCGTCGGCAACTACCTGCCGCACACGCTCGTGATCCTCGACGCGCGCGACCTCGCGCTCATCGAGCTCATCCCCGTCGCCGACCGCGACGGCGAACGGGCTTCGCGCGTCAGCGCGGTCTATACCGCGCCGCCGCGCGACAGCTTCATCGTCGCGCTGAAGGATCTGAAAGAAGTCTGGGAAATCAGCTACCTCGACGACCCGCCGCCGGTGTTCAGCGGCTACGTGCACGACTACCGGTACAAGGAAGGGCTCGCCGAGGAGGGCCGCTTCCCGGTGCGGCGCATCGCGCTCGACGACTACCTCGACGACTTCTTCTTCGACCCGCCCTACCACCACCTCATCGGCGCGTCGCGCGGCGAACGCAAGGGCCAGGTCGTCAACCTGCTGGTCGGGCGCAAGATCGCGGACCTCGACCTCGCCGGCATGCCGCACCTCGGCTCCGGCATCAGCTGGCTGCGCGACGGCCGCCGCGTGATGGCGTCGCCGAACCTCGAGGACGGCACGGTCAGCGTCATCGACATGCAGGACTGGAAAGTGATCAGGCAGATCGACACGCTCGGCCCCGGTTTTTTCATGCGCAGCCACGAGCACTCGCGCTACGCCTGGGTCGACGTGTTCTTCGGCCCCGACCGCGACGCGGTGCACGTGATCGACAAGCAAAGCCTCGAGATCGTGCGCACGCTGCGCCCGGCGCCGGGCAAGACCGCGGCGCATGTCGAGTTCACGCGCGACGGCCGCTACGCGCTGCTGAGCGTGTGGGATCGCGACGGCGCGGTCGTCGTCTACGACGGCGACACGCTCGAGGAAGTCACGCGCATCCCGATGAACAAGCCGGTCGGCAAGTACAACGTCTACAACAAGATCACGCGCTCGGAGGGCACCAGCCATTGAAGCATGGCGCACGAATCGGCATCCTGGGCGGCGGGAAGCACGACCGGGTCGAGCAACGAGCGATTAGCGAACCGGCCGGGAATTACAATGCCTGCAAATGAGATTACGCCTTCGGAGGATCCATTCCGTTGAACCGCGACCTACCGATAACCGTTCGGGTCGATGCCGCATGACGATCGATTCGCTGATCCCGTACATGCCGCCATTCCAGGCGGTGCTGAACGCAGTCGCGGCCGCGCTGCTTGCGCTTGGCTACGTGTTCATTCGCGGCCGGCGGCGCAGCGCGCACCGCAACACGATGATCGCGACGCTGATCGTCTCGAGCGTGTTCCTGATGTCCTACCTGACCTACCACGCGAAGGTCGGCTACATGCCGTTCGCCGGGCAGGGCTGGATCCGGCCGGTCTACTTCACCCTGCTGTGGTCGCACATCCTGCTCGCCGGCGTGATCGTGCCGCTGGTGCTCGCCACCGTCTACTTCGCCGCGCGCGGCAACTTCGCCTGGCACCCGCGGGTCGCGCGCTGGGCGCTGCCGCTGTGGCTGTACGTGTCGGTGTCGGGCGTGATCGTCTACCTGCTCGCGTTTCACGCCTACCGGCCAGAGGGCATGTGATGGAACTGGTCTACTACATGCTGGTCGGCGTGACGCTGTATTTCCTGTCCGACTGGATCCTCGTGCAGATCGAACAATGGCGCGGCGAAACCTTCGAGCAGCGCACCCTCGTGTTCTTCGTCATCATCCTGTTCCTCGCCCTCGCCGTCTTCCAGACTATCGAATTGCTGATCCCCCGCAACACCCCCTGACCCGGTAACTGCTCGTCATTG